>JABGWU010000039.1 GCA_018645475.1 Opitutia bacterium
AGATGGGAAGGTTCATTAAAATCACCTACTAAAAATATTTTTCTTTTTTCACTAATTGCTTCAACGACAGGTTCTACGGTTGCTTCATACCCCCTTACGCCCCCTCGCCTTGCACCCTTTTCTTCAATGATTTTGCTTAAAGTCCTCAGATCAATTTCGGGATCGGCTTTCAGTTTTTCCTGAGCGAGAAATGGTCCATAATTATTGGGCCACCAATGACAATTCACCACTCGTACAATTTGAGAACGGGTGATCTTAATATCCACAATATCTAGAAATCGATCATCGCGAATAAGTCGTACCGGAAACTTTGAATAAATTGATCCGGCACGGAACCAATCTTTGCCAAGTCCATTTAGAATTACATTCGACTTGCTCGAGCAATCTTCCTGTATCCCGACAATATCAGCCCGGGCTATCTCGATGGCAGATACGATTTCATCGATCCGTGATCCATTGAATAATTCATCACCAAAGCCAACATTTTTTGCATTTCCTCCACCCTGAAGAATATTAAATGTCATGAGCCTAAAACCAACATTCTCCTCGGAACATAATTTTGAGATCGAAATGATAAAGAAAAACCAAATAAAAAAGTAATTCATTAATGGTCTGATAGCTAAGTCGAAAAGGAAAATCATTTTTTTCATTTCTGTTAATTTACAAATTAGTTTTAATTGATCGACATAATTAAATGAAATTTACAACTTAAATAATAAGCCCTAATGGTATCGAAATGAGAACTGTAATATTATATATTTTCTTTTTTTGTCTTTTTCAAAAAATTCAGGCGGAAGAGCCTTGGCAAGTAACAGTTAAAGCTTGGAACGCCATAGGCAAAAAAGATTCGGACTCAGTTGAAAAACTAGCCAATTACGCAAACCGAGTCTGGGGCGAACTCGCCCGTAAAACCAACAAACAAATTACGAAACTCCCTAGCGGGAAGGATGCAAATAAATACTCAACCCTCAACGAACTCGCAACCATAACCTACCTCAAAGGGGAAGCCCTTTTTAAAAAAGGAGACCGGGATGGAGCACTGGCCGCATATTATATGCTGATTGCGGACTTCAATTATGGACAATGCCGCGACAAAGCAGGATGGTGGTGGCAACCTGCATCCGCCGCCCGTGACCGGATTGCAGAGCTTAGTCCCGCCACCCAAACGGAAATTTCCATCGATACGGACCCGCTCCCAGAAAACTTGTCACTTCCCGGAAAAAAAGGCATCTGCTTTACCCTGCGAAAAAGTGGTCAACGCGGAAGCTCGGAAGAAAACCTCCCCAAGATAAAAGCCACTCAATCCTACTGGAATTATTCATGGGGAATGGAACTGGTTGACCAACAACCTAAGAAAATGGAATTTATACCTATGACCTGGGGGGCATGGGGAATGGATGGTTTCCTCCAATCCATAAACAAACACATTGTCCCCCAGATTAAGTCAGGCACGACCAAACGTGTGCTTGGGTTTAATGAACCTGACAAAAAAGAACAGGCCAATATGCCCTACAAGGAAGCCTTGAAATATTGGCCCGTGCTCGAGAAACTTAACATTCCACTGTGCAGTCCGGCTTGTGCCAACCCATTAAGTGATGTCGATGAGAGCACGCAGGGAGTGCGTGGAACTTGGATGCGTGATTTCATGCGCGAGGCAGATAAACGGAACTATCGCATCGATTATATTGGGGGCCACTGGTATGGAAGCACCAGTCCAAGAGCTTTTAAAGAACGCATGGTTCAGGTTTATAAGGTGTATGGTCGACGTCCCCTTTTGATCTCGGAATTTGCGGTTGCGGATTGGGGGGCAAAGAACGTCGATCAAAACAGTCATTCCCCTAAGGAAGTGCTCAAATTTATGAAAAATGTTCTCCCTTGGATTGAAAAACAAAACTGGATTGCAGGATATTCGTGGTTCTCATTTGGAATTCATGAAGCGGTGGGTACGAGTTCCGCCCTTTTTGATAAAAGTGGAAAACTCACCACCTTGGGAAAATTCTATAGTTCGGTGACAAATGAAAATCCCCTCGGAAATCAATTGATCAAATAATCCCCCATAAGTTATTAAAATAAATTTCCTTTCCTTCTTCTCTCATGTTTGACCTCAAGAATATCTGTTCATAATTTAAGTTGTGAAAAAAAAATGGAAAATAATGGTTTGGATAGGGCCCATGGTTCTTGGAATCCCTTTGCTTTTTCTTTCCACCAACACAGATAAAGAACAGATTGTTATTGAACCAAAAAGCGAATTCATTCTGAAAACCGAGAAACTCATCGCGGATTTGTCAGAGAATAAAGCAATGGGATCAAAGACCAACTTCCAATCCATTGACTATAATCAAACTGAGCCTACCTTATTGACCACCCAAGTTGAAAAAATCTCTTATCAAGAATCCGAAGATGACATCTCTCAATCACTCGCCACCCCTCCTCAGTCAGTCCTAGTAGCTAAGCCGACTTGGAAACAGGAACTCGATGTCTTCCTAATTGGAAAGACCTCATCCCAGAAATTTTTAAATTCTCTCACCGAAAGTAACTGGAAAGAAGCCAGAGATGCTCTCGCCCTCGCCTATGAAGAAGAAAAGTTG
>JABGWU010000274.1 GCA_018645475.1 Opitutia bacterium
ATGGAGCAATAGTGGTAATTTGCCTGAACCAAAATATGCGGGTGGAAGTGTAGTAATTTCAGGCAAGGTCTACATACTTGGTGGAAAAACTACTTCAGAAAACTACTCCAATAAATTATTCGCGGCCGATCTTCTTCCATCCCGGGATTTGTATTTCCGCTCGCATGATTCGTTAATTTCAAATAATCCACCGGTTAATTTGAATTCAAATGCACCTCTGGTTGTGAGTGAAGATCAATCCATTGGAACCGTGGTTGGCTCATTCGCTGCCACGGATCCGGAGGGTGGACCATTGAGTTTTGTGACTTATCCCTCACCTCCTGTAGATCTTAATCCTGAATTATGGCTGGATGCATCCTCTTTTCAAAATCTTGATTTATTGGCAGGTAAGGTAAGAACATGGACGGATCTTTCAGCTGGCTCTAAAAAATCAATTCAATTTGAAGTTTCCCGAATGCCTACTTTTGATAAAGCAGAACGGGGGATATTTTTTGACGGGGTGGATGATTTTCTTGATGTACCGGGTTTCAATCCATCGGGTGCAATGTCGGTTTATATAGTATTTTCTAATCTGCGATCAGAGCAGGATCTACTTGAACTTAATAGCACTGATCCTTTGATTTCCACCATATTGTCTGGGCATCAAAATTCTGGTTTTTCTTTAAGTAGTTTCAATTCATGGAATTCATCGTATCGAAAGCCACTCATTGGGGGTAGCCAGTCTTTCCCCAATGAAGTACGAATAAACGGATTGGAGTTTAGTGGCGTACTTGATTATGGGAAAACCTACTTATTTTCATCTGATTTAACTCCCTCTCAGGGTATGGGGCCATTTAGAATCGGGGCATATCTGAATGGTCAACATTTTGGCAGGAATCAAATTAATGAAATCATTATTTTACCGGGTCATTCCTCCGAAAATTTACGAAATCAAATCGAGAAATATCTTTTGGGTAAATGGGGTATCCAGAACCAAGTTAACCAAAACCTTTTCACTCTCGAAGCAAACGGGACATTACGGACGTCAGCTGTTCTTGATTTTGAAACATTTTCCCAAATTCCTATCCGAATGGAGGTGCGGGATGAACATAATGCGTCGATGGTGAAAGATTTTGTGGTCCAGATTGTGGATGATCCCTCCGATAATCAGACAGATGAAAAAGAGGAAGTGCCCAATACCGTTCCAGATGATCCGCCCAAGGATGATACGATCGATGTCCCTCTTGATGATGGAACTAAACCAGTAACTGAAATAAAACCGGATGAACAAACTGGAAAGGATAGCACAAATAAGGAACACACGGTAAAGGCAGTTGCTTTAAGACCCATTCCTTTTACCCATTATGTTCAAAAGATTGCCAATGGTGGTTTTCGTTTGCATGGGCAGATTCTTTACGATGGTGGTTCTGTAGTTGAGCAAGTTGGCTTTGTTTTAGGAACAAGTATTCGTTTGAATAATGCTGATCGAGTAATTGCAATGAGTGAAGGAGCAAATTTTTATTATCTTCATGAAGGGCTGGAAGCTGGCAGAACTTATTATTTTCGTGCCTTTGCAAAAAATATTGCAGGTGAAACCATGGGAAGCCTTCGAAAAATTAAGGTTCCCGAAGACTTTAACCGAAATGCATGGTATGCAAAGATGGAATCCATCGGTAATGGTTGGTGGCGTTCAGAATGGATGGGTACCTTTTCAGTTCATGTAAACGGATGGATATATCATACTGATCTGGGATGGGCTTATGCAGTGGGAGATAAGCAGGAAGGTGTTTGGCTTTGGACAAGAAAAAGAGGCTGGCTCTGGACAGCTGAACGGGCATGGCCATATTTATGGCAGCATAATGGAGCCAATTGGTTATATCTTTTAAGGGGAAGTGGGAAGTTGAGCCTTTTTTACGATTTTACAACTGGTCGATACGCTGAATGATCAAATTTTTTAATTCTTTCCCCTCCATTAATTTAGGTCGACTGATTCAATAAAATTTATTATTTTCTTCAATCAGAATAAAGTAACAAAGGTTTAATCATGAAAAAGTTGGCAGATAAAAGACATCCACTTGTTGTTCTATCGATGTTGGACCATTCAAGGCGTTCGATTTTTCAAAAATGTCTTGGGATGATTTCTTGTTTCCTAATGCTTTCTGCATTTTGCACTGGATACTTTTTACATGGAAAGGCAGCTGAACATTCCATGATTATTAAAACAGACGGCAGCCTTTGGGGCTTTGGAAGGAATACTTATGGACAACTAGGAGACGGGACTACAACAAATAGATATACGCCGACGCTGATTATATCTTCTGGGGTCGTACAAGTTGGAAGCGGTCATAGGCATACATTGGTTGTCAAAACAGATGGAAGTTTGTGGACTTTTGGACAAAATAACTATGGTCAAATCGGTGATGGGAGCACAACGAATCGAACTACCCCGACGCAAATTTTACCTAGTGGTGTTTCACAAGTGTCTGTTGGATATTTTCACTCTTTAATCTTAAAAACGGACGGAAGTCTTTGGTCAATGGGCCAAAATACTTATGGACAACTTGGAGACGGGAGTACGACAAATCGAAATACACCGACGCAGATTCTATCCTCTGGCGTATCGAAGATTGCAGCTGGAGGTTATTTTTCTTTAATCTTAAAAACAGATCAAAGTCTTTGGAGCTTTGGAATGAACACAAGAGGGCAACTTGGAGACGGGACTACTACGAACCGTAATACACCGACGCAGACTTCGATTTCAAGCTTATCGAAATTTTTCACTGGTGGTGAGCATTCCTTAATATTGAAAACGGATGGAAGTCTCTGGAGTTTTGGAAGGAATAGTGAAGGACAACTTGGAGACGGTACTACTTCGAATCGAACTACACCCACGCAG
>JABGWU010000275.1 GCA_018645475.1 Opitutia bacterium
CCGTCTGCCCATTCATAGCGCGGAGGCTGTCCCGGGTAATCAACTCCGACAACTTGATTATCATCTGAAAGTGATTTTAGATGACGGTATGTGGTTGCAATTCCGATTCGAGGACTTTCCTGCATCGCCTTTTGATGAATTTCTAATGGAGTGAGCGGTCTTTTAGCTTCTTTAATTACTTCTAAAATAACATTCCCTTGTTGGGTTGTCCTTTTCATTCTGAATTACCCCGAGGTTTTTTAAGATTATTTCTTTTCTGCTTGATCATTGCTTGGGTCTGTTTTTTTAAAGCTTGAATATCTCTTTTTATTTCTGTGTAGGCATCTTTTTCCATTCGATCAATGAATAGAATTCCATTAAGATGATCTACTTCATGTTGAATGCATCTGCCAAGTAATCCATCGCACTCAAGGTTATGTGTGCTTCCGTCGATATCTTGATATTGAACAATGATTAACTCGGGGCGTGCCACATCAGCTTTAATCTCGGGGAAGGATAGGCATCCTTCTTCATAATAATATTCATCACTTGGTAAAAATTTTATAGTTGGATTAATTAACACCATGGGCATCAAGAGTTGTGGTGATATGGAGTTTCCGTCTAATACGCAGGTAATCGGAAATTCTGGATGACTGGGTACATCAATTACACAGAATTGAAGTGCAAGTCCAACTTGTTGTGCTGCCAAACCAATACCTTCCTCCCGGTACATTGTATCAAGCATATCTTGATAAAGTTTTTTTAAATCGTTGGAGAAATCAGTGATTTTTTTTCCTTTTTGAGTAAGGATAGATTCACCGTACATTGATATATTAAGTGCCATAGTTTGAAATTAAATTCTTCTTAATAATTGTGAACAAAATGCGATTGCAAGATCGTGAATAAAAATGTTGAATATAATCGTAATTTGTAATTTTGGAATCTTTAAAAAAGACAAAACTTGGAAGCGTTGTTCTTCTGCCAATATCCTTTGTTTTAGGGGTGCTTGGTTTGGGTAGCCCCGTTTTCTTTTCTACCGTTTCGGAAGATACGCTACAAGATGTAGGGCAGGGGAGCAAAACCATTGACCAGGAAATTGTTCGGCAATTAAGACAAAATAACCTTGGCCCAGCAGAAATGCTACTCCCGTTAACTTCGCTAACCAAAAAAAAGGAATTTGGGGATGCGATACAGAAAAAGAAAGAGGACCACCCAGAACTTGCAATTTCTGGAGGCGGAAGCATCTTTGACATGCTTACTTTCAAAGACTATTTTGGAGGTTTAGATCAGTATAATTTAAAACGAGGGCGTTTCGAAGCATTTTTTGTTTATAATCGGGCTACAACTCGAGGAGATTTATGGGATCGCTTAAGTAAGAATAGTTCGAATGACAATGTACAGGCACTTTTAAAAGGAATTCCTAAAGAGGGGCGTCCTGGGAATTTTTGGGCTAGAGTTTTAGGAGATCCGCGAGTTTCTTCGTTCCCAGGTGTCAAAATAGCTGAATTGAAAGGTTTTCCGTTTTTCCCCGGTCGCCGAGTCGTTCTGTCTGTTGGTGTTCGCTTTCCAGGTGAATTTGATCAGAATGCATCAGAGGCTGAAATTCGGGATCTGTGCATCAAGGATGCTCGAAGTTTTTTAACTGATTTTTCGAGCAAAGCTGAAATTTTTACCATTCAAAGAAAAGCTCCTGATGCTGTGGTTGAAAAGTCTGATGGGAACACTTCATCGTTGAAGATCGATTTCGCCGATATCGGTCGGAATGCAGGTATGCTTAAAGTTGGAAAATTGGATGATGGAGGATATGCGGTAATTGTTGGTGGAATCGTCAATAATCAAGGGGAGTTTGAGAAGCATGGTCGATGGTTACCGTACCCTATTTTGATTCCCATGATGGTGGGAACTGCTATGTCTATCGAAAAAGAATATTTTTCATCCGACACTGCATATGAGATTGGTCGTCTATCTCAAAATATGCTCAAGGGAGATTTTCAGTCCAAGGAGCGTATTCGTTCATTCTATTGGGCCGCTCATCAATTAGCACGTAAAATGAACCTAATGCAAATGGCTGAATTAACTCAGACTTGCTCAGATTTGCAGGCAGTTTTCGATCTTTCTGCTTTGATTCGAATGCGTAACCGACCCTTATCTGAAGCTATCGGAAAGATCAAATCTGCAGAACAGGAATTAGGTTTTTTACCTATCGATCAAAGAGAGGAGGGTAGAAACAAATTACGTCAGTTGATTGAGGAGAAAAAATTAGTTCAGAAAAAATTTGAGGATGAACTTAGGATAATTTACGGAGCAACTCTGCTCTCAGTTGACCCTTCCGGATTACTTAATTATATTGAAAGTTATCCCGTATTTGAACGTGATGGAGATAAAGTTGCTGCCGTTTCTGCACTCGAGGATGTTTCCCATGCCATGAGTTTCGGTTCAGATGCTCTATCTCATTTGATTTCCCGAAGTAAACCTATTAACAAAAAAGGTTTTTTATCTAGCATCGTTAACCCTCTTTTTCCATTGTTTGGAGGAAAAATACTTACCTTTCTTTCACATAGTTATCGTGGAAGTGCACTTTTTATTAAGATCTTTTTGCTCGTGTCCGCACTCCTTGTATTCTTCGTTTTTATTGCAAATATTTTACCAAAACCTTCCCATCATCGATCCAATAGCCACTTTTTCCTTCGATGGACTGTAAAACTTTCGGGTTCAATTTTCGTTGCCTTAATTATTGTTTTATCGTTGGAGCCCAACCTTTTACACACACCGAGAGGTCAAATTTCTGTAGCCGGATTTGATTTTGCGCTTGCGAATCTCCTCGCCTACGCCAATGAGGAGTCTATGGCGGATCAAAATCTAACAATTGTCACGGCAATCATTGCGGGAGCTTTCCTTCTCGTTCAGATTGTAATATTCATGATTTGTTTATCTCGTATTTCTCAAGTGAAAAACGAGGAACTTAAACCTGGGCTTAAGCTTTCCCTCTTGGATAATGAGGAGAATTTGTTCGATCTGGGATTGTATGTTGGGTTGGGTGGGACGGTTCTATCTTTAATCCTGTTACTGATTCTGGATGTAAAGCAGGATGCCCTTATAGGAGCTTATACATCCACTTTATTTGGCATCTTGTTTGTAGCCGCATTAAAAATCTTTGTTGTTCGCCCTTATCGTAATCACTTGCTTGTAAAGCAAGATGGCGAGAAGAGGTATGAATCGTAGTTTACTACTCGTAGTTTGCGATTTTCTTCTCCTGAGCATTCTTGCTTTGGCAAGATTTGATGTTCCTGAAGATGCTACGATTGCAAAAGATGGTCAAAAATTAGTTTCGACCGCAGTGGTCGAGCGTATTTCTGATGGAGAAAGTTATGATGATGTGGTTGCAGAGTTGGAAGCAACCAATGAAACTCTACTGGAAAATCTCAGCAGTGATAAGGACGATTTGCTCGAACAGAAAATGGTGCTTGAAGAACAAATTGCCCAACGACAGCAGGAACTTGAAGATAAAGAAAATCAGATTGCTTCTCGGGATGCTGTAATTGCAGATAAGCAAGCGGAGATTACCAAATCGCAAGCAGAAGCTGAAGATTTAAAAAGGAAGCGAGAAGAAATTGAAAAAAAGAGAGAAGTTCTCTTGCAAACTAACGCTGCTTCCAAAAAAGAACTAGAATTATTGGCTCAAAACCTAGCTGAAGCTAAGAAGAAATCAGACCAACTGGCTGAATTGAAGGCCAAGACAGAAAAAGAAGCAGAAGCTTTTCGTATTGAACTTGTAAAATCTCAAGAGAAGGCAAAGGCTGAAGAAAAGGCTGCTGCTGAAGCAAAGGCCCTTTTGCAGGATGAGAAAAAGAGAGGAGATGCATTAATTGCTTCTACCAATAACATTGATAAGAAAATTGAATCTTTAAATGCTGGTTTACAAGGGGTAGGGAATGATCTGAAAGCGGTTGGACAAGGTCTTGCTGGAGTAGGTGACAAAATAACTTCCGTAACTCAAGATGTGAACAGCGTTAAGCAGGATGTCTCTCGGGTAGGTGAAGAAATGGCGGGAGTCAAGAAGACGGTTGATGGGGTGAGTGAGGAGATGGCCGGTGTTGGGTCGAAGGTGGAAAATATAAATCAAAAAGTAGAGACATCCGTTGCGGAGCAGAAAGAAAATTTTAAAAAATTGACTGAGGTCCAAACAAAGTCCCTAAACGAAATTTTTACTAGATACGAAGAAAATAAGATTAGATTAGAGCTTAACTTTACGCACAAAGGGGGCTTTATGGGGGCTGTAAAGAAAGAAACTTTTGAGATGGATACGATTATTATGGTAGATGGTTCATTTGCTTACTCGCTTGTGCATGCTCGAACGAGTCCATTTCGCCTGGAACCTTTCCCACGAAAGTTAACCCAGGTTACTGGCCAAATTTCTGGTCCAAAACTAAAGGATGTCATTCAGATTAAAGAGGTTGCTTTTATGGATGACCCTCGAATCCTTATTGTGCCCCTTTATATCAACCCTAAAGAGTTGGCAAAGACTTCAGAAATTGAAGTTTTTAAGGCCCCTCAAAATCCATATCTTTTTTCAGAAGCCGTTGTTGTTGACACAAAAGATGCGCGTTTCGGTCAAACTGATTTTGTTAGAGATGAGAGAGATTCCCGTTATATAAAGGTAAGACACACAAATTTCGCTTTTGTTACTGGCGAGTTTGATCCTGGTAAGGGTGATTTAGTCTTTTCTCAAAAAGGAGAACTTTTAGGTATAATGGTAAATAATGATTATGCCTTCCATGTGAAGAATCTCGGGGCACGAATTCATAATGGATCAAGGACTACACTGGGAAATTCATTTGATTCAGGTAAAACAAACCTGTTGTTGGGATCCTTGAATAAAGCACTTTTTGGCTTGAATAAAAAGTTTCGCTAGAAAACATTATTTATTTTAGTGAAAATTAAAGAGAAAAGTTAGTATTAATTATGAAACTTTTTGATTTTAAAAAATCGCTAGAAAATAGAGGTTTTTTCTCGGGTTTTGTGGAGTTGCCTAAAGATCGTGCACATTGGTCTGTAACTCTTCTATTTATTGTTACTGCTTATCTTTTGAGCTTTTGGGTTCGATTGGAATGGATAGATTTTGCACAAGCTAACTATGTGGACGAGAGCGGTGAAGTTCAATATCTACGAGCTGACATGGTGAAAAATGGTGTAGCATTACCGAATACGCATGATAGTTTTTATTTTGGTAGCATTCTACAAAAAGCCAACCTGGGCATGCATCAAAATAATCACTTGATACCAAGTGTTTACCAGAACGGAATGATAACCTATCTACCGTACCTGTTGCTTAAGTTTTTTCCTTCTCTTGATATTGAACTACTCTTACTTTGGCTTCCTGTTTATGTTGCCGGAATCGTTTGTATTCCAATTGTTTTGATTGGAAGGTTGTATGGAAGTTCTCTCTGGGGATTTTTTGCTGCGTGCTTAGCTGGTATTACGCACAGTTATTACAATCGTACATTGGCTGGATATTATGACACGGATATGTTTTCGATTACACTTCCAGCATTTGCGTTGTATTTTTTAATTGCAGCTTCTCGAAAAGAATCTTTGGGGTATCTCTTGTCCGGAGTTATTGCACTATATTTAGGACGTTTCTTCTACGGTTCGATACAAGCAATAACCTGTTCAATGGCGATATCCTTTATGGCTTTGCGTTGGGGGATTGCCTTGCTCGATTTAATTGTGTTTTTTCGTTCCGTAAAGAAATTTACAAGACTTGATTTAGAGAAAATTCCTTCTTTCCGATTTGCCTGTATATCCACACTTTTTTTTGGATGGTTTCTTTATTTTGAATCGTGGTCAACGGGAATTAATGTAGAGCACAGTTCTGGTAGTTTTATTGCGGCTTTAATTCTACCCATTTTGCTTTATTTTGCTTTGAAATTTTTGTTTAAACCAGAGGATCCTCCAATCGGTTTTGAAATGGATCAATCCCGTGACGGAAAGGTCTCCTATGATAAGGGTAAGTTGTTTGGAATTCGTATCATTCAGACATCGACATTATTATTGATTCTTCTGTTTGCTTTCGGGATTACGCCATTTATTAATGTAGGTCCTTTTTCTGGAACTTGGTCCAAAATAACTGGAAAGCTTGAGAGTTATTCTGTAATTGCAGGGGGAAGTGTAAAGAGAAACTCTCCTTCTTCCTCCAATTACCATCTTCATTTCAAAGATGTTAAAACCACGATTCGAGAGGCAAGTGAAATTCCACCTGATGTTGTGCGTAACAGAATTCTTGCTGATGCTCCGTCATGTTCGTGTCCGAGGTGTTTACCAGGAAGTGAAAAAAGTGTTGCTTTGATTTTGCCGACGGCGATATTCGGTTTCGTAGGCTTGGTCTTATTAATCCTGAGGTATTGGGAGCTATGCCTGACAATACCTTTTTTAGCTATTGCATATTACTGTTTTAAGGGTGCTGTTGGGCTTCGATTCACCGTTCATGTTGGAAACGCCGCATCCATTGGTTTGGTCTTTTTGACATTAGTGATTTCTTGGGGTTTGTTCCGAATGTTTTTGTTAAGATCAAAGGAAATTTCTTCTAAGATTTCTGACTTCTTAAAATGGTGTTCTTGGGGGCTTTCTGCACTCGTTGTTTGTTTTTTTGCACTCCCAAATATTCAGCATGCCAAGAATTATAATTCCCATGTGGTATATCCGATTAAAACCATCGAAGTTTTAAAAAAATTGAATGAAGTTTCCGACCCAGATGATTTTGTAGTTACTTGGTGGGATTATGGATCGGGTTGTTGGTTTTATGGGGATACCCGTACCTTTACATCTCCAGCACATCAAACTTTTGATAATTTTCTTACCTCTGAAATTCTTCGTTCTCAATCGCCATCACGAGCAGCCAATTTATCTAGGTTAAAGACTGAAGTTTTTGTAGACCTACAGGAAAAAGTAAAATCAGGAAAATCAACTCATAGCACAGCTGTGCAAGAAATTTTTCAGGACGGTACGCCAGAGCTAAAATTTTACCAAGGTCTTATAAATGATTTATCCGACGATAATTATTCTCTTCCTGAGAAAACGAGAGATGTGTTTCTTTTTTTACCTTACGAGATACTAAGAATTTTCCCCACTATTCTGAGCTTTAGTTCAAGGAATTTGTATTTCTCTCAAAGTAATACTCCAGGCAATTCTACTTCCAGGGATCCTCCAATGATGATCTTGAAAAACGGTAGGCGAGAGGGCAGTTCGATTGTATTTGATGGCGGTTATCGATTGGACCGTCGAGGTTTTTTACGAATGGAGGGACAGAAAAGTGGTATTATCCCATATGGACAAATTTTAGAAGTCAAAGGTGATGGTCTGGAATGTGAACAAATAAACTCTATTTCTTGGGGAGGTCTTAATATTCCAGCAAATGTAGATTCTCTTGCTGCTAGAAGAATTGTGTTTGTTCGCGAAGAAGGAGAACTCGTTATTCTTTCTCCAGAAACTTTTCGCTCCAGTTTTGCTAAGAGATTTTTATTAGATAGGTTTGACCAAGATGTTTACAATCACCCTTTGTTTGAAAAGGGACCCTTTCCAGTTAATCAACCCTATATGGCCCAAGCAGATTGGGTTACCCAGTCTGGTCAGACGCTCACATTAAATATGAGAGGTGGATACAGAATCGAAGCCGATCTTGCAAAAAGTTTAGCACGCATACCGGGCATAAAAGACCCTGTGCCATTCAATTTTCATAGATCTCTGTACAAAAATGGAAAAATGCTAAGGCAACCATCCCGCAAAATCCCTGAAGCTCGTTTTCACCTAGTGCAAACAAATTTACCAGTTTTTCTAGGCGGTCGAACCTATGAAATTCCAAAGGGGGGCATGAAACTTGAAGAGGTCGCCAAGATTCATGGTTTGAAACCACAATCCTTACTTGCCTCAACCAAACATTCCAAAGGTCATCAGTTTGATGAATATGAGAAATTAGAAATCCCTGCAAAGGGTTATGAATTAAGACCGGCATTCTTCTTTATTGATGACGAAATTTTTAACAGTGTTCTTATTCAAGGTTTTCTTATGGAAAATCTAGACCCCAAATATTTTCAATTAGTTTTTGCATCTCCTTGGGGTAAAGTTTTTAAAATTTTAAAATAAAATTTTTATGTATTTTTTTACTGAGTACTGCTAAGAATAACTATCTCTTGAATTTTGTTTCAGTTTTTTTAAATTATTGCTTGTATTATTAAATTTCTTTTCATTAAATAACATTTACTAAGTTATGAAAAAATTACTCTATTCCTTTTATCTTACAGTTTTACCTTGTTTTCTACTTGCTCAGAATGTAACTCCATCTGAAATTGTGGATCCTAAAGGTGCGATCATCATTGCTCAATTGGAAGGTGATGTGAGTATAGTGAACAATGTTACCGGTATCGCTCTTCCTCCTGACAGGGTAAAGTCCGGAGGTATTTTGTTCGATGGGCACACAGTTAAAACGGGTGCTAATGCTAAAGTGGTCTTGTTGTTATCAAACGGCACCGTTTCAACACTTAAAGCTGATTCAGTTCTTAATATCAAAAAATTTACTCAATCTAAATTCGATCCCGGTGCAACTAAGCTTTCTGAGTTAGAGGGCGAACCTAGTTCTTCTGATGTTGTAATCGACTTGAATATTGGTGACATGGTTGTCGATATTAAAAAGTTGGATAAGAAATCAAGTTTTAATATTGAATCACCTGTTGGTACTGCAGGAATTCGAGGAACTCGTGTCGGGATGAATATTAAACAAGCTCCCGGCGGAGGTTTTACTAGTAAAGTTACTGTACCTGAGGGGACAATCGCGTTTACCCCCCCCGCGCCACCACCCCCTGAACCAGTTCCAGTTACTGCGGGACAAGCAGTGACTCCTTCTGTCACTTCAACCGGTACGGTTTCTGCACCACCGGTACCTGCACCCGCACCACCGGCTGATCTTGCTTCGATTGATGCGGATTTGGATACTGCTGTTGCGACTACTGCCGATGTTTCAATGGCTGAAGTTTCAACAGCTGTTAGTGAAGTAGCAGCTGAGGCACCTGCTGAAGCACCTGCTGAACCCGCACCTAGTGAAGAACCCGCAGAGGAACCAAGCGACGAGCCTAGTGATGAGCCTGCACCAGCGGATGAACCATCTGATGAGCCTAGTGACGAACCAGCACCTTCAGATGAACCTGCACCGGCGGACGAACCTTCTGATGAACCCGCACCCGCGGACGCTCCAAGTGACGAACCCGCACCCGCGGACGCTCCAAGTGACGAACC
>JABGWU010000276.1 GCA_018645475.1 Opitutia bacterium
AAATTGCCAGAGCAGTTCCCGCTTTTTAAAAATACTTAAAATTGGATCCATAAAATTTCTTAAAGTCTTCTAATCGAGAGAGTTACATTTCACGCTTTACGATCATACTCTACCCAATCTACGAGGTCATAATCGTAGTAATAAAGTGTGTTACTGCTGGTTCTAGCGACATCCACATAAATCCATTTTTTAAGATTTGTAGAATAAAAATATGGGTATACGCCCAAGCCACTAAACCACCACCCTAAATGGTCGTCTTGCCATGCCCATAATGATTCTCCAGTTGAACTTGGCGAATAAAGCCAACCATGTACAGTATGAAAATTCCAGCCATTTTCTAACCTAAAAAAAGAGCCAAACCAATCAAGCTCGAACCAACCATTATAGACAGTTTGACGTGCCTGCGTCCAATTAGGTAAATTACTCTGAATCCATTCCAACTGACTTGCAACGCGGGTGTAAACCGTTACATCCCCATAGGTTGAATCGGACGTACCATAAGAAACAACCCCCACAATTCTCCACGCTTGATTAGTGTATAAAAAAGCTGGCCCCCCACTGTCTCCAACTGCAGAACTTGCCTCTAGAGTAAGCGGTGACGAGGAACTGGTTCCTGAACCTAAATAATCCACAATACTTGCACTCGATCCCAAAGTATTTTTATCTTGTTGCGGAGAATCAAAATCAACTGCGATAAGCCCCCCTTTCTCCCCTTCTGCAACACTGGGTGCATCTACTTCAACGACCGTCCTGTCCAGAATATTTTCTCCTCCGATTCTTATACTATTTTTACTATTGATCACACCAGAAACTCCATCCACCGTTGTTCCATAACCTGCAAGGACAATTCGGCTCCCAACAGTTTCTGGCTCTCCATTTGGAAGTTTTGCGGGGTATACTCCAGTTACAGGGGTTTTTAAGAAAACCAAAGCAATATCAACTCCTAGTTCATCCCCATCTCCCAATCCTTTTTTTTGAGACAATCGCTTATTCCAACCTGGATGAAGCTGTATGGATTGAACCGAATATTTTTTATCATTGGGTGCATTCTCATAATCTGTATACAAAACAAATTCCCAAGAAGAAGGGTCGGGAGTCGGATCAAACAGTGTATTCTTCAAAACATGAGCTGCTGTCATTACTATGTTTGAGGCGATTAAAGTGCCGGTTCCATATAAATCACCACTCACCACGGCTCCCACTGAAGAAAGATCCGGATAACTTACACTTTGTGAATACGGAAAGGAATTAGAACCTAGACTAAAATAACTATCCCAATCTAAAGTATTCAATTTTCCAATCCTTCGCTCATTTGCGAATATAGATGGATAAAACTGAATAAGTAAAAATATAAAAAAGATACTTTTAATCTTCACGTGCAGGAACAAGATTAGGAGGAGGACTGGGAGGTAAAATATTGGGTGGTGGTGGTGGTGGTGGTAAATTATCCAAATCAATCTCACCATTCGAATTATTTATATTTTCATTTGTACGATTAGAGACCAATGGATTAGTGGATACATCAGACCCTGAATCTGAATTCAATGATGTTGTGGTAGATCCTATTGATGAACTCGGGATATTCGCATTTGAAGGTTGATTGGGGGAAGGAGTATTTAAATTTGTAGGAGTATTCCTCCTTGGAACAAAGCCCGGGTAAGGTAAACCAGGTAGCATTGATCGGCCTCCACCTGTCGAACTGCCCCCAGATGATAATCCGACTCGAGAGCCGGGAAATTGGCTACTTGTAGGTTTATTTACAAGAAATGATGGAATTACCGGATTTGACTTTGGTTTTGGAGGCATAACTCGAGGATTTGACGCCTTGCTCAATCCAGGTATTGATTTGGGGGGAATTGGAATTGTCGTTCTCGGAGTGGGCAACCCGCCTGAAGATTTTGACTGCAAAAGTTTCAATTCAAATGACTGACCCTCATATAGAATAGTTAATGTTTCGGATTGAAGATCAAATTTATGAGCCGAAAAATCTTCGTAAGTCTTTTCGCTGATCTTAATCCACTCACCATGATTTACTTTTTTATTGAATAGAGAAAAATAAACTTGGCCTTTAAGTATAAAATATCCCTTAAATTCAAGTTCCTTGGCAACATCAGGTCGAACAATGGCCTTTGGCTGAAAGACTGGCTTATTGAGGGGGGGAGGTTTACGATTTGAACCCGGTTTAAGAAAGGGATTGGGAGCAACGGAACCAAGTAACATGGTGCCACATAATAATACAAAAACTGTAACTCTTAAAATCACAACCTCAATTTGCCACAAAGAAGTCCGTGAAGCAAGGTGCAAGGATACTAAGGATTAATCCAAGCATAGAATCGAAATCCGATCAAAATAGATAATAATGTACCGAATAGATTTAAACTTATATAAGCAGTAGCATTTAACCATTGTGCCGATTTTAAAAAATTCAAGGCATCCAGCCCAAAAGTAGAAAATGTTGTAAATCCACCGCATAACCCAACGATCCAAAAAGCCCGAAAAATTTCACTTTCTCCACTTTGCTCCCAGTGTTTTAGACAAATACCAATAAAAAAAGCACCTAGTATATTAACGAGCAGAGTTGGCCAAGGTAACCAAAATCGAAAGATATATCCTAAACACGCACGTAATAATGATCCGACTGCTCCACCGCCAGCAACGAGCAGGAAGAATTTCCAATCCATATACTAAAGGTTTAAGTTAGGCGTAACTTTAACCGTTCTTTTCGGAAGATTCCGCAACTTCCTCATCTTCGAATTCTTCTCCAGCATCATCATCCTCATCATCCTCATCATCTTCTTCAACATCAATATCATCAAGGGTATTATACTTAAGAACTCGTTGATGCTGAGGAATTGGAGATAAACTCACGATGATAAAACGACCATTCAACTTTGGAGTATCATCTGCTTTCCCTACTCCAGATAAATCTTTGATTGCTTGTTTAACAAGATTCATACCGAGATCGATATGTTCCATTTCACGCCCACGGAACATCAAGGTAATCTTCAATTTATTTCCTTGATGAAGAAACCTTTCTGACCTTCTTAACTTGGTTACATAATCATGCTCTTCAATCCGTGGTCTAAATTTTGCTTCTTTAACCCTCTTAGAAGTTTTTTCTTTATTCCTTTTT
Source organism: Opitutia bacterium (assembly GCA_018645475.1). GTDB lineage: Bacteria > Verrucomicrobiota > Verrucomicrobiia > Opitutales > Seribacteraceae > Seribacter. Next base: position 3,134 of record JABGWU010000276.1, read on the forward strand.
TGCTTACTTAATTCGTATTTATATTTTCCGAACTCTAGAATACGGCACACAGGAGGAACTGCATTGGAAGCAACTTCAACCAAATCCAAATAATGAGACTTAGCTATTTTCAAAGCCTCTTCTGGAGGCATCACCCCAAGCATTTCTCCGTCTGGTCCAATAACTCGAATTTCTCTTGCTCGAATTTTATCGTTCTTCCGAATGTAATCACGGTTTTGATACCGTCTTTTATTTTTTCCACTTGGTTTTTTAACCATGTGGGTTAGCTGAGATTATGAATTGTCAAAAGTTACAATTGATGAATAAGAATAATATATTAAAGGAGCATTCCATAAATAAGTGACATTTTAAGCAAGCCTATTTTGTAAGATAATTAAAGATTAAAGCTTTCACCACAGCTACAACTAGCTTTTGCATTCGGATTGGAAAATTTAAAACCACCTGCAACTAGCTTATCGGAATACCCCAAGAGAGTTCCCCTTAAGTATAATGCCGTCTTTGAATCAACTAAAACTCTGACGCCTTCACTTAAAACATAGATGTCACCTTCCTTTGGTTCGCTAACAAATTTCATTTTATAAGATAATCCATTACAACCGCCTCCTGTTATTCGAACACGTAAAAACTCTCCCTTCCTTTCCCTCTCAATCAATTGAAATATTTTAACAGCGGCAGATGGGGAAACTTGAACAAGTTTTTCATTCCCTTCCCTTACACCCACTGGCAATTCCAATAATTCCGACATCGTTTTAACTTATGAAAATCCTCTATTAATTTCAACTTGAATAAGTTAATGTATGCTAGACTTACTTTTTACAAAACCACGATTTTCGGTTAAAAAAAACTCAGCAAAATTAATAGCTTTGGAGTTACTTGAAACTTTATTCTCGTCTAAAAATTTCTGGGCATGAACAGAGGGGTTTCCTACCTTCATTAAAATTGATCGGTAAGCTAGTTTCAATACTTTGGATTCATCATTAGAAATACCCCTTCTCTTCATACCTACAAGATTCAATCCACAAGCTTGGTTACGACCCGAAATCGTAATAAAAGGCGGAACATCTTTGGAAACCTCAGCAAGACCTCCAATCATAACCCCTTCACCGATTCTTGCAAATTGATGAACACCTGCACCACCTCCGATAAAGGTAAAGTCACCAATGGTAACATGACCACCCAATAAGGCACCATTCGCCATAATTACCTCATTTCCTAGGTCTCCATCATGAGCAACATGAGAATACCCCATTAAAAATGATCTTGAACCAATCTTAGTAACCCCATTTGGATAAATTGATCGATGAATGGTGACTCCTTCTCCAATGCGAACTTCAGCACAGATGTGAACATTTGATTTTACCGATGGGTCGAAAGTTAAATGCTGAGGATCACCTCCTATGACGGCGAAATGCCCTACTTTAACATTATTTTCTAACACCGTATCTTTTTTGATTATTGCATGTGCATCAATTTCACAGTTTTCCCCTAAGATTACACCTTCCTCGATTATAGCGTAAGGTCCAACCTTACAATTTTTCTGTAAAATTGCAGTAGAATCCACAATTGAAGACGGATGAACTTGAGATTCCATCTTATTAAAACATCTCAAGTTGAGGTTCTTTTGCAAGTTCATAGACTTTCATCAATTTTAAAACCTGAAAAAAGGGCTTCCCATTGTAAATTTTTGTGGGTTCGGATTGCCTCAACAAATTCTCAAGCATCGACCTCAATGTTAAAATGCCATCGACTCCAGTTTCTTTAAGAATCCTAAAAACTTCACCTACTTTTGCTTCATTTCGGGGTAAAGCTGGGACAACAAGTAATCGTAAAAAAGACCCCATTCCACTCTCAGCGAGTTCCGGGCTAGGATTAAAACTCGATTCCAAGCGATTTCCCTTGGCCTCATTTTTAAAAAATTTCAGCAATGAACTGTCATTATTTAACATACCATTTGTAAAATCCGAATTGCCCCATCCGATCAAAGAAACAAGACCTGCCCTTATTTTTATTAAATCACTGGTGTACAGCCTAAAACCGACTCCGGGAAGATTTTCTGAAACACCAGGGTTAAATATTGCTAAGGTCATTAATGCTTCCTGTTTTTTTCTAGTTGAAAATGTATCCGGCTTTCCCGCCTGTCGAACAAGAAATCCATTACTCTCAAAGTAAGCTTCCATCAAATCGTGCTCAACATCCATGAGAGATTCGGGCTTACTTTGCCCCTACAGTACTCCAAACATTTTGTATATGATCTGAATTGAAATTTGAGCTTAGAAATGCATCTCCGATATTTTTCAATGCTACAAAACGAATACTGCCCGCAACTATTTTTTTATCGGACTGCATGGCTTTCATTAAAGCTTGGATTGATAAATTCACCTTTAATTCTGTGGGCAAAGCATATAATTGTAATAAAGTTATAAGACCATCCTCATCAGATTTCGAGCAATGACCTGACATCAGCGATAATCGAAGAGCACAGACCAAGCCTATGGAAACTGCTTCTCCATGAAGATATTCACCGTAACCTGCAACAGATTCAATCGCATGTGCAAAAGTATGTCCAAGGTTTAAAAGAGCCCGCCCGCCCGATGAATCAATGGACTCTCTTTCATCGCTTTCCACAATTTTTGCTTTATCTAAGCAACAGGTTTCAATAATTCCTGGCAATTCCTGGGATTCTGAGTTCAAGGGTGAAGGGAAAGATTGTAGTTTTTGATAAAGTGATTTATTGCCAAGCAATCCATACTTTATAACCTCAGCCATCCCCGCTGAAAATTCGCGATCTGGCAAAGTCTTTAAACAATCAAGGTCAATAAAAACTGCTTTTGGTTGATGAAAAGCACCCACTAAGTTCTTCCCTGCGTCCAAATTAATTCCTGTCTTTCCACCCACCGAACTATCCACCATCGCAAGGAGAGTTGTAGGGACCTGATAAAAATCCATGCCACGCAAATAAGAAGCTGCAGCAAAACCTGAAAGATCTCCTGTGACTCCTCCCCCCAAGGCAAAAAGAACCCCTGATCGATCTACACCCTCATTGGCGAGAAAATCCCAAATTCTTGATAAAAAAAGAACTGATTTTGTACTCTCTCCACTTGGTAATTGGAGGGTTGAAACAGAAGAAAGTAAATCTTCCGCAAATAAAGGTGCTTCTTTTTTTAAACCTTCATCAATTAAAGCAACCACTTGTTTACCCTGATCTTTATGCTCCAAAAACGACTTATAAATCATGGATCCCAGATCATGCCCGATGTAAATAGGGTAAGTGCGTTCATTTAAGCCAACTTTTAAAATTTTGTATACTTCCGCACTCATTGCTTACTTTTAAGAAATGGCATCCGATTAAATATTAATCTGCCACCTGCATTTCCACCTCTGGTAAAATAGAGTTTAAATACTGATCGATTGAAAAAGGCTGGAGATCATCCGGAGACTCGCCCAGACCGACATAAAAAATGGGCAACCCTAGTTCTCGATAAATGGCTACTAAGGCACCACCTTTTGCAGTGCCATCTAATTTGGTAACCACTAAACCGGTTAAACCAAACTTCTCATGAAAGACACGGGCTTGCTCAATACCATTTGTCCCAGTCGATCCATCAATAACCAGCCATGAATGATGAGGCGCTTCTTCATTACGCTTACCTAAAACTCTTTTCATTTTTGCCAATTCATCCATCAACCCCTCTTTTACATGCAATCGCCCAGCTGTATCGATGATCACAAGATCTCGACCACGGGACTCTCCGGCAGAATAAGCGTCAAAGGCAACCGCCGCGGAATCTGCTCCATGATGCCCCGAAACAATCTCTAGGTCCAGACGACTTGCCCAAGCTTTAAGTTGCTCCGTTGCGGCTGCACGAAAAGTATCACAGGCACCAAGTATAATTGTACGCCCCTTAGCTTTTAATTGAAAACCCAACTTGGCACATGTGGTAGTTTTTCCTGAACCATTTACACCAATTAAACAAAGAACTTCTGGCTTTCCATTTGCTTTGCCCAGCCAATCTCCACCTTCAGAACCCTCCAAGGTATCATGTAAAATCTTGCGGGCTATATGCCCAACCCCTTCTGCTCTAAGATCCCTGTCATTTCGATGAGATTCTCGAATCGAATTTAGAATTTCCTCGGTCGTTTCTACTCCAAAATCACTAGAATAAAAAGCTTCTTCAATATCAAGCAAAGTACTTTCATCCAATCGGCCTTTTCCAGAAATAGTATCAAGTGCGCCCTGAATTACTGAAGCACCTTTTTGAAAACCTTTTTGAAATTTAGAAAAAATACCCATTCAAAGAATGATTAACCCTTGTTCTTAGGTTGAATCAGAAGTGTACAACATGAATACTCTACCATTTGATTCGTGCAGCAATCTTTCACTTCAAAAAATAGCACGGTTAACATAATCAAACGATCTTTGGTATCCCAAGTGTCTGTTACATATCCACCCTTGTCGTTCAATGGAACCTTGATCAGTTCAGGAAAATCACGATGATCCCTGTTTTTTCCGTATGTTTTAATAAGCACTTCTCTTAAATTTCTCCATTGGGGCTCAACTACATCTTCATAAAATGAAAACTGCCAACCCTTCTGACCATCAATTAAACAGAATTCCAGTTTATCATTGATTAATTTTGCGCCCAATTCATATCGAAAATCATTTAAGCGAAAAGTACTTTTAATTAAACCATTATCCCGTTCTTCATAAATTTGAATAAAACCACCATCACGAAGTTTTTGCATAACTTCCTTTCGCGTATCCCCAGTTTGCAAATCTGAGAATATAAAATCAGAGCCAATTTTTGCGAATTGCTCTGAGCCCTTTTGACCAAAAGTGACAAAGGGGATTTGTACCAATACCAAAAAGCAAAAAGTAAATGATTTCATAAAAATTACTACAAATCGTAATAAACACGTTCGAGTGCCAACAAAGCGTAGGAAGTAACAAGAACTGGATCTCTTTCCCACCATCGGCCATTTTCATTTAACCAGTACCCATTTGGGTCTTGTTTATTCAACAACTCGAGGACCAACTCTTTTCTCCAATCTCTTTTATTACCTTTTTCATCCACAATCTCTTCTATGCCACTTAATGTGAGAGCTTTAGCCATCGTGTGGTAATAATAATACAATCCCTGCTGCCCCATTCCAGGATTTTCTTTAATGTTATAATTTTTTTCTAACCACTCACGAACTGCTTGTAGACGAGAATCACCTTGATCCATTTCAGCATATATAAAACTAAGCAGTCCCGCATAACTCATGCTACCGTAAGAGCGCAATGCCATAGATCCATCTTCTCGTTCCCGCTCGCCTGCCATACTACTTCCCGGAAAATAAACAAAGCCGCCCTGATCATCCTTGTGTTTGCTAACCCATTTCTCTTTATTTGTAGCAGATAGATTTTGGCATTTAGAGACAAATGAAATTGCCGCATCCCAATCTAAATCAAGGTTTTGCCCCTCTTTCAATTTTAATGAATTTTTGGCGTAATAAAGAGCTTCCATTGCAAGGTGAGTATTTGACAAGTCAGAATGTGCCCACCTAGAACCATATCCCACTCCACCGTCAAAGGTGTTGTCCCCTTCACCTTTGGTATCAAAATCAGATTGCTGGTTAATCAAAAAACGACGTGCCGTTTGTATAATATCTTCATACTTAGCATTTTTGGTCTGTAAAAAAGCCATCAAGCAGATGGAGGTGTTATAACTCGCTAAACCTTTTCCATAAATACCTCCGTCGGATTGTACTTTCGAAACTAAAAACGCGAACCCTTTTTTTTGATTGGATGCATACTTTTTAGCAAATTGTATATCAGGGTGTCCCATAGTTGCACGCAAGGCAAGTCCCGTCAAAGCAGGATAATCTGGTTCGCCCCAACTGCCCGATGTCCGGTTCTGCTCTCCATTAAGCCATCCTACACCCTTTGACAAAGCCCTCTCAATTTCCTGCTTTATAGAAATTGTCTGATTTCCAAACAGAGAGACAACAGGAAAGACAATTAGGCATAACCAAATAGTTAAAATGTGCATTAATATTTTCATAAGATGTGATAATAAGTTATCCTAATTCAAAATCATAGGCAAGTTGAAGCGAATGGTAACGGGTAATTCCAATGGAGGCATTTCCTTCTCGTTCGCGGTCCATACATCATCATTTGCACTATCATAATCACTATTATTGAGAATGGCACTATCGTCAGCATAGATTGCTAATATAGATCCTGATGATTCCGCTAAAAAAGTACCTTCTACCATTCTTGAACCGGTAAAAATAAATGATTTTTTTTGGGCATTTCCATTTCGATTTTGATTAATCGAAAGTTTTTCAATTCTCTTCTCGTATTTTGTTCCATTATTTTCCCAAAAAACCAAGATTTCGAAGCAATTTTTTGAATAATCAATAAGTTTGGGATTCTCAGACCATAAATTATCAAAATAAGTGCCTATCGGTTTTGCCTTAAGCAAGAGAAGCGAGGTCTGGAAAACTTGAGGCCTTATATTAGTTCGAAAAAGAGATTCATGAATTTTACCATTCTCATGAACGATACCATATTCAACTAATCCGTTTATTTGATTCGAAACTGCGGGAATGGAAAGCGAGTTCATTTTTCGATTAATCAACACCGATCCAAATTTATAAACCCCTTCTTTAATTTTTATTATTTCTGGTAATTTCGATGCATTTTCTTCCGCACCAAACAATCCGCAAGTGAAGAATAAACTTAAAACCATAAGTGTATGTAGAAACCCTGTATCAGTAATCACAACTCATATTACTAAATTTACAGGATATAAGACCAATCAAAAATCATACTTACAAAATAAATTTCTGCAAACTTGACGCAGTAAACCTAGTATTGCATATTAAGATACAACCTCAAATTATTAAATTTCAATATTTATGGACCAAGAAGAAATTTATTCCGAAGATGATCAAAGATCCGAAGGGGACTATACACAAGAATACGATCCCGTAACTGTAGCACCGCCCTTAGAAGGAGCGTTCAGTAAATATATGAGGGAATACCGCTTACTTAACAGCTTACTGGTATCCCTTCTTTTTCTTACCATTATCATGGCTTCCATTTGGGGAATGATGATGGGGATCGCACTGAGTGGGGAAGGAAATTCTGACTTTTCTGATGGAGGTACTGCACCAGCCGCACAAAAACAGGAAAAACAGAAAGTAGTCAAACTGATGCAAAGACAGAAAAAAGCTCAACCTTCTACTCAACAAACTTTCCGAACCACTGCAATTTCTGACATCACCCTACCCGACTTTAATGAATTGGATGTTAAAGATTTGGCTCCGGTAGTAGAGGCCGCTTCCCCCTCCATGGGCACTACGGGGATGAATAACGATCAAATGAAAAAAGCCATGGCTGGGATCGGCTTAGCTTTACCTAAGACTATGCAACAGCGCTGTGATCCTCAAAAAAGGATTGCCCGTTTGAAATCAGGTGGTGGCAAAACTATGACTGAAACTGCGATTGTTAAGGGGCTAAATTGGCTGAAAAACACGCAAGGCGCTGACGGTTCATGGGGTGACAAGGATAAAGATGAGAATGGTAATCCCATAAAAGCTGATGCTCATCACAAAAAAGCGATGACTGGAATGGCACTCCTTTGCTTTCTTGGACACTGCGAATTGCAAGATTCACCTGATTTTGGACCAACGGTACAAAAAGCCATTAAATATATTACATCCATGCCACCTGACGAATCGGTTGGTGCAGGCAATCGAGGTTCTTACTCCCACCCTATTCGCACCTACGCATTGTGTGAAGCGTACACAATGACCAAAATTAAAAAATTAGAAGAATTTGCAAAACGAGCGACCGAACTTGTTATTAAGGGGCAAAATGAAAATGGCGGTTGGGCTTATGCCTACGGGAAGGGTCCTGCTGCACATACTGACTTATCAGTCGCAGGGTGGAATATACAGGCACTTAAAGCAGCCGCTTACACTGGTATTGAAATTTCTGGTTTAGATGAGGCAATGGACAAGGCTATAAAATATGTAAAAGAGTGTCAGGACGCACAGGGTAGGTTTGCTTACCAACGAGGAAAAGGGGGCAAAGCCAGTTTGACCGGAGCAGGAGTGCTTTGCCTTCAAATTTGGAAACATGCAAAATCAGAAGAGGCAGAAAAAGGACTCGAATGGATTATTCAAAACCAAGCTGTTATAAAAGAATGGAGTAAGGTGGATGTTTATGGTTGGTATTACAATGCTCAAGCCTGCTTCCAAGCAACAGGAATATCTGGAGGTTCAAAATATTGGAAAGCTTGGAATAAAGATTTTCAACAAACTGTTTGTTCTAATCAAACTGAAGATGGACATTGGAAACATGGTAACCATTTTCACGGAGATACCGATGTCTACAGAACAACCATGGCGATACTAATGCTAGAAGTTTATTATCGATACATGCCAACCACTAAAGTCTAAAATCTTGTTGTAAATATTACTTTGATTTGATTGCTTCAGTGCATGGATCAAGAAGAAATATATTCGGAAGACACACAAACTCCTGAGGGGGACTATACACAAGAGTACGAACCGGTATCCGTTGCTCCTCCATTGGAAGGAACTTTTAGTAAATATATGCGGGAATACCGCTTACTTAACAGCCTCCTAGTATCCCTTCTTTTCCTCACCATTATTATGGCGTCTATTTGGGGGATGATGATGGGCATTGCACTGAGTGGGGAAGGAAATTCTGACTTTTCTGATGGAGGTACTGCTCCAGCCGCACAAAAACAGGAAAAACAGAAAGTAGTCAAACTGATGCAAAGACAGAAAAAGGCTCAACCTTCTACTCAACAAACTTTTCGAACCACTGCAATTTCTGACATCACCCTACCCGACTTTAATGAATTGGATGTTAAAGATTTGGCTCCGGTAGTAGAGGCCGCGTCCCCCTCCATGGGC
>JABGWU010000277.1 GCA_018645475.1 Opitutia bacterium
AAACCATTCAAAATCATAAAGAGAAAAAAGATAGAGGTTTCATAATTGACCATCGCCCTGAAATTTCTCATTTTAGAACTTTTGGTGGAACGGCGAAATAGCTCAGTCGGTAGAGCAGAGGACTGAAAATCCTTGTGTCCCCAGTTCGATTCTGGGTTTCGCCACCACCCATGGTAAACAATGACTTACAGCCGTTTTCGATACCTCAAAACAGGCTAAGTGACAACAAAAGTGACAACAAGTTTGTAGATATCTATACATATTCTATTGTGTTTATATGTACATAGATGGGATATGGTAACCGAACCCTAAAAAGCATTTGGATACACTGTTTCTAGACTAATTTTCAAAACAGTGTGATATTTTTTTGATCTTTATTATAAATAGTTGTCCTAATTAAAATAGTACATACTATTAAATCTTGATACTGATAAGATTGGCTTAATGGTATCATACTTTGTGCTAGTTATCTTGCCTTCTACCCAAGAGGATTACATATATTATTTTTGCTGATGGACCTCTACATTTTTTATTTACCTACTAATTATATTTTTTATTCCACAGGCCTTACAAACGCTGAATCCGTTCGCACGGATACTCCTTTGCAAGGGTGGAAGTATTGAACAGAAAGAAGAAAAAGTTTGTTGCCAATAAGCAACCGCCAAAAGAAACTCGGAAAGGTGATCATTCAGAACCGGATTCGGTGGGCGGCAACCAAGCTCAAAACAACTGGGGGCAATCAAGTGGGAATCCATTTTCCCGATACGGATATTCGCTCTTCGCTATTCTCATTTTTATGAGTGGAATATATGTTGGGGTAAGGTATTTATCCGACAAAGAGCAATCTGAGAATAGTCAATTCACTAAGGCTGAAAAAACATCTCGGAAGGTCATACCCAATCCACAACCGGAGGATTTCTTTCCGGTGGCAGAATTTAGAAAACAAAGTGCTATTCTACTTGGCTGCCACAATCAGATTAACTTGATTCCCGAACTTTACGGGGAAATTGCGAGAGCGGTGAACCAACGGGTTCCGCTCTTTGGAGTAGTTTCCACAGAGGCACAGGCAAGAAGTGGAGCTAAAATGATTAGAAATATGGGCCTGCCACCTGAGTCCATGAGATTTTTAATTATTCCATCTAATTCAATTTGGATACGAGACTATGCCCCGTTCATCCTACGGTACGATCAGGAGAATGCATTTATGGTTGATGGGAAGTACCACACACGCACGATGAGAGAGAACAGAAAACAGGATGATTTCATGTGCTTTGAACTAGCCAGGATGCTCGATCTGCCAGTTCGCTCGATTCCCCTGATTTTGGAAGGTGGTAATTTCATCAGCAACGGGGATGGTCTGCTCATCACCTCTGCCAAAACAATAAGCGTAAACCAACAGGGGGAGTACACAAATAAACAGCTGATCAGTATGTTCAGTGACTTCCTCGGTGTGAATGGGGTATGTGCCGTGAACCATTTAAAGAGTGAACCCAATGGACACATTGATATGTTCATGACCATGCTAGGTAAAAACCTCGCGGTTGTGGCCGAGATTGACCCGGCAGTTGATTCAGAAAACAGTGCCATTCTAAACGAGGCAGCTAGGATCGTTTCATCCTACACCACTTCAGACGGTCCAATTACCGTCAAACGGATACCGATGCCCCCGCAATCGGGAAATGACTGGCGTTCATACACGAATATTATTTTGGCAAACGGAGCCCTACTGATGCCATCTTTCAGTAATGTGGATCCCGCGATTGAAAACCGGGCCGAACAGGTGTACCAGTCTATTTTGCCTCCGGACTGGGAGGTTAAGCGGATAAACTGTGACAAACTAGTTGCATTGCGAGGCCAACTTCATTGCCTGAGCTATAATATCCCCAAGTTTATACCTATCGATGGATTATTGGAAAAAGCCATTCTCCAAAACCTCTAAATTGAATAAGCCTTAATTCTTCAATTTAGAGCCGTAGTGAAAATAAAAAATAAACAGTTTTAGTAATCATTTTCCCACCTTGATTGAACCTGTGTCTGTATTTCTGTTATGTGCTCACCCCTTTTAGGCATGGAACTGATTAAAGACTTAGAACCGATCATTTCAGCAAAAAGACCCACCAGAATACCACTACCTACTGTATCAAATAAAGTTCCTCAAATATAAAACCAACGAGCAAGCCTACAATTACAGCAACAAAAACTTTCATAATTAAAACTGAATCACTCTCAACCCGAATGACAACAAGCTTGTAAGTATCTCACAATGTTTAGTTATATCCGTGATTATACATATGGGTGGGCGGGTGTACGAGAAACCGACCGAATAATTACCCAATTATGAATGCTTGTTTATTTGTCGTGTTGCTCTAGTAGCATGTCTAGCTTTTCTTTTGTCTTCAAACAAGAGCAACCAACTAATAAAATAAGTGAGAAAAACCCTATCATAGGAATACATCCAACTATTGTCCATGCTCCGGTATTTCTACCTTTATCTTTGGCAAGAAACCGAGAGCTTAATGCCGTAAAGATTGCGATTAGTATCATTGGCAAAAATGAGATCAACCCTTGATTGGATGGACCTCCATTTGGTTGAGCCATAGCAATAAATTCTATTAAATATGTGGGATCATTCATTATGGTATTTCTATTTTAAGGTTAAGTAGTGGAATTAGATTTTCATCTAAAACTTGGTACTACATCCTAAAGTTTGTATATAATTAAAGTCGTTACTCCCTATGCTTTTCGTAAAGCTTAGAAAAAAAGCTTCTAAAAGCGAGAAACTAATATTGTAAAAAAGATGACCCAAAACAAAAAAATTCGACCAAAGTCCCAAAAGCTTCTTAACCCAATTTCCTATACCTGAAATTGGTTTAAATTCATGAGTAATCTTCATTAAGTAAATAGTTTAATGGTTATAGAATAGCAGATTCGATGGTAATCCTGCTATTATAACCTAGAGGCAATTTTGTAATTGTAAGAAAAGAATTACAAAATTAATTCACGAAGAATTTCAAAGATTCCTCTTTTTTGCCCTCCTCCACAATCGACTTTGCCCAAGTATTTAAACAAAATTTAGAAAAAACTGAATGTAGAACAAGGATCAGTCTATTCCACGGGTGTGTAATTAATCCCATAAAGGGTAAATAATAAAACTTCTAAAATTTACTTTTGCAAAGGGGATGCAGAAAACTCTGTTTTCAAACGAATGCCATCTCGATAGGTAACCCGAAAATGCTCAGTCCCATCTAGCCGATAATAAATCCAAATTCCATCTTTTTTGTCATTCTTGTAATAACCTTCTTCCCGTATATTTCCATTACCGTATCTTTCGACTGTTCGATTTTTCACTTTTTCATCGAATTCTTCTCGGTTGCTTTCCGTTCCAAAATCATCGTAAACCACCAATACTCCCACTCCATCAACTACACGTGTGGAGGGACACCGGTCTCCATTTGGTTTCCAACCGATAGCAGTAACAATTTTACCATTATGAAAAACTTGTTCTGAACTTTTCAAACCGCTTTTGTACCAACGCACTGATAAACCGTCTAAATTACCATCTTTATAATTTTGTACTAAAGTTTTAATATTAGCCTCAGACCAATATTCGAACAGTCCATTTTTTTTTCCTTCTCGATAAAACCCTTGATGAAATTTTAATCCGTTTTCACGCCAACTTACTACAGGACCATCTAAGACACCTTCTTTAAAATACCGAAGACTTCGAATTTTTTTATTTTCATCCTCTTGAATATAATATCCGCTGTAAGGATATGCATCGGTGCGTAAGTACTGTAATCCATTCTTTTGGCGAAACTCCTCAAAAGGGAGTGTTTTATTGCTTAGTTTAGACCACTTTCCTGGAACTGCGTCACTCCTGATTTCAGAAATTTCAATTAAATTATCAAAGTTTGGATACTCTTCTGCAAAAAGATTTGGCCCCCATATCAGAAAAGGGATAAATATAAGCAGAAAGAATTGACTCATCCACACATGGTTGGAGGCAATATCGGAAAGAGTCAATCTAACAGAATTCAGATTTTTTCAATATTGATTGAGCTTAGCTCAGAAAAAGGCAAAAAGGATAGGAGTTCGAATCATTTACCGACTCTAACAAATAACAAACATCTATGCATTTATTGGAAGAGATCACTATCATCGCGACTGTTAGCGTAATCGTCACCATTGTCCTTGGTCGATTTAAATTACCCGTGGTTGCAGGTCTGGTCTTATCGGGTGCTTTAGTTGGCCCCCATGCTTTTTCTTTAGCTAAAGACCTCAAGGCTATTGAAGTTATTGCCGAAGTAGGCGTTGTCTTTCTTCTCTTTACCATAGGTCTAGAATTTTCCCTCGGTCGATTGAAACATATTTTCAAACAGGTTGCGTTAGGTGGAATATTGCAAGTAAGTGCAACGGCTTCCATTACTACAGGGTTAGCATTAGCACTTGATTGTACTTTACCTGAGGCAATGGTTTACGGGTTTGTTTTTGCTTTATCAAGCACCGCATTAGTTCTCCGGACATTAAATGAAAGAAATGAATTGGATGCACCACATGGTCGATTCATAGTAGGAACACTGATTTTTCAAGATCTTTGTATCGTCCCCATGGTCTTGATCATTCCATTACTTTCCCAAGGGTTAGAAAATTTATCAGTCTGGAAAGAGATGGGATTAGCAATGGGGCAATCTGGACTTATGGTTATTGGCCTTTTTGTATGTTCCAAAAAATTAGTGCCCCTTCTTTTTAAATGGGTTGATGCCAGCCGAAGTAGCGAGGTTTTCATTCTTACGGTACTGTGCCTATGTATCGGAACTGCATATATAACATCACTGACTGGATTATCTCTGGCCCTCGGAGCATTTCTTGCGGGTATGATTGTGGCTGACACAGATTTCAGGCATCGGGCCATGGGGGATATCTTACCCCTAAAAGATGTTTTTGTAAGTTTCTTTTTTGTTTCTTTGGGAATGTTTTTTAATTTTGAAGTTCTCATCGATCAGACAGGAACAGTTATTCTTTTGTTGCTGGCATTTCTATTTGGCAAAGGGCTTATTGCGTCCATTGCCGCAATGTTCATGCGTTTCCCTCCGCGTGCCGCCTGGCTTGCGGGTGTGGGACTTGCTCAATTTGGTGAGTTTGGATTTGTTCTGCTACAATTAGCCACAAAAGAAAATGTGGTTTCGAGCGAGGCCATTGCCCCTCTCTTAAATGCGGGAATACTAAGTATGTTCCTAACTCCTTTAATCGTATACAAAGCACCCCACTTCACTGCGGGAGAACGGGCTCTTGATCCTCTTGCAAAACTACTGAGGGCTAAAAGTGCGGAAGATCTAGAACAGAAAACGGTGGGCCATAATGACCATGTAATCATCATTGGATACGGCATATCAGGGCAACTCCTGACATCAAGTCTTCGTTCGTTATCCATTGAATCAGTAGTTCTTGAAATGAACTCTGATAATGTGAGGCTAGGGAGAAAAAGAGGAGATCCCGTATATTACGCAGATGCAACAAGTGAAGAAGCGTTGGGGCACGCCCACCTCGAATCTTCCAGGGCGGTGGTGGTTATGATTAATGACCATTCTGCAACCGAACGCGTTCTTGCAACGATAGACAGATTGAAAGTCAATGTTCCAATCTTTGTTCGAACTCAATATATGAATGGGGTAGAAGATTTTGATAAATTCAACCCTGCTGGAGTCGTGGCATGTGAAGTGGAAGGTGGATTGGAAGTTCTCTCCAGAGTTTTACGTAAATTAGAGATACCACGAAATTTAATTATCCGTGAAATCGATCATGCCCGTGCACAAACGATGCATTCTGACCGAGAGTTTAAGGAAGCCCCCCTACCCCTTCACGCACACCAAGAACTTAAAAAATTAACGGTCGAAAATATTCTTATTGTAAAGGGGGCCAAAATCGTCGGGAAATCTCCCAAGCAACTCAATTTAGCAGAACAAACGGGCGTACTTGTGATTGCGATTGGAAGAGGAGAAGAACTACTTTTACATCGACTTGCGGAAACCGTTTTAGAAGCCGGTGATATGGTATATTGTATCGAAAGAAAAACAGACTTGAGCGTTACGCTGGACTGGTTTGACCCTTCAGTGGGAAAAAATATGGTTTAAAATACTCTAAAATTATTATTCGGTTCCAAGCGTTAAAGCAGAGGAAGAATTATTTTCTGTAGATTCATTGTTGGTATTGGATTCAATAACAATGGTTTCATTTAATTCATGGGCTATACCATAATCAATTTCTCCTTGATAAAAGGATTCATTTGAATCAATCGTTCCATCAACTCCGTAATGAACTACAACACCAGTGCCCCCTTGGATGGAGGTATGTGGACATTTCGTGCCATCAGGTTTCCATCTCGTAAAAGTTTCTATTTTACCTGCGGTATAAGTAACCTCAGATTTCTTTTTACCATTGGCATAGAACTCCTCAAAAAGTCCGCTTCTTTGATTTTCTTTATTGTAACCTCTCGATTCCAGAGTTCCAGCATGGGACCAAGTTTTAAAAGGCCCGTCCCTCAACCCGTCTCTCCATGTCCGCTCAACCATCTTCTTTCCATTCTCAAACCAAGAAGTGTGCAATCCGTCCTGCCTTCCATTTTGACAGTGGAAAAGAAATCCAACTTTTCCAGTGTCGTAATTTTTTTTCACCCATCCGCTAAATAGCGATCCGTCAGAAGTTCTGTACATTTGAAGACTGCTTTCTGTGGTTACGATCAGATCGGATAAATTAACAGCCTCCTCTAAAGTAACTTGTAAAACATCAACATTGTTTAAAGGGTTTTTAATTTCAGGAAAAGCGGGTGGTGAATGATCTTCATTTCCACACCCTACAATCCAAAATACAACAAATATTAAAACTAATGAGATTCTCATTTTCTGATTATGAATGACTCGGAGGAAAAAGGTCAAGTATTCGACATCACATGGACAAAATTATGTTAAGATGAGAACTGTGATGGTTTTCCTCATAAATAAAGATTGAAACGACAAAATAAAAATGTCATGAAACCGAACTTATATGAAATTAGCATCAGCATACGGGGCCAAATCAGCAAAATCCCCTTTAGAATCATTTTCTATCGAACGCAGGCCAATAGGTAAAAAAGATGTTCAAATTGAGATTGATTACTGCGGTGTTTGTCACACGGATCTTCATTTTGTGAATAACGACTGGGGCATGTCCGAATATCCAATTGTACCCGGCCATGAAATTGTAGGAAAAGTTTCAGCAATTGGACCGGAAGTCACTAAGTTTAAAGTGGGCGATTCAGCTGCGATTGGTTGTATGGTCAAATCATGTGGTGAGTGTCAGTCCTGTAAGGGTGGACAGGAGCAATACTGTCTCAATGGATTTACTGCAACTTACAACAGCCCGACCGAGGATCCTGGAAGTTTTACCTTTGGAGGATATTCAAAAGCAATAGTTGCTGATCAAGATTTTGTTCTCAGTATGCCAGACAATTTAGATTTAAAAGCAACTGCTCCTTTATTATGTGCAGGAATTACGACTTATTCCCCATTGAAACACTGGAATGCCGGTCCAGGAATGAAAATTGGAGTCGTGGGCTTAGGTGGGTTAGGGCACATGGGTGTTAAATTTTCTCACGCTCTTGGTGCACAAACAGTAATGATCACCACATCCCCCGAAAAAGGTAACAGTGCACAAAGTTTAGGTGCAGATGAAGTTTTATTATCAACTGATACGGACTCAATGGCCAAGGAAATGGGACAGTTTGATTTCATCCTCAACACGATTCCAGTCAATCATGCCATCGACCCGTACCTTGATTTACTTAAAGTGGATGGAGCTATGTGCGTAGTTGGTGCGGTGGAACCTTTAGAACATGTCAATGCTGCCCAGCTTATTTTTGGCAGGAAAACTCTTGCGGGTTCATTAATTGGCGGAATAAAGGAAACACAGGAGATGTTAGATTTCTGCGGAGAAAAAGAAATCGTATCCGATGTGGAAATGATTCAAATAAATGAAATCAATCATGCGTTTGAAAGATTAGTTAAAAGCGATGTTAAGTACCGATTTGTAATCGATATGAAAAGCCTATAATCAGAGCCTCAATTCGAGTAAAAACCTTGAGATTTTGGATAAAAATTCGATCTCATGAAAGAACTTTGAATCTTAAATTCCTTCATTCTTTTTAGCAGGACGGCCAGCTAAAAATGGATCCTTTTGTGGAATTTTTTTAACTTCGGGAGCATATAATTGGATGGATCCTATTCTTCCAGTATCGTCGAAACTGCCAAACCCTACTTGCCCCCATTCAAAAGTTTTATCGACTGCTCGCATTATCGGCTTGGAAAGATCATTCATATATATCGCAATTTCACCGCTTTTATACTTACGGATGACTCGCAAGTCATGCCATTTATGTGCAGACCAGTTATGCCCATCAGTTGTTTCAAATGATATCTTGATCCTAGGCTTATTCCTTACAATAAAACAATTGTGTGCGTGCTTATCTGTAACGCTCGCAATGTGAGTGTAATAAAAATTCGATCTATCTTGAAAATTATAAAATACGCACATATCTCGGTGACCATACTCCTTTCCAGTTTGTTGCAACTTGGCATCAAGGATAAATTCCTTCACTACAATTTTGCGAACCAGTGCAATGTTATATGGTGATCTTACCTTGTAAGTATAATCACTTTTACGAGAATGTTCGATATAGCCGTATTTCTTATCTTTTCCCCAATTCCAAACAGAAGCATCCGTGGTTACAAAGTCATTTTTTGAAGACGCATCAAGAAAGTCCTGTTCATATACGAGTTTATAATCCTTTGGTATTGAAGAACCCGCCAACCATATTTTAATTAAAAAAAAGAATAGAAATATCGGGTATATTTTTTTCATTTATAAGTGCTAAACTATTTTATGCACAATTCACACATGTTTGAACTTCTGGAAAAGCATCCAAACGGTCTGATGAAATTGTTTTCGTACAAAAAAGGCAGGTTCCGTATGATTTCTGCTCAATTCTCTTTAAAGCATTCCTCACATCAAGTAATTGTCTTTTTTTTCGACGACGCAGTTCCAAAACCATTTGCTGGTCCTGCATGGCTTCCATTCTGGACAACCTGCCAAGGCCTTTATCTGGTTCCACTACCGCAGCAGATTCTTCACTTTTCTTAAGATAATTTTCAATATCAGAAATTAATTCCTCAAGTTTTTTTTGGTATCTGCCTAAATCGCTTTGATTCATTTTTCCTTATGACTAACATTATCATGCACCATTATTTTCATATAAAGGTCAAACGGATTCATAAAATTATTTCGGGGAAATCTATTCGAAAGTCTTGATAAAATTAAATTTTTGGGTCATTATCATATTCATGAAAAACATATTCTCTCTTCTCTTAGCCCTTCTTTTAACCAACGCCCTCTTCGGGGAGGATGACACTTGTGCGATTATGGCAGGAGATGAAATCGACACCGAAGAATTTACTGAGGTACTTGGTAAAAAAGTTTTCTTTTGTTGTGGTTCATGCGTAAAAGCCTTTGATGCGAACACTGCATATTACATTAAAGCACTTCCAGCACTTGCCAAAAAATTCTCTGATGCGGAACAAAAAAAATTGGGAGTAGATAAAGTTAAACTCCTAGATCAAAGATTCTGCCCTATTTATCCAGAGAGAGTGGTTAATCCAAACTCTAAGACCCTTGAATACAAAGGTAAAACCGTGTACTTTTGGTCTTCAAGTGCTCAACGTCGCTGGAAAAAAGATCCTGAGAAATATTTTAAGGATGCAATGTCTAAAGGTCACCTTCCTCAGTTCAAATAGATAATTAATATCTCTTTCAAAAAGCCCTCTTTCCAGAGGGCTTTTTTTGGCTCAAATTACCTCTAGACCACAGTATGAAAAGGGGTAATCGGAAAATTTATTTTTGTAAAAAAACCAAAAGGTTTCCAGACAAAACAGATATTTCAACTTCATTGGACGAACAAAGATTACTTTGACTCATATTTTCATCAAAAGAAAAATCTTGTTCAATTATCTCCCATTTCAACCCTGAACTTGAAACGCCACGACATGGACTACCAGGTAGAAGACTCAAAGTGGCCCCCTCTTGTCCTTTGAGCACGAGTGGAGTCTTGGCGGTCACCCGGCAAATCCATTCCTTCTCAGAATCTATGATGACTTCTATCATCTGAGAAATGTTACAAATATGCATTAAATTCCCCAACAAGTGATCGGTACGATTTCCCAAGCATCCCAGAATAATCAACTTATTGTATTTTTCCAACGAGTTTACAAAACATAGTGCTTTTTGAAAATCAGTGGTGTTTTGATCATCACCCACAATGATTTCAACCCCTTGAGGAACTTCAGTTTTTACTCCTCCCCAACTATCCATATCTCCAATCAATATATTAGGGAAAATTCCATCATGACGAAATGCAAGCCATCCTGAATCTACCGCAATGGTTAAATCAGACTCTTCGATACGCCATTTGAGAATTTCTTCAGAAGGAGGATCTCCGCCCAGAACCATAAGTATTTGGGTAAGCGGCATAAAGTGGTTTATTGGAAAAAACCTAACTGTTTTTCGCTAATACTCGCCCCCACATTCTCCATCACTTTAAGCATATCCTCCCAAACTTTTCTTTTACCTGACTTACTGGGATTATGAAGGAGGTAAGACGGATGATATGTGACCATAAGCGGGATACCATTATATTCACTCCAACTACCTCGAACATCCCCCAATCGTCGCTTTGAATCGAATCCAAGGAATCCGTCTGTTGCACTTTTCCCGAGAGCGATAATCACTTTTGGTTGAACAATCTGGATTTGAGCTCTTAAAAAAGGCATCGCAAAGTTAATCTCCGACTGAGTCGGTGGGCGATGACCAAATGCAAGTTCATGCTTTGGTTTCCAATGGAGAATATTTGAAATATAAACCGAAGAAATAGGGAATCCCATTGCTTCGATAATTTTACCAAGTAATTCTCCTGAAGGTCCACCAAATGCTAAGCCAGCTTTTTCGTCATCCTCATAGGGTGCTTCTCCGCAAAAAAATAATTGTGAATCAAGATCGCCGCGTCCAAATACCACGCGACCGTCGGGATCTAATTCAGAATTAGAAACCGTGCAGTTTTTCGCTTCTTGCTCTAACCACTCCCATTGAGAACGCTTATCTCCATCTGGAAGAGTTAAACTAGGTGGCGAAGAAAACTTAACCGCATGTTCAGGGGCAACATCCACGCCAATTGCTTTGAAGGTTTTATTAGGTTTTTCTTTTGCCTTAAATTCGGAAGCAATCTTCTCCTTAAATATTTGCTCTTTGTGGACAGGAATCGGAATTGGTTTTGAAGCAGTCTCTTTATTCTGAGTAGGAGAAATATTATCAGTAACTCCAAGTGCTTTTTCCAAACCTTGTATAGTCTCAGTCTCAAGATAAATTTCACGCAAACCTTCCTCTCGCATACGCTTGAGTTCCTCGAGAACGGCAAAAGTAGCTTCCGGCAAATTCATTTGAGCGAATTCATAGATAACTTCTCAACATACTTAGCAAGTAAATCAAATTCTAAATTTAGAAGGTCTCCTGGTTTACGACCTTCTAAATTAGTTTTTCCTAAGGTATGAGGAATTAACCACACTGCAAAAGAATCATCCAGTACATCGCAAACGGTTAAAGAGCAACCATCAACTGCAATACAACCCTTATCGACAAGATACTGTTGATGCGTGGATGGTACTTTTATTTGAAGGTATAAATTCTTTCCACGCTCTTCAAAAATTTCGATTTCTCCGCAAGCATCAATATGTCCGGTAACAAAATGCCCCCCCACTCTTCCATTGGCGAGCAAAGATCTTTCCAAATTAACGAATTGATTTTTTTGCAAATTACCCAAATTCGTTTTCCCCAATGTCTCATCCAATAAATCAAAAGACCCAGTCCCAGCAAAATCTTCCTTGAATGTTAAGCAACAACCGTTTACCGAAAGGCTTGCTCCAGCTTCCATTCCATCAGATTCCTCAAACGGGATATCGAGTTGCAAAAGCCAAGACTCTGGCATTTCCTCAAGGGAGATAACTCGACCGACATTTTCTACGATTCCGGAAAACATAAATATTAGGGTTTTAAAATTGGAAGTAATATTTGTAAAATTAGAAAGATAATTTGACCCTTTCGCATCGCAAAGTAATTTGTTCTTATGTTTATGACAATTTCCATTTCAAAAAAAAGCTTACTTTTTATTCTGACAACACTTTGTGTTTTCATGGTAAATCCAAGGTCAATTAATGCATTACCCAGTTCGACTACCCGGGTACCACAGGATTCTTTCTTTATAATCTCAATAAGTCTTAATTCAGTCCTTAAAAAATCTCAACTTGTAGAAAGTCGTGTATGGAAACCTATTGTGGATACTCTCACGCTAACGAATCCACAATTAACATCACTTTTACTAGAACCTGTTCAGAATGGATTTAATTCCCGCACTCCCATACAAATATTTCTGCGTTCGAGTAATTTAGGAACCAACCCTCTTCAATTTGGTTTATTAGCTTCGATTGAAAATACTGAAAAAATGGATATCAC
>JABGWU010000278.1 GCA_018645475.1 Opitutia bacterium
CTGAAAAAATCCAACCTGTTCCTGAAGCCAAAAAAATTGAGCCACCAAAACCAGTAAACGGATTTCGTGTAATCAGTTATAGAAAAGGCATGCTCTCTGGGAAGTGCAAGGTTATGTTTCCAAAATCTCCTCCTAAATATAGACACTTCGTCAAAGAAGTTGGATGGAATACAACCGTTGAAATAACTCGCAATGGTAAAGTCACAACCGAAAATATCTTCGCTCGTGGATGCTGTATGAATGTTCTATTTAGTACCGTGTGGGAACTTCAAAACGGAAATTCTGCTGATTTGGTAATCGACTCACCAAACATTTCCTTTGAACCCATTCAGGTCACTCAAGAAGATGTGGATGGTGCCCGCTATGACGGTGACCGCGGTAAAATAATCTACCTATCAGGATTTCATAAAACAATTGAACCCAATGGGAATAGTGGATGATCAAATTATTTTTTATTCAACAATTATACGGCTGGTGGTTCATCCTTTGCACACTTCTCACGGCCTTGCTCTTTCATAATCAAATCATCGGAAATAACTTTTACATATATATCTTCTTCGACTGTGTAATTACTGTGCTGGGACGACGGATTTTAATAGCACTTTATCGAGAACTTGATCAGCAAAACTTAGTCGACGAGATGCTCACTATAAACAGAAACTAAAAAACTCACATACCATGAAAATACTCTTTTTAATTCTTACTATCCTAAGCGGGATGTCTGCTCTTACTGCTTCATCAAATCTCAAGGATCTAGGGAAAGAAGAAATCGAACGGATGCGAGCCGAAGTCAGAATTCCCCTCGAAGAATTTATTATGCCTGACTTTCCCATACTCGACGCCAATCACACTGAGGTGAGCAGGTCGGCAATTGAAGGAAAATATCTTGGCGTTTTTATCTCCGCTTCATGGTGTGGTCCCTGTAAGTATTTTGCCCGTTTTCTTAAAAAGTACACCGCTGAAAATCAGGATGAATTTGTGGTCATTTTTATTAGTCTAGACCGCTCAAAAGAGGCCCACTTTGAATATTCCCAGACAATCAACAACCTCTTTTTCACCCTACCCTACGGACACCGCCCCAAACGACAACTCTGGGATCTCAGTAAGAAATTCTGGCTCACTCAAACGGGAATCCCTGTATTCATCATGTACGACCCTCAAGGGAAATGCCTAGGACGGAAACTCGATGAAATAAAAGAACATGTTCAAGGCAAAAGAAAATACCTCCCATGGGTGAATTAAACTCCGTGCACTTCCTATTTTCGAGACTTCCTGAAAAGCTAATAATCCAATGAGTGATACCGATTGGAAGATCCCCGCAATTAAGTATCATCAATTGCATGGTTTGGACAAAAGTCATCCCATTCCAAAAACGAAATCTCATGGCACAGAATTTGAAATCGGCTCAATCAAGATTTTTGCATGGTGGAAAAACAGGGTCGAAAAGACCTACCATAAATACAAGTCTTATTCAGATATAAGAATCATAATTCAGTCCTTTCTCTTCACTCTTCCCCTACCCTTTCTTTATTTTAATTTGCTCGGTTGGATCTATTGGTTCGGTGGTGGCCAGTTTATTGGTCCAAGAATGGACCCCAATCAACCGATTTCCGCAATCATATTTGCTCCCATTATTGAAACCCTGCTCATCTTCTTTCCCCTTCTTGAAATGGCTAGGGTACTATCGATTCCCCGTTGGGTTTCCTATCCGGCAATCTTTTTCTTTTTTGAAAGCTTGCACGATCAAAGATCTTTTTTTGAACACCCATTTATGTGGATGACTGGATACATGTTTATAGTCGCGTACGAAGCTGGGCGAACCAGATCACTGCTCCATGCGATTCTTTTTTGTACAATCGTTCACGAAGCATACAATATATCTTGTTATTTACTGAACCCTGCTCTTTACCCCTCTCCCTTTTAAGAGTAATTCCTTTCGCACCTCCCACAATTTAGGAGCAAAGAATAATAAATAGATCAAAAGAATACCTTCTTATAAACCCACTTCAGAAGATCGAGACATAGCCAGGAAAGCAAAAAACCCACAATTATAAAAACTACATATCCCAGGTTTGGCTCTAGTGCATATTTTTTCTCTATCTGAAAACCCAGCCAGCAATATCCAAACCAAAAGCCTCCTAATCCCGGGAGGACAAAGAAGATTTCAAAAAACTTTTCATCCACACCATCCCAATCTGGATCAAATCGCTCCGAATGAGCGGATTGCTTATTTTTTGTTTCATTTTTCACTCACTAAAATTGAGTAAAATTTCAAACCCCTCATCTTTTGTGTTCCCAAATCGCCCTTCGTCC
>JABGWU010000279.1 GCA_018645475.1 Opitutia bacterium
GTATCTATTCTGGAAGGAAGTCGGATGGAGGAGGTTGGATGGAAGAGGACGAGCCAAACTTTTCGTTTCGTAATGGACCTTGCAGTTTTTACAGTGGTAGTAAAGCTTTGGGGGAAGAGGTTCTTGAGGGGGCGGAGAATTGTTATATTTGGAGATTACGTATTCCTTTTAATCACGAGAGTAGTCCGAGGAATTACCTGCAAAAACTTTTAAATTACGCATCTTTATTGGAAGCAGAGAATTCAATCTCTCATTTGGGTGAATATGTTAAATCTTGCGTTGATTCATTTACAAAGAATTGTGAGCCAGGGATTTATAATCTAACCAATACTGGATCGATCACGACCAGGCAGGTGGTTGAGTGGATGAAGGAAGAGGGCGTTACAGAAAAGGAATTTAATTTCTTTGAAAGCGAAGAAGCATTTATGAATAAAGCGGCGATTACACCGCGATCAAACTGTGTTATGGATACAACGAAATCAGAAAATTGTGGAATCTCATTACGGCCCGTTGAGGAGGCCGTTCGTGATTCTCTTCGTAAAATGAGAATGCAAGTATCGGTATGAGCAGAATTATTGTAACAGGTGGGCTTGGCTTCATCGGATCTAATTTTATTCGATTAATTTTAAACGAGAATTTGTGCGAATCAGTACTTAATATTGATAAACAGACCTATGCGGGGAATCCCGAAAACTTAGCAGATCTAAATGACGATCCGAGGTATCAATTTGTTAAGGCGGATATTGGGGACGAAGATCTAGTTATTAAATCAATTACTGATTTCCAACCAACTTCCATTATCAATTTTGCCGCAGAAAGTCATGTGGACCGCTCGATCGATTCCCCTGAACCTTTTGTGGAGACCAATGTGCTTGGTACTCTTCGCTTACTTCAATGTACCAAGAATTTTTTCACTGAACTTAATGAGTCGGCTAAAAGTAAATTCCGGTTTTTACATGTTTCCACAGATGAGGTTTATGGTAGTTTAAGTTCTACTGATCCGGCTTTTTCTGAAACCACTTCCTATTCACCCAATAGTCCATATTCAGCATCCAAGGCGGGAGCAGATCATTTGGTAAGATCCTATCATCATACTTTTGGAATACCCACACTTACCACAAATTGTTCAAACAATTACGGACCTTATCAATTTCCAGAAAAATTGATTCCGCTTATGATTCTTAACGCTTGCGAAGGAAAAAGCCTTCCAATTTATGGAGACGGAGCGAATATTAGAGATTGGTTGCATGTGGAGGATCACTGTCGAGGGATTTTATCAGTCCTTGAAAAAGGTAGGGTTGGGGAAACCTATTGTATAGGGGGTGACTCGGAAAAAACTAACTTGGAAGTGGTGGATACAATATGTGATGCATTAGATAAAGATCATCCCGCAAATGCTCCTCATGAAAAATTAAAAACCTTTGTCAAAGATCGTCCTGGGCATGATCGTCGTTATGCAATTGATTTTTCAAAAATTAAAAACGAATTAGGTTGGGAACCCCGTTATTCTTTTGAAGATGGAATGGCTCAAACTGTGAACTGGTACTTAAGTAACTCCAAGTGGTGTGACAATATAACATCAGGTAATTACCAAAGAGAAAGGTTAGGCAATGAGTAATCGAAAAGGAATAGTTTTGGCTGGGGGCTCAGGTACTCGCCTATATCCACTAACAATGGCAGTGAGTAAGCAAATTATGCCAGTTTACGATAAGCCAATGATTTATTATCCAATTTCGGTCCTAATGCTAGCGGGAATCAGAGAAATTTTAATTATTTCTACTCCAAGAGATCTTCCTTTTTTTAGAGAATTATTAGGTACAGGAGAAAGATTTGGGGTGGAATTTGATTACGCTGAGCAGCCAAGTCCAGATGGACTTGCCCAAGCTTTGATTATTGGCGAAGAATTTTTGGGGGGATCACCTTCCGCACTTATTCTCGGAGATAATGTGTTTTACAGTAATGAATTAGAACAAACTCTTGCTGATGCTGATGCTCAATTAAATGGTTCAACCATTTTCGGGTATCATGTTTCTGATCCAACCAGTTATGGAGTGGTTGAATTTGATAAACAGGGCTTGGCTATATCCTTGGAAGAAAAACCAGCTAAACCTCGTTCAAATTATGCCGTCCCAGGTCTTTATTTCTATGATGAACATGCATCTATGTATGCAAAAGCACTCTCTCCTTCGAGTCGTGGAGAATTGGAAATTACCGATTTAAATCGAGTTTACTTGGACGCAGGAAATCTTTCTGTGGAGGTGTTGGGGCGGGGAACTGCATGGTTGGATACGGGAAGTCATGATAATCTAGCTTCCGCAACAGATTTTGTAAGAGTTATTGAAAAGAGGCAGGGTTTGAAAATTGCATGCTTGGAAGAAATCGCACTGTATAAGAACTGGATGAGCCCTGAGGATATTGAAAAGGCTGCCCATGCACATGGTTCCTCAACCTATGGAAAGTATTTAAAAAACTTGCTGCAAAAACCCTGAAATTAAAATAACGCATCATCATATCATGATATGTTGATGAATAAACTTGATTTCCTTCCCTGGTTTTGATGAAATTACAAAATGTCAAAATCTTTCACATTTTCATCCGAGTCCGTTGGGGAAGGGCACCCAGATAAAGTTTCCGATTCAATTTCGGATAGTGTGCTAGATGCCTGCTTAGAACAGGATCCGCAAAGTCGCGTAGCGTGTGAGACTTTGGTCAAAAGTAATTGTGTTACGATTGCCGGTGAGATCACCACCAATGCAAAATTTGATTACGAACA
>JABGWU010000280.1 GCA_018645475.1 Opitutia bacterium
AGCATATAAAGACTCTACAAGAAGAGGGATCCGAACTTCATCCTGAGATTCGCGAAATCGTTGGAAACACTCTCGACCTTAGGAATCTAGACGTTCAAGACGCAATCATGCCTCGGAATCAAGTTCGCTTTCTCGATGCCAATGACTCTATAGAGGAAAACCTCTCGCTCGCTCGCTCCTGTGGCCATACTCGCCTGCCATTGTGTGATGGCGATTTAGATCGCTGCCTCGGAATCGTTCATGTGAAGGACATTTTTCGCCTTTTGGCAGAGGGCAAAAAAGTGGATTTGAGAAATCTTGCTAGACAGGCTCCAAACTTCTCCCCCTCCGACCCTTTACCTGCAGCATTGAGGAAATTGCTTCAGCATCGAGCCCACATGGCCATGGTTCTAGATGAGTTCGGCGGAACCGTAGGTGCGCTAACGCTAGAGGATATTCTAGAAGAAGTGGTAGGAGAGATTCGAGACGAATTTGATGTGGAAGAGGATTTTATCATTCGAAAAGATACTGACTCTTGGCGAGTGTCTGGAATGGCTCCCGTTCATGAACTTCCCGACGCATTTGACCTTGGCGATAAAGATGATGACGCCGCAACCTTCGGCGGCACGCTTACTGGTGAACTAGGCAGAATACCTGAGCCAGGCGAGAGAGTGAATCTTGGAAATCTTTTGGTTACGATTGAGGAAGCTGACGACACACGGGTTATTATAACAACGGTCAGGCTTAAAAAATCTCCGGAAAAGGCTATTCCCAAAGGCTCCTAATCCCTAGGGAATAAAATCGTTTTCGGCCCAAGGGTATTGCCGGCAAGACGATGATCCCAAACCAAATCTTCCTCCCAGAGGGTTGTTGCACTAATTCCCAAAAGTTTGTTCACTTGGTCGTTAACACCAGGCATGACGGGTGCAAGCAATGCAACGCCTAAGCGAACAGCCTCAACGATAAAAGCCAAAGAGGTTTCTAGTTTGGCACGATCCTCCACCGCCGCCGATTTTGCAAGTTTCCACGGGGAACGTTCTTCCGCATAGCGATTTATGCCACGGATGAATACAAAAATTCTTTCAAGACCTAGGTTAAACTTATATTCATTGAAAAGTTCTCGTGCTCCGACATGAGCCTCGTCCCATAAGTTGCCGAGATCAGTCTCCGGCTTCTCCAAAATAGTGGCCGCGGGCACCTTGCCTTCGCAATAACGAGCCGTCATGTTCAAGATGCGACTTAGCAGGTTGCCCAGATCGTTACCAAGATCGGCATGGTAACGGGAGTCAAAGCGCTCGAGGGTAAAGTCGGCATCTTGCCCAACGGTCATTTCGCGCATGACAAAATAACGAAAGGCATCGGCTCCACGAAGGTCTACCAACTCCAAGGGATTCACCGATTCTCCGGTGCTTTTTGACATTTTGGACCCAGATATCATCCACCACCCGTGAACCAGAATACCTTTAGGCAAAGGAAGGCCAAGCGCCTTAAGCATTATAGGCCAGTAAACGGAATGAGGAGGAGCTAAAATGTCCTTGCCGATGACATGTAAGTCTGCTGGCCACAGGGAATCAAATACTTCATCGCCAAATCCAGCAGCGGAGACATAGTTAACGAGTGCGTCAA
This sequence comes from Opitutia bacterium, assembly GCA_018645475.1. Taxonomy (GTDB): domain Bacteria; phylum Verrucomicrobiota; class Verrucomicrobiia; order Opitutales; family Seribacteraceae; genus Seribacter. The sequence goes on from JABGWU010000280.1 coordinate 1,606, forward strand.
ACCAGACATAGGTTACATAACGATCATCAAATGGCAGAGAGATACCCCATTCCAATCTTTCGCGAGGTCTTGAAATACAAAGATCGTTAAGCGGTTCCCTCAAGAACTCCAGAACTTGATTTCGGCGGAATTCAGGTTGTATGAAATCGTCGTTTTTCGAAAGAAAGTCGATCAACCATTCTTGATATTGCCCGAGCTTGAAAAAATAATTGCTTTCGGTCACTTCCACGACCTCACCGAAAATTTCGGGCCACTTCCCATCAACTTTGTCCTTTTCTTGGAGAAACTGTTCGGCTCGGGAAGAATAGTAACCACTATATTCAGCCTGATAAATCTCTCCGCGATCGTATAGTTGCTGCAAAAGAGTACGGACAACTCGCTTGTGTCGATCCTGAGTCGTACGGAGATAATCGTCGTTGGATATCAGGAGCTTTTCCAACAGCTCGATAAACTCTTCAGCAATTAGATCACATCTTTCCTGCGGTTCCATACCCTCTGCCAGGGCTCCCTGCTGCACCTTTTGTCCGTGTTCGTCCAAACCCGTTAAAAAATGAACGTTCACGCCCAATAGGCGACGATGTCGCGCGATGACATCAGACAAAACTTTTTCATAAGCATGGCCAATATGAGGTGAGCCGTTGGCGTAGTCTATCGCCGTAGTAAGGTAAAAATTTTTCATTTGTTAGGGTGAGACAAATTAGGACGAATTGCAGGAAAGACAAACCCTTTCGCTAAATTTTGTTTTCAATGGTTGACTCCTCCGCCTCTATTTTCATGATGTGAAATAACAAATACG
>JABGWU010000281.1 GCA_018645475.1 Opitutia bacterium
AGCATAGTGGACAACAACAATTGCCTTTGTTTTTGGCGTAATCGCTTCTTCGATCTGGTTTTCATCAATATTTAATGTATCAGGTCGAATATCGACAAAAACTGGCACTCCACCCCTTAGTACAAACGCGTTAGCAGTGGATACAAAGGTGTAGGATGGCATGATTATCTCATCGCCATGACGGACATCCAAAAGCAATGCTCCCATCTCTAGTGCTGCTGTGCAGGAGTGGGTGAGAAGTATCTCAGGCGATCCTGTGTAGCTTTTTATTAAGTTAGCACAGTCTTTAGTAAATTTCCCATCTCCTGATAGTTGGTCATTGATACCGCAAGTACTAACATATTTAATTTCATTATCACCAATATAGGGTTTATTAAAAGGTATGTGCTTTTGTTTACTCACTTTTTTGCGATTATGAATCTTGATCCGCCAAGTGGAAAACTTATTCCAATTTTGATGCAAAATATTTCAAAAATTAGAACTAAATAGAATATATAATTTATAAAGCGATTTATTCGGAATTCGTTGGAAGGGTTGTAATCCTTGCAATTTCGATTATTGATTCTAGATAAATACATTAGTGGAAAAAGTATAAAAACAAATGATGTGTTTTTGAGAATATGAAAACCACTTCTTTTAACTATTCCGACAATATTATCATTATTGTAGCGGCGGACATGACAGGCATATTCGTCTGCTGCACTCCATAAAAAAGGGTGCTGAGGTACAGAAATTAAAAGTATTCCACCGGGCTTTAACGCCGAATAGAGTTCACGGACGACAAGTTCATCTTCTTTGATGTGTTCGAGTACATCAAAAGCTCCAATTGAATCAAATTCTTCATAAAAAGGAGTTTGCCTAGCATCCATTTGCATGAAATCGCCCTTTGGGACACGGTCTATTGCGTAATCTAAACCTTTTCGGTGGATTTCAGTTCCTACTAAATGGATCGAAGGGAACGCACGTGAGATTCCTTTCAAAACAAATCCAGTGCCGCAACCTACTTCGAGAAAATTATTAGATTTGCCATTAAAGCGTTTGAGAGCCCAAGTAATTAATTTGTTGCGGGATTTAAACCAAAAGCTCTTGTTTTCGAATTTTGCTAAATCCGAAAATGATGCTTTTTTAAATCCACCATCACCATTATTGGCGAATTTAGGGGAATGAGAGATGATTCCGTTATTTATTATTGGCGTAAAACCGCAAGATGGGCACTCCCAACTGTTGGTGGAAAAAGTAAATTTACACTTTAGGCAAGTCTTCAAGATTGAAAGGAAAGTAAAATTTTATTTCGTCCTATTTTATGAGTATATTCAGTACTCATTCATTCCAAAAAATAAATGGAATTAAATTACGCAATTCATGAAACTGTTAGAATTTTCACCACAATTGAAAAGCAAATCCAAAACAGATACATTGTGCTCAAATTTACCCCATGATTGAGAATATTCTGGATACTCTCCATAATTTACCCATTTTACTTCAATATCTTTTTCTTTAAACGCTTCTTCATTAATGTAATTTCTTGCAGATGGACCAGTAACATAAATGTTTGAATTTGTTTCTAAGCAGAGGTTAATTAGGCGGATATTTTTATCATCCGTTAATGAAAAGTTTGAGGAGTTTGAGAAAATTGGTTTTATCCCAAGATACCCACAGATTAATTTTATGAATCTGGCGTTCAGATTAGATAAAAATTCGAATTTTTCAGATAAGTAAACTGGTTTAAGTAAATCGCTTATTTCTGAAAAATAATCTGAATTTCCATAAGATAGTTCTAATGACCTCCAATGTTTTCTTTGCCAGTTTTCTCCGTCGATTAAAGTATCTTTTATCTTTTGTGTGAAATTATGTTTTGAGATAACTGGTACTGTCAACCATTGTAGACCATGTTGGTTTTTAATTTTATTTCTATTTCGCCAGTCTCTTCTAGTATATTGTACATCATCAAAAAAAATAAATTCATCAACATTCCTAATGATGTCAAAGTACCCTTTCCAAGGTATGTAATTTGACTGAAGTATCGCTACCTTTTTGCTCATTTTTTGTAAAAATGGAAATAGTCGCAAATTATTTCAGTTTTCTGTGCTTTAAGTATGAAACCATATTTTTCAGCCCATTCGATATATTTTAAATCCGGATATTTAATTATCTTAGGGATTATAATAGGGTCGTAGAGGGAGTGCTGTAGTCGCGAGATGGCATTTGGGTCGTTTATAATATTCTTCAAATGCTCTTTTCTTATGAAGGCGAGAGGCAACTTAAGAAAGTGTAATAACTTAAGCATCAAAATCGCTCCTCTCGCCATTAATCCCGAAAGCATAAACAATAATTTCATGTTTTTGACTTTGTTCAAAAAGGGTTTCACAAGATTTGCGGTTATGTAGAGTTTCCCGACAATTGTTTTTTCGGTCAAAACTCCCAGATGAAAAGTTTTATTGCTCACCCGACATATTTCCCTGACGGCACTCTTTTGATCTTCAAGTAGTCCCACCACTCCACTTGTCCAAGTGCTTGAGATCGTTTGGCCTTTAATTGGCATATTGCTTATTGAACTCTGAATGAAAATCACAGGTTTTGTGCAGTTAATTTCTTCATAATATTTTCTGCACTGGAAGATACTGTCGGAAATATCAACCATAACGAAAGAATTCGCCTTCACGTTGTCCTGGATCCAGTGCCTCAAATGTCTTCCCGAGCCACATCCCGCGTCCATCAGGACGCCTTCCTTGAACTCTTTGCGCAATGTATCGAGTAGTTCGTCTTCATGCGTCACTCTTTGATACTTGATTGCTTTGTCACTTCTTTCCCAAAAATCGCTGTAGACATAGGCATTGCGTTTCTGATTCTTCGTCCAATTAGCCTTTCCTGCTATTAGAACGCCGTTGACAAAAGGCATTGTCGTTTCGCATTTTTTGCAAGATATTTCGCCTTCCGGTTTTAGCCTACATTTAAAGATTGCCTTACTAAAATTCAAATTTCCGGAATTGCAGTGATTGCATTGCAAAACCCGCCTAAATAATTCTTTGCTCATATAGGAAGACTCTTTTGGTCTTGGAATGTGACTATTTTTCTCTTGTCCGGAATATTTCTGCTAACGAGGTTCTTCGCCGAGAAATAATTTTCGTTACCGACTTCAACAAAGTCAGTGAAGGTGGAATGCATTCCGACGAAATTATGATCGCCAAACTTAACATTTCCTGCAGTTGCACAACCTGTTGTGAGAAAATTATTGTTACCAATAACGCTGTTGTGACTAATAAGACAACCAATGTCCAAATAATTTGCATCTCCGATTGAGACATCATAGTCGATTGTCGCATTTGCGAGTATTATGTTTCCTTTACCTATAGAGACCGAAGAATCCACAGATGCCGCAGGGTGAATCAGGTTCGGGAAATTAAACCCCTTTTCGTGACCCCAGTGAAAAGCCTGCCATCTTGCTGCCAAGTTGTCCGGGCCAATTGCCAAAATAAGTCCATGGTCGCTAGTAAAGTTTGGCTCTTTCAGAAGCTTTTCCTCCAATGTTTCTCTGTTTTCAGAAACTTTTAGATCGGAGAATATTGCTGTTCCGATCTCCTTTGTGTCATCAATAAATCCAGAGATATCGATTTCAGGTATTTCGTGGACCAAATGGTAGACTTGGGTTCCAAGTACCCCTGATCCATATACTAAAACATTCATTGGCTCAGTTGACTTTCCAGAAAGGTAAGAATTGATTTCTCATTCATAAGCACGGAATACGTTTCCGAGGGAATAACGACATCTAAACATTTCTCTAGAGAGGTTATCACCTTCAGATGGTTCAATGAGTCCCAGTTGAAAGTATTACGTGAACTTAACCATTTTTCCTCGGTCAGTTCCAGATTCAGGCACTCTACTAGTAGTGCTCTCAGCCTTTCGCGATAAGCCGATGTATTGAGATTCTCATCCTTTCCCTTTATCTCATTAACTGAGGGATCGACCTTTTGATTTGGCTTACGAAGCTCTGGCAGTGAAGTTTTTGTTGCAGACCCCTTCGTTTCAAAATCGGCAAAGGCTTTTTGTACCTTTGTAGGCCAATCGGTTTTGGTGATTCCATGTTGGGTTAGAAAGGCAAAGACCAATCGTTCCAAACCAAAGGCAAGGCAGCAACTGGACATATAATAATTAGAATTATCTCGGATTTCGAAAGATCGGCCAAAGAAATCACTATGCCAATTAACTGAACCGACTGCCAAATCCGAGCGTTGATTCCCAAGAGGAACCAAAAGCTCGAATTTACTTTCTATGTGGTTTTGAACTGCTCCTTTTTCTGGAATCTCATTTGTGAAAAAAGGGTCGCTGGCTTTTTCAAGACTACATGCAAGTCCTGTAAAAGAGGCAAAAGATTCAATGAATTTGATAAAGGCTTTTCTTTGGGATTTTACGAAATCTTCTTCACCGGCAGCTATGACTTCCCGCATTGAAAATTCGGTCAACCTGTCGAGTTGGTTGGTTGCGGACTTTTCATTTCGGAAACATTTACTCAAGGCGTAATAGGTCTCATTTTTTCCAAGCTTTCCGTTTTTGTGAATATAGTAGCATGGGTCGCAGGTCGAGGTACCTAAGGCAGTTGTCGCTGGTTCCAGAAAGTCGCCGAGCTTAATTTCATTAAAATCATTGTTTTTGCCATATTTTCCAATGAGTGACTCAAGAGCTTCCCTTTCTTTTTTTGCTCCGGAAACGAGAAGAATATTTTGAGGGAATTCCT
>JABGWU010000282.1 GCA_018645475.1 Opitutia bacterium
GACGGTACATTGGGGGCGAATCTTTCAGGTACTAATGCAGTGATTGGATCCCTAACCGGGCAGGTCGATCTGAGGGGGGTCAACCTGGACGGGGTTAACCTTAGTGGTTCTGCTCTTGCCCAGGCTCAATTTAGTAACACAACAGTTTTTTCTGATGGAACTGGCAATGGGGTTAATCTCTCGGGGACTGGGGCAGTTTTAATGGGTGATTTTTCTTCCTCAAATTTTTATAATGTAAATTTATTTGGGGTTAATCTATCCAATGCGAATATTATAGGAGCAACATTTACCGGAGCAAATTACGATAGTCAAACAGTCTGGCCTGCTGGGTTTGACCCAATTGCAGCAGGAGCAATTGGAGTTGGAATTAACCAACCCCCTACATTCTCAAGTCCAGCTTCTTTTACAAATCCTGAAAATTCTGTTAATTCATTTCAAATTATCGCAAATGACCCAGAGGGTTCTGTTGTTACCTTTTCTATATCGGGAGCTGATGCCAATAAATTTACGCTTAATGCGGCGAATGGACAGTTTTCTTTCCTATCTGCACCTGATTTTGAAAATCCAAGTTCGAGCACCAGTAGTAATAGCTATCAAATATCCATTACCGCGTCAGATGGAACGAAATCAAGTACTCAAAATATCACTGTAATTGCTACAGACATCGACGAAAGGATTACACAAACTATATTCTGGGGACAAGACTTCAGCCCATTTGCTATCGGACAAACTGTTGATTTGAATGCCACCACCAGTGCTAACTTACCAATTCAATATGATGTAAATGATACCAATATTGCTGATTTTTCCATTACCATGGAACATAATCTAGATGCTTGGTGGAAACTCGACGAAAACGGAACGAATACAGTTTTAGACTCATCTTTAAATTCTCGAAGCATGCTTTTACTTGGTGCACACTCAGTAACTAGTTGGGTAAAAGGAAAATTTAAAAATGCCCTTTCTTTTAATGGCTCAGCAACCAACGGAAGAGCTTACGGATATAAAGGAATAACTGGAACAGCAAGGCGGACAATTTCTCTATGGTTTAATACCTCTGCTCCAAATAAACCTATATTACAATACGGCTCTGCGGGAACAGGCACACTTTTTGAAATTTCAATTAACAACTCACAATCTATAAAAATTGATTTCGGGGGAACTAGCGCAATTGCCGGAAGTGGACTTGCTGATGGAAACTGGCACCATGTAGCAGTTACAGTTCCCGAAAATGGTAATACCGGCGATGTTAAACTTTATATTGATGGAAACACGACGAATGGTAATGGAACAACTAATATTATCACAAGTAATACGAATGACCTTAAAATAGGAACTGATGGAACAACTTACTTCAACGGACAAATTGATGACATCCGATTGTATTCTTCCGAATTAGATTCCACTGTTTTAGGACAAATTTATGGTAACGGTAGTGGTGACTTTAATCGTCTTCAATTAAAGTCAACTGGATCGGTTACAGTCACCGCATCTCAAAGTGGTGACCCTAATCATCATCCTGCCAGCGAAGTGAACTCAACTATCGTTCTAAATCGACTGAACCAATCGATCACTTTTCCAACAATACCTAATAAATCAATAGGCGACTTTGATTTTACTCCGTCCGCTTCTTCAAATTCCGGACTACCTTTAACATATACAAGCTCGGCACCCTTAATTGCGTCCATCGAAGGAAGCCTGGGAAGTCAAAAAATCAAGATAAGAAATGCCGGTGCCGTAACCATAACTGCCTCTCAGGCAGGTAACCTAGTTTATAATCCAGCACCTGATGTAAACCGAACTTTTAATATCGACTACAATAATTTCTTTGCTGATTCAATGCCTGGTTTAAGGCTTTGGTTCGATGGAAATGATATCAATGCAGATTCTACAGTAGACCTCGAATCAAATGGATCCTCCGTTATCATCTGGAGTGATAAAGCCACCAATAATAACAATGCAGTTCAGGGAAGTACTGCTATTCGCCCCCTGTATCTAAATAATGAATTGAATGGAATGGGAGTTTTATCTTTTTCAGAAGCTCAAACCTTGGAAATTTCAGCTGATTCTAACATCAAAAGTATTGCTGCAGTTCTTAGACAATCACCCAGTCAAATAGCTCAAAGTAAACCTTTTGGAGGTGACCAAGTCCTTACTACAAGTAATGGAATGCTTGGTTTGGGCTCGATACAAACTTCAATCAGTTCTTCGGGAAATTATCGTGTTATCATTTGGCAATTTTCTCCAAATAATCATTCACTCCATATTCTTGGACATGCTAAGGGAACAAATAATAATGGGGCAACACCTGCACCTTTTGACAAAGTTGGAAATGACCTTGCTGGGAACATTGCTGAAATCATTGCATTTGATCGCTCTCTTAACGATGGAACCAGGCAAAAATTAGAAGGTTACCTTGCCCACAAGTGGGGCTTGGCCAATGGGTTAGAGGGTGGACACACATATAAAATGGCCAAACCGAATTTCGGGGGTAGTCAAAACCTGAATTTTCAGACTTTAACGGACAGTCAGGTTGGACAAAGTGTGACTTTGGTGGTCACCGCAGATTCAGGGCTGACTGCATTTTCCTATGATAGTAATGATACGAATGTGGTTTCTTTCTCTGGTAATGTGGCCACTGCCCTTGCTGCGGGCAAGGTTCGTATAACAGCGACTCAGGCAGGGGATTCAAATTGGCTTACCGCCAATGCGTATCAAGATTGGAATGTGACCGCTTTTCAAAAAGCCAATCAAAGTATTTCATTTACTCCAATTCCTACGAAAACTACTACATCTCCCAATTTCACATTGGATGCAAACGCGACCTCTGGTCTGCCAGTTTCATTTGCCAGTTTAAGTCCAAATATTGCCACAGTCGACGCAAACGGAAGCGTCACAATTGTGGGCTTTGGAGTAGCAACATTTAGGGCATCCCAAGATGGAAATGTCAGTTTCCACCCAGCACCCATCGTAGATCGAAATATCACCATCACAAAAACTTCTCAATCCATATCGTTCAATGCTATCCCCAATCAAAGTCTAAGCACAGGAACATATTTTCTCACTGGTTCTTCAAGTTCCAATCTTGCACTCTCCTACACTAGTTCCGACTCATCGATTGCCACTGTAAACGCAAATGTGGTTACTTTTATACAAGGAGGTTCAGTGATGATCACCGCAAGCCAAGGAGGAAATCACCTTTACGCAGCTGCTACTTCTACTACTCAAAATCTGGTTATTATTGATGACACTCTACAGCCCCAGACCATTAGCTGGTCTCAGAATCTCTCCACCCTCACCTACGGATCCGCCGACATTAATTTGACGGCCACTTCAAGTTCCGCTCTTCCCGTCATTTATACGAGCTCCGACTCCAACGTTGTCGATATCAATGGAACCTACATCAAGATTAAGGGTGCAGGGACTGTCACAATTTCCGCATCCCAGACCGGAAATGGCCAATACCAGCCAGCATCACCCGTCGATAGAAATGTAACGGTGAATAAGGCGAATCAAACGATTGTAACCAATCTAGGGTCATTAACTCTTCCCAATATTACAATGGACTCCGGTGATTTTGAGTTCAGCCCGAATATCAAATCAGTCAAAACCGGAACAATTTCCAATACAGGATTACCTTTAAACTACGCCAGTTCAGTTTCCAATGTGATTCAAGTCACTGCGGGAGGCTCTCGCCTAAAACCGGTAGGTGGAGGCACATCAACGATAAGTGTTTCTCAAGCAGGAAGCCTGGGTTACAACGCCGCTTCCTCAAAAACCTTCATGATTACAGTCACCGAGTACAGTCCCTATGATGATTCTCTGTCCGGTATGGTTCTTTGGTTGGATGCAAATGATGTTAACGGAGACGGTCTTGCTGAAACAGCCGGTGACTTCCCGAACATTGGTGGTGAAACCAAAATTTCAGGTTGGGCAGACCGATCAGGTTCGGGGAATTCATTATCTCAGGGCACGGTAACAAAAATGCCATCTTACCAACTAAGTAACGGGCAACCACATTTGATCTTCGACGGAATTGACGATTCTCTTTCAAATTCCTTACCCACTTCTCTGGTAGGTAATCCAGCATTCACTGTATTAATGGCTGTAAATGCGACATCAAATGGTCGAATTCTCCATTTTGGATCTAGTTCCGGAATTGCCGACCAAGTAATTGGAATGAATTCTTCGGGTGCTTTTACATACAATAATGGGGATTTATCCCCTTCTTCAAACATGAACGGCCTAACTATTAGTGCATTTCTTCGTCAATCCGGCAGCCTAAAAAGCCAAGGCCAATTTTTCCGTTTTGGTAATGATATGCCTATGCTTGCCACGAACGCTTCCGGCACTCCATCTATTCCATCCAACGGGAATACACTCATACTTGGAAACGGAATAGACGGTTCTGGGAATAATCATTTTTTTGGGGGTAAAATTAACGAAGTAATGATTTTTTCCAGTGCGTTGAATGACCATGCAATTCGCCGATTAGAAGGTTACCTCGGACATAAATGGGGAGTCTCCGGAAATCTTGACGGTAACCACTCCTACAAAAATAACCGCCCCCAGTTTGGTGGATCTCAAAGCATCACACTTGCCTCAGATAATATCCCCATCGATCC
>JABGWU010000283.1 GCA_018645475.1 Opitutia bacterium
CTCTAGGCTCTTTTTTCGGCCCGTATCAAGCTTTTGTTATTTCAATTTCACGAGTACCCGGTCATACCCAACCTGCCTCGTGTAAGATTCTTCTTTTTCAACTCGGGGTTCAAAAGATACCATCTCAATTCGTTTCACCTGATCCCTCAGTGCCTTTAAGAGACTCCGAATAATGAGTCGGGCCTGGGGGGCACCGAGGCAATTATGAATACCGTAACCAAATCCGATATGAGGATTAGGAACCCGGTCGAGCACCACTTCATCCGGGTTTTTAAAGACAGAACCATCTCGATTTGCCGATGGCCAACACAACCCTACCCGACTACCTCCAGGTATCTCATGCTCTCCGACATTAGCAGCATGCGGACAGGTTCGGCTGATCGCAGTCAATGGACTCACATACCTGACAAACTCCTCGCAGGCGGTCATAATATACTTTTCATCCTGCCTTAAAAAAACAAGTGCCTCAGGATGTTCGCTCATGTAGACAATAATACTGCTCACCACATTAATTACCGTGTCCTTTCCACCAGCGAAAGTCACATTGGCAATTCCCTGCTTTTCCTCAAATGTTAATTTTCGACCTCGAAAATCAACCCCGTTCAACATACTGAAAAAATCATCTCCGGGTTTCTTTTCCGCCTTTGCAAATTGTTCTGCGGTATACTCCTCCAATCCACTCCCTTCAGTCAGTGCATGCAACCCCCAGCCTTTCCAGACTTCCGATTCAGATTCTGGAACATGTAACAAACGGGCCAATGCTCGGCATTGCAAAGGCAGGGCAAATTCATACACTGCATCCATTTCTCCCTTACTTAATGCATCTGCAACCATCGAGTGCACCATTTCCGCCATATCCAACATATATTCCGTCTCGGTTGGGCGTTTAAAAAAAGGCTCCACTAGAGCCCGGAAATCCGTATGATCGGGGGGATCCATCTCGATCGGAATCTGACGCATAGATCGAAGTTTTTCCTCCGAGTGGGGAACTACTTTAAACGGATGATCACTGCTAAAATTCTGCCAATCCTTCACGACCTTACGTAACTCCTTTAAACGCAGGACAAAGGGAATGTTTTCTCCATTAAACTCAGTAATCTGTACGCCAGACTGCTCGCGGGCCTCACGAAATGGATCTTGGTTACTGTGCATTTAAAGTTCTTCGCCCCATCCTTACCCAAAGTCAACAAAATGGAAACAACATCTAAAATCTAATTAATCCAATTTGCCTCTATAAATTATTAGCAATAGAAATTGCAAACATTGAAATCTAAACAATCCAATAACCCAGTCACTCGTGTCAAAAAACCAGAACCTTCTAAGGATAGTTCTGATTGGATTATCTGGGCAGCATGGGCTGATCGTATAACTTTTGAGGAAATTCAAAAAGTAACCGGACTTACCGAGAGCAAAGTAATTGCTCACATGAGAAAGTCACTCAAGCCCTCAAGCTTTCGTCTATGGCGCAAACGGGCCTCTACGCAAAGTATCAAGCACCAAAAACTCTTCCGGCACCGAAGGAAGGATGCCCAAGCAGATTATTAGTTAAGAAAGTACTCCGCTCAGACGGCCTTCTTCATTTCCTTTTTAATTCGCTCAATAATAAACGAATTTGAAACCTTGACTTCAATCCGAATTGTTCTGCCCTCACGAATCACCTGATAGTCTTCCAAAAATCCTTCCATTCGTTTGTTATCTTTCGCTTTCATTTCCATCATAGCCAAACCACCTCGGATCATATTCTCCATCGGCTCAGATGATTCAAGCGAGTTGGTTTCTATGATACCAATCATTTTAAGGCCGCTGTCATGATCGCCAATTACCATACCACATGATTCGATTTTATCTGCCATCATCATGGCCCATTGATCCAGCTCAGCCGTCTCTTTAGCACCTTTCACATCAGCGAAAAATAAAATCCCTGGAGTCTCCATTAAATTGTTGAGAGATTCAAGAACCGGATGACTACTCGAACCTCTTCCTTTTCCATTCGCTATCTGGATACCCTCAGTAACATAATCACGATCCGGGCCAAAAACGATCTTCCCTTTTTTGAGCACACTAAATGCCATGGGACGTCTTCCTTTATCAGTCGAGAAAATGGTTTTTTTTCCCACTTTTGAATCTTGAATGTATTCCCGTGTTCTGGTGACTTCGGTTACAACGGATGCATTCACACCCCCTTCCAAGATGCCAATCCCCTTATGCCTCTCTCCGGTTCCAAAAAGAG
>JABGWU010000284.1 GCA_018645475.1 Opitutia bacterium
TATTGAGTCATAAATTTGTTTTAATTTTCAGAGTATTTCCCTAGTAATTTAAAAATGTCCTTTTCCTTATCGAAAAAAGTAGCCCTAGTAACCGGAAGCAGTCGTGGTTTGGGGTATGGAGTTGCTAAATCTTTAGGCAATGCCGGAGCTAAAGTCGTCATTAATTATTTAAATGATCGTGACTCTGCGGAAAAGGCTCTAGAAAGACTTAAGGCGGACGGAACACACGCAATGCTCGTACGGGCAGATGTTTCAGACCCCGAGCAAATTGGATCGTTGGTTGAAGCGGTTGAGGAAAAATTTGGGTCGCTAGATATTTTAGTTCCCAATGCAACTCCGGATCAGCCTCAAAAACCAATTGAGGAATATGATGCAGAGTTCTACCGACAGATGTACGATTTTTTTGTTATGAGCCCTTTTCACTTAGCTCAGGCTGTTTTGCCGGGCATGAAAAAACGGGGTCATGGTAGAATTATCAATGTCACAAGTGAAGTGTTTCATTGTTCAGTACCAGAATTTAGTGCCTATGTTGCGGCAAAAGGAGGTCAAATTGGATGGAGTCGAAGCATGGCGAATGAATTAGCTCCTTTCGGCATTACCGTTAATACCGTTGCACCAGGTTGGATTCCTACAGAACGCCACGAAAACGATCCTGAGGAAGATAAAAATGCTTATTTAAAAACAATTCCGTTGGGCCGTTGGGGAAAACCCGAGGATGTGGGGAATACCGTTTCTTATTTCGCCTCAGATGAGGCATCCTTTATAACTGGTCAAACTTTGTGCGTGAACGGTGGCCGCACCCCGTGGTAGAATATTTTATCTAAACTTATCTCGAAAAATACAATGAAAACAAAAGCAAAATTCATCTCACTATCTTCCATACTTCTTTCAAGCCTTTTTCTTTGGTTCGTGGGATGTGGAGAATCCGGAAAAAATCAAACAGAGCGTGAAGCGAAAGCGGTCGATTCTTCCACCACATTTGCTTATGTGACTAACGGAGTGGATCCATTTTGGGATTTATGTGCTGCTGGGGTTCGTATAGCGGAGGAAGAATTTGGAATAAAATGCGAGATTTTGATGCCACCCAAGGGAGTGGTCGATCAGAAAAGAATGATGGAAACTTTAATCGCGAGAGGAGTAGACGGGATTGCAGTTAGTCCCATTGATGCAGAGAATCAAACTCCCTTTCTTAACGAAGTAGCGGAGAATAGTATTCTTATAACTAATGACGCTGATGCACCAAAAAGTAACCGACTTGTTTATATTGGAGCAAATAATTATAAAGCAGGTCGTGCATTAGGTAAATTAGTTATGGAAGCTGTTCCTGAAGGTGGAGAAATTATGCTTTTTGTTGGTAGGTTGGAGCAACTCAATGCTCGTGAACGCAGGCAGGGTGTAATTGATGAACTGATGGGGAAACCTGAGCAGGATTTGAGCTCTCTAGAGTTTGTGGCGGTTGATTCGAAAAATATTTCTGCTGAGGGATCAAAATATGTTATTTTAGATACACGAACCGATAACTTTGATAAAGCTAAAGCAAAAAGTAATGCCGAGGATGCAATCACTAAGTACAAAGATCTCAAGTGTATGGTTGGTCTGTTCGCGTACAATTCGCCCTCCTGTATTGATGCAATTAAGGAGGCAGATAAGCTTTCCACTATCAAGATTTGCGGATTTGATGAACAGGATGCTCTTTTGCAAGCTATTCAGGATGGTCATGCATATGGGACCATTAGCCAATTGCCATGGGAATATGGATATGAATCCATAAAAATGTTAAAAAATATTTACGAAGGAAATATGCCAGAATCAAAATTCGTGGAAAAATCATTTGCTTCTGTAAAACAGGACAATGTTGCTGAGTTTTGGGCAAAAAAGAAAGAAATGGCTGAGCTGGGTAAATCTAAGTAAATGCCCACCTCTGAATCATTTTTACTAGAGGCGAAAGGGCTCACTAAAAGCTTTCCTGGCGTATTGGCATTAAAGGGAGTTTCCCTCTCTTTAGGAAAAGGTGAAGTCTTGGCGTTAATCGGGGAAAATGGAGCAGGAAAGAGTACCCTGATGAAAATCCTTGCGGGTGTACAGCCAAGTGATTCAGGAGAATATTTTATTGATGGTAAGCTAGTAAGTTTACAAAATGTTCGAGATGCTCTCTCCTATGGTGTGGCTTTGATTCACCAAGAATTAAACTTGGCATCAAATCTAGATCTGGCGGCGAATATTTTCCTTGGCCGAGAAATTAATAATCGTGGGTTTATCAACGAAGATGCATTGAGGAGTGAAGCCCAAAAGCATTTGAAGCGGGTGGGGTTGGATTTACCGACGGATACGATTACCGGAAATCTTCCCATTGGGAAACAGCAACTTGTAGAGATTGCTAAGGCATTATCTTGTAATGCCCGGGTTTTAATTATGGATGAGCCGACAAGTAGTCTGTCTCAGAAGGAAACAGAAACTTTATTTGAAGTTGTGAAAGGTTTACGAACGGATGGAATCAGTGTGATCTATATTTCTCATCGATTGGGTGAGGTCAAAGAATTAGCCGATCGAGTAACCGTATTTAGAGATGGTGAAAATGCAGGGGACTTGGCCAAGGAAGACATCAATCATGACAGCATGGTTCGTTTAATGGTTGGGCGAGATTTGAGTGAGTTTTACGATCGAAAGAGCCACGATCCAGGTGATATTGTTTTAAATGTAAAAGGAATAATTTCTCCGACCTATCCGGCTGCAGCAGTATCGATGAAAGTAAGAGCAGGGGAGGTTGTTGGCGTGGCAGGCTTGGTTGGTGCTGGCCGTACTGAATTACTACAAACAATTTTTGGAGTGACTCCCGCATTGGGTGGGTCTATGCAAATTAGCGGAGTTGCTTTTTGTCCTCAAAACCCGAAGGCAGCGATTGAAGCTGGTATCGCCTTGGCTCCAGAGGATCGGAAACTTCATGGATTGATCCTGCCCATGTCGGTTAGGGATAATGCAAGTTTGCCTAGCTTGGGGAGAGATCAAAATAAAGGAATGCTTAATTTTGGTAAGGAAGAAGAAATTGCCAACAAAGCGGTAGAGCAAATGAAAATAAAGACACCGAACTTGGAACAATTTGCTAGGTTTTTATCTGGTGGAAATCAGCAAAAGATTGTCTTGGGTAAATGGTTGGCAATGAATCCAAAACTCCTGATTCTTGATGAACCCACCAGAGGTATAGATGTTGGAGCCAAGCGCGAGATCTACCGCCTTATGGAAAAAATTGCCGGAGAGGGAATGGCAATACTATTCGTTTCCAGTGAAATGGAGGAAGTTCTTGGCATGGCCGACCGGACTTATGTGATGCATGAGGGGCAAATTTCTGGAGAATTAACAAGGGATCAAATGTCAGAGGAATCTATCATGCAGTTAGCAACTGGGGGGCCGTTGGCCGCATAATTTTATGAAGAAGAATGTATTAGGAATTACTGTTCTATTGGTTGCCATTTTTGTAATCACGGCAATCATCAATCCAAAGTTTCTCAATGCTTACAACATGCAGAATTTGTTGAAGTGGTCGAGTTTGTACGGAGTAATGAGCATAGGGGTTGCCTTCGTGATTATCACAGGTGGAATTGATTTGTCGATTGGATCTGTTGTGGGTTTGGTCGCAGTGGTATTGGCCTTTTTTACGAAGATTCAGGGATTAGATCCGTGGACTGCCATTGGCCTAACTTTATTGATGTCTGTGGCAATTGGATTGATACATGGATTATTAATTACCAAGGCAAAAGTACAGCCATTCGTGGTTACTTTGTGTGGGTTGTTAATTTATCGTAGTTTAGGTCGATGGTTAACGGACAACCAATCGCTTGGCCCTGTTCCTCTTGAAGGGGATGAGGGATATAAAAACCTCGATCAAATCCAAGGTCTTGATTTTATTTTCAGTGGGAAAATTGCTTTGGGGGATTCCTTTAACTTACCCACTCCTGTTCTGTTTTTGTTAGTAATTGCAATTGCCGCAGGAATCTTTTTAAGACGAACTATTTGGGGTCGCTATTTATATGCATTAGGAAATAACGAAGATGGTGCTCGTTATAGTGGAATTAATACTGATGCGATGAAAATCACCGCCTATGTGATCTGTTCAATGCTTGCTGGTATTGCAGGAATTTTATTTGCTTTCGAACTGGATTCAGTACAACCAGCCCAAACGGGTGAATTTTATGAACTTTATGCAATTGCAGCTGCAGTTCTGGGTGGTTGTAGTTTGAGGGGAGGCGAAGGGTCGATTTTGGGAGTGGTTATTGCTGCTGCGGTTATCCGCTTAATTTACAACTCGATTAACATGGTTGGAATTTCAACTCATTTGGAATTTGGAATTTTGGGAATGGTTATTCTTCTCGGTGTTCTCGGAGATGAAATGATTAAAAAAGCAGTTACCCGAAGACAATTATCTAAGTCTTAGATTAAAGTCTTGGTTTTATCCTGAATTTTTACCAAGTTTAAGTTCTAAGGAATTTCTCCTTAGTACCTATCCATTTAAAACAAAAAGATATGAGTTCAATTAATAATTTTCTGGTGAGTAACCAGCTTTGGATTAAAAATAACCCCTGCATTAGTCAGGATTTTTGTATTGATTGGGAAACCCTAAAGCAAAATGTATCCGATTCAAATAATATCCATTTTCATGAAAAGAGTAGTTTTGAAACAGAGCACGGGAATTGGCTACTGATAGAAGATGAAAGGGGAGATCATGCCTGGTGTCTTTCTCCAAAAGATCATTCCGCCGTTCAGGAAACTGGAATTCTTTCCAATGGTTTTGCATATGATGGAAAGCTCTTTTACCCAGCCAGTTTCACCAATTTAATTAAAATCAAAAATTTGGTGCAGGAAAGCGATTCAGGAAATACCGCTTTTCCGACTGCGGGTGCTGAGCTTGGTAAATCGACTCTCGGTATTGGTGCACGATTTACCACTCTGCATTGGGATGGGGTTGATTGGGCAATGAGTCGCTTGGGAAAAGGTTTAACCGCTAATCAAAACAGCATACCCCGTGAATTAGTGTATGATGTGGATGAAATGCTAGCGGATAATTTGGATACGGTGCCCTTTCCATTTATTGGTTGTGATGTGCCGGAAGGTCATCAGGGACAAAGTGTAGAGGGTATGTCTCATGGTTGTATTTTAGCGAAATTTAAGAATGGATTTCACAAGTCGGGCTTGGAGTGGAGTTTTAACGCGGACCACCAGCCAATTGGAGGAAAATTTGATGTGAGAGAAGATCAGTTGGTTGCTGGTTGTATGTTTGCTAGCTATATCACCTTCGATTTGTCGCCCGAGCTCGCTTTGACCGAAGTCCCCGATTCTGCGGAAGAAAAATCTTCCTTTGTTAAAGAAGAGATTCCCCGCGATTTGGTTAATGCCACTCGAAAAAGGGTTACAGATTCTGGTTTATCTCCATCTGATGATGAATTTAATGGATTACTTGCATATGTATGGCCAGCGATGAAAAAGATGAAAGTTCGGGATGAAAAGTATCGTTTGGTCCGTGAGCAAAATTTTACCACCAAAAGAGGATGTGACTTTCTCAGAGAATTATCGATTGATGAATTGCCTGGTTTAACAACGCCAGAAACAACCGCGGTTATGCTTGCATTGTCATTTGAAATGGGAATGCCGGTTCACTTTGTAGCTCCAGCATTTGGATTTCAAAAAAATATCCCCTTTCCTGATAACGATAAATTAAAAGAGATGGTTAAACCCATTTGGGATGTGTGCGAAAGTTTTGGTGTTTCGATCGGTTTTCATTCTGGTTCAGGAAAGTCTGCCGAAAATTATCAGGTGGTTGGTGAGGTAACTGGTAGTAATTTAGAAATTAAAACAAGTGGTCGATATACTTATGAAATGGGTGTTGCTTTGCACAAATCAACCAATCTAGACGATCAGGCGTTATGGAAAGATTGGCATTCTTTTACTGTTGAATTGGCATCCAGTAGTTGTTTTTCAAGTGATGAGACTGAACAGAAAATGGCACGTGAATTTGTTCAGTTAACGATTGGTACTGAGAAAATGGAGGAAGCCACCAGGAGTGAAGAGTCATGTAGGAAGCTTTTGAGCAGTTTAGAGGCCAGTCCAGAGCATTTCTTTTGGTTCGAATATAACTTCCTTTATGTTTTGGCCGCTGATGGTTCATCAGATAAGAAAGCCTTGGGTGACCATTCAGCGAAAGGATATAAACAGCGAAACAGATTTTATTCAATTAGTGACGAAGGCCGATTACTTTATTCAAAGAGGGTAGCTGAATATATTTTATTTTTGGCAGAAAATACTGGCTTGGCGACAAGTGAACAATGTAACAATGCAATGGAGGAGCTTGCTCGAATAGAGACATTTGGAGAATTTATTGAGAGCATTTCAAAATCTTAAAAGTTAATATCTTTTTTGATGCCGTTTGTGGGGCGTCTAAGAACGGTCTAAATGGCCGAGGTTTTTTTCAGGTATAACCGAATCTCTGATTCTTTTTTTCAATTCTTTAATATCAGGAAATCCATTATCCCTTTTTCTGCACCAAATTAAATTATTATTACAAGTAATTTTAAAAGTTCCACTGACCTCTTTGTTGGGTTTAAGTGAAACTTCGTTAATTTCTTGCTCGAAGGTCGATAGTAGTTCCTGAGCCATCCAGCCCGATCTCAAAAGCCATCTGCAACCAGGGCAATATTCAATGGTTATTTTAAATTCCATATATCTTAATTTTAATAAAGTTTGGTTGTTGATTTTTAAATGAAATTCTCAGGTGATACTCTATAAACAGATTTAAAGGTTCTTGAAAAATGAAAGGGGTTTTCGAATCCCAGTTCAAAAGCAATATCTTTTATCAATCTTCTGGATGAAAGGAGAAGGGATGCCGCATGTCCCATCTTTAACCTAATCAAAAACCTGTATGGTGTCTCATTATGAAATCTTTTAAAAACGCGTGAAAGATAAGCTGGATCAATGTTGAGTTCAGTGCCTAATTCTTCAATAGTTTTAATACGAAAGTAGTTTTTCCGCAAGTGTTGGTGAATTCGATTATATGTATCCCATGCCCGGACTTGTTTGCCGGTGGATAATTTTGTAAGATCGGAAATTTTGAGAATAATAGTTTGAGCGAGGAGATTACAAATTGATACGCCATGTTCAGAGCTTAAATTTGCATTACCCAAGATTAATTCGAATAACTCTATAATCTCATCATGTTGTCTGAGGGTTTGAAAATTGGAATGACTTCGAATGATTTCGGACTCAATTTCAAAATGCGGAGCATGAGCTAAAACTATAAAATATTTAACCATTGGCTTCTCTGGGGAGCAGGATATTTTGTGGTATTTATCGACTTTGTAGCTAAAAAGACATCCTGAATGTAATTTATAATTAGAGTTTACCAATTGTAGTTTGCCTTCCCCGGAGATTATAAACTCTACGGTTGTGAAAATAATGTCGGAATTACATTTTCCCACTTCTGGGTACGAATCTCGCTCAACTAAAAAGTCAGGTAAACACTTTTCAAAGCCTACGCTAACAATAGAAATTCCATTTGGTTTATTCTTAGGGAAACCCATGAAAACCTGTCGTTCACTTGTAACTTGATTAGAAAAGTGTTGAATAGCCATGTCTTAATGTGAAAGTCAAAATTAGATATGCTTTTGTCAAGGATATGTATTCTTAATTTACCGCATTGAGTCTATTATAATAGTATGTTTTTAAATAATTCAAAAAATTTAATTCCGTTAATTTGTCCCATAGCACATCATGTTTATTAATCATTTATAGTAATGCGTATTATTACTATTTTTTCAGTACACGGCACACTATTATTTGACAGGTTATATTCTTTCCCAACTATGTAGTTTTAAACTGGTATTATTAATGAACTTTCGATTTTTATCTTTTATTGTTTTACCTCTTAGTAATTTTCTACATGCCGAGGTAGAATTTTTTGAATCTAAAATTCGCCCTGTTCTATCTGAGAAATGTTATGAGTGCCATAGTTCTAAGTCTTCTAAGATTAAAGGAGGGTTGAGACTCGATCATATTGATCGGATTCTAGATGGAGGGGACTCAGGTTCTTCGTTGATTGTTGGTAAGCCAAATGAATCTCTCTTAATCGAAGCCATCCGTTATGATGATCAAGATTTTCACATGCCTCCGAAGGAAAAATTGCCCAAGCAAGTTGTGCAAGATTTTGAGAAATGGATTTTAGATGGAGCCTTTTGGCCCAAAGAACCGATTCCGGCTCTTTCTCCTTCGAAAAAGAGAACTTCTTTTGACCTTGAGAAACGCAGGAATTTACATTGGTGCTGGCAACCCATTAAGAAACCTTCCATCTCCCCGAGTCCTTCGATCTTAAATGATGGACCCATTGATTATTTTATTAGAAAAGAATTAAGCAATGTGGGCATTCTCCCAGCACAAGAAGGTGATAAAAGAACATGGTTGCGTCGAATTACATTCGATCTACTGGGACTCCCTCCAACGCTTGAAGAGATATCCAATTTTGTTGCTGACGAATCTGATCAAGCATTTGAAAATGTCGTAGACCGTCTACTTTCGAGTAATCATTACGGAGAAAAATGGGCTCGGCATTGGATGGATTTGGTACGATATGCAGAAACTTGCGGGCATGAGTTTGATTATGCATTGGAACATCCTCATGAATATCGTGACTATTTGATTCGTGCTTTCAACCAGGACATTCCCTATGACCAGTTTCTGCACGAACATATTGCCGGGGATCTCATTAAGGAGCCTCGAAGGCACCCCTCGGAAAAATTCAACGAATCGATTATTGGTACCGGCTTTTGGTTCTTTCATGAAGCAGTTCACGCCCCAACTGATCCAAAAGTAGATAATGCCGATCGGATGGAAAATCAATTGGACGTCTTTGGTAAAACTTTTCTTGGGCTAACCATTGGTTGTGCACGTTGCCACGATCATAAATTTGATGCCATATCAGAAAAGGATTACTACTCACTCGCTGCTTTCATGCAGGGTAGTAACAGGCAGGAGTATCCACTAGATACTGGTGGAAAAAGAAAAAAAGTGACCGATGAGATAAATGCAATATGCCATTCAGCATTTTCTTCTTTATCTGCAGTTACTGAAAATTCCTTATCACCAGTACTGCCTAGTAAATATTGGAAAGTTGCCTTGCAAATCGTCGCTCCAAATACCATGGATGTTGACGAAAAAGCACATTTGACTGGCAAGACAATCGCTGATTTTGAAACCGGTTTTGGAGAGTGGAAACCGCTTGGAAAAGCTTTTGGTAAACCTCTTGAAAGTAAGGCAAATGAGAATCAGGGCATTAAGGGTTATCAGGGTCGTCGGTGGGCATCTTCATTCAATAAGGATTCGAAAAAATCAATTGGTTCTCTAGTGTCTCCTAAATTCAAAGTTGAATACCAATATTTGAACTTTTTGGTTGGGGGTGGTCAGTTTTCGGAAGTTGGTGTGGAGCTTTGGGCAGACGGTGAGAGAGTCATTGTTTCTCGAGGGGTAGATAGTGATAATTTGATAGCTAGGACATGGGACTTGAGTGAGTACCGATCAAATGAAGTTGAAATCCGACTGGTGGACAACGCGACAGGGAGATGGTCTCATATACATGCTGACCAATTTATCTTGTCGAATTCTCCCGGTAACGGGGTTCAAGAGAAGCCAGTACCCCCGATGTCGATTATTGAACAGCAAGCTCGAGAAAATGGATTAGAGCCCTCAGTTCTCAAATCATGGTGCATGCATTTTAAAGATCTTAATAACCTGTTTTTGCTTTCGGATAATTTTGAAGTAAAGAAAGCCCGGTACAAAAATTCTTTCGAGCAACACCAGCGTATTTTGAGTAACAGTATAACCTTTGCAGATTTCAATTGTGAGGAATTGCCAGAGGGTTGGAACTTTACTGGAGAAGCCTTTCAGCCTTGTGGTCATGAAGTCCTTAGACTCTTAAGTAGAAATCTTTTTGTTAATTCAGAAACCTTAAGTTCAAACACCTTGGGAAATAAAAGAATAGGAAATTTAAGATCTCCGCATTTTAAAATTGAGCAGGATAAGATTTTATTGAAAGTCAATGCCAATAAGGCTTTTGTGAGATTGGTTATCGATAACTATCACATGGGTAAATACAGTGGTTTGCTTTTTAACGGAACCGTGTTGAAGGATGTATCAACTAACGGTTCAGATAGTTGGATATCTCTAGGGAATTCTAAGTACAAAGGGCACTCCGCATACATTGAGATTGTCGATAGAGGGAGTGATTCATGGATTGAGATTGATCAGGTAAGGTTTGGGAATCAAGTGCCTGGTTCTGTTTCCTCTAAAGAATTTGCTTACTTGTTTGATAATGAAGAAAGTTCTTCTATCCCATTACCGAGTTTATTGGATCAATTTATCCTCAAAATTCGTTCAAAGTTGGGGGTAACGAAATTAGATGGGAAAGAATCTAGACTTCTCAATTATTTAATAAGGCATGGCCTTTTGGAACTAGACCTAACTCCTTCAATTAATGAATCTAAAAATAAAGTTTTCAAGGTTGATGCTGAAACCAATCAAGAACGCTATGTATTAGCTATGGGGAAGGGGAGTCCGTTCAAAGGAAATGTTTATGTGCGTGGCAGTCCTCACAAACTCGGAGAACCTGTCCATGGAAGAAATCTTACAGCTCTTGGTGGTCAAGCAGGTACTCGGCTTGATCTTGCCGATCAATTAACCTCCTTGGACAACCCGCTCGTCGCACGGGTTATGGCGAATCGTATATGGTTGCAGTTTTTTGGACGTGGTATTGTTCCGACTCCCGATGATTTTGGTCCAATGGGGCAAGAACCTAGTCATTCTGACCTTCTTGATTGGTTGGCTAGCGATTTTCGTGAAAATCATTGGTCCGTAAAAAATTTAATTCGAAAAATTGTACTTTCTAAAACCTATCGTCAATCGAGTACCCAGAACCCTTCTAATAATCAGAATGAAGTCACTTTAACGGATCCCCAAAATATTTTGCTTTATAAGATGCCGGTTCGACGATTACAGGCTGAAGCCATCCGAGATTCAATTCTGTCGTTCTCTGGCAGATTGGATACAAAGATGTTCGGCAAATCCATTTCTGTTCATCGTACAGCCTTCATGACGGGTAGGGGAGGAAAAGGAAGTGGTCCACTTGATGGAGCAGGAAGGCGAAGTATTTACGGTTCAGTGTATCGAAATTTTATTTCACCGTTCATGCTGGCCTTTGATCAGCCTGCTCCTTTCGGTACCAAGGGCAAGAGGTCTGTTTCCAATGTTCCTGCTCAATCTTTGGCTCTAATGAATGATCCATTTGTAATTGGACAATGCAAGATGATGGGCAAAAATATTTTACAGGCAAAGAAGCCAAAATCCGAGTCGGTTGGTTATCTTTATGAAATGATAACTGGAAAACCTCCAAGTCAGAAAGCTCAGGATAAAATTCACGCATTTTTAGAAACTCAAACGAAAGAACATGGTAGCCTTAGTGAAGAGGTCTGGGCGGATTTAGCACATGTTCTGATTAATTCGAAAGGATTTCTTTTTATCAACTAAACTTCGAAGCTATGCA
>JABGWU010000285.1 GCA_018645475.1 Opitutia bacterium
CCCGGAGTACTAAAACCATATTCCTGCTTTAGTTGCCTAAGAACTGGCAAAACATAAACTTGCTCAATACCAAATGGTAATTTGAACCTCAACCCAGGTTCAACTGTTTTGGAGTACTCCCCAAATTGAAGCACCACCCCTTGCGATTCTGCTGGCACCGTGTATACGGAAGTAAGTAGTCCGGCTAGTACCGCTATAATTAAGACTACCCATATTATAATTCCGCCTCGGAAAAAGTCTGGTATTCGAATTTCAGTTGGTTGGCTCATAGGTGAAGGATGAAATAGAATTTAGGGAAATGGGTCAACGAAGGATGCAATTCTTGTCTAAATTATTCTAATTTTTTTTATTTCCGATATTGTATTCTCGCCTCAAGGCTAAAGATACACTGCGTGCCTCATAAGCAAAGCCTGTTTCAGGCTTATCGATGCTTAATCGTATTGTTTTAGTGACAAAAGGAAAATCGTTAACAAATGGGGCATCATTAATTTGATGCCGGTGAAAAGGATAACTTGTCGGAAAGCTCCTAAAGGAACTTCCCGATTCAGAATCAACGACCTGAAAATATTCTTTTCCTTCAGATAGTGTAAATTCCGCACATCTTAACAGACACAAATCCCCAGTCACTGGTGCATGTCCACCCTGAAAGGTTACCCTGAAAAGATTTTTCTCTAGCGGAGTCTCAGAATAATAAGAAGAATTGTAAATACTTCCGGGTCCACATCCCGCCATTCCAAAGATGAAAAAACACAAAACTAACACTACTTTCACGAGCATAATTATTTAAAGAAAGCAGAATAGCCAACCGAACACTAAGAGCTAGTCTTTTTTGCCTCTCGTTTTCGTAAATTAAAATCAAGAATTCTTTTACGAAGCCGTATATTTTTAGGAGTTACTTCAACCAATTCATCTGGAGCAATATATTCAATTGCACGTTCCAGCGAAAATTTTATGGGAGGAGTTAAGGTCTCGGTTTTATCACTACCAGCGGCACGGTGGTTGGTTACATGCTTCGCTTTGGTCGGATTGACTGGTAAATCTTCAATCCTGGGGTTTTCCCCAACAATCATTCCTTCATAAACCTCTTCCCCTGCGCCAACAAATAATTTTCCACGGGTTTCAATATTTCGTAAGGCATAGGTGTTAGATTCACCTTTTTCCATAGAAACCAATGTACCTGTTCGACGAGTTCGAATATCTCCTGAATCGGGACGATATTCTTTAAATAAATGTGACATGATCCCTTCACCACTGGTAAGGTTTAAAAGTTCGAATTCAAATCCAATTAACCCTCGGGTCGGAATTGTTGCCTGAAGGGTTGTTCTCCCTTTGTTCGCAGACATTGATTCAACCTGCCCTTTTCGATTTGCAAGAGATTGCATACAACCCCCGACTGCATCATCTGGAACCTCTAAATAAACTGTCTCGAATGGCTCGTGTGATCTTCCGTCAATGACCTGTTTGATAACCGTTGGGCGACTTACCAATAATTCAAACCCCTCCCGTCGCATTTCCTCCACAACCACAGCGACCTGCATTGCACCACGTGCATTAACCTTAAAATCAGCAGAACCATCCATGTCCTCAAGTTTGATCGAAATATTTGTTCGTGCCTCCTTCAACAATCGATCCCGAACTTCCCGGGAAGTGACTCGATCTCCCTCCCTACCTGCCATTGGTCCATCGTTCACCGAAAAGGACATCATAACCGTAGGAGGATCAATTTCAACAAATGGCAAAAGTTCCACGTCCTGATTTCCGGCAAGGGTCTCGCCTATGTCAATTTCTTCAAAACCTGACAGTCCAATAATATTACCGGCCACCCCTTCCGAAGCATCATTTGTAGCTAAAGCAGAGTATTCGAAAATTTTGGAAACCTTCGACCTTTCAGGAGAGTGATCTTTGCGTAATCGCCAAATGGTGTCCCCAATTTTGGTGCTGCCCGACAGAATTTTACCAACTGCAATTCGCCCAACATAGTCCGACCAGTCAACATTAGAAACCAGCATTTTAAAATCATCAGATTCCTCAATCGCGGGTGCGGGAATTTTTTCAGCTAAAACCTCAAATAAAGGAGTCATACCAGATTGTTCATCATCAAGTTTATTCAATGCATACCCGTCTTTTGCACTACCAAAAAGAAATGGTGCATTAAATTGTTCTTCACTTGCTTCCAACTCAAGAAAAAGTTCCAAAACCAGATCCTGCATCTCTTGCGGTCTGGCATTTGGCCGATCAATTTTGTTGATAAAAACTACTGGATTTAACCCAGCAGCCAATGCTTTTTGTAAAACAAATCGAGTTTGTGCCTGAGGGCCTTCATATGCATCCACTACAAGCATGACACCATCCACCATCTTCATTACACGTTCAACCTCTCCCCCAAAGTCAGCGTGGCCTGGAG
>JABGWU010000286.1 GCA_018645475.1 Opitutia bacterium
CAATTAAAATATTTTGATGGAGAACTATCAGACATCAGCACTATTCCTGAGGATATCAAAAAGAAATATGCAACAGCATTTGATGTTTCATATGAATTTGTAATTGCGGCGGCTGCCCGTCGCCAAAAATGGATTGATCAATCTCAATCAGTTAATCTTTTCTTAGGTCAACCTAATATGAAAACGCTCTCTCACATGTATCGTGCAGCATGGAGGCAGGGGCTAAAAACTACTTACTACTTAAGAACATTAGGAGCTTCTAATATTGAGAAAGCAACTGTGGCTTTAAAGCAGGCAAAACCAATGGGAGATGTTGCTGGCGAACCCTCGGCGAAAAAGGAATATACAGACGCTGAAGCCAAAGCTTGCAGTATTGAAGCTATGATGAATGGGGAAGAATGCGAAGCTTGCCAGTAAAACGCTTTCTTTAATTTTTTAATCTTTGAATGTAAAAAGCCGCTTAGGGAATTTTCTTTCAAAACAAGTTTCCCTTGGCGAGGGTGCTTGGGTTGCTCCAAACGCAACATTAGTTGGTGATGTACGCGTTGGGATACAATCAAGCGTTTGGTATCAATGCGTTTTGAGGGGGGATATCAACTACATAGAAATCGGACGATTCTCGAATTTGCAGGATGGTGTAATAGGGCATCTATCAGATGACTATCCTTTAATTGTAGGTGATTATGTTACGGTTGGTCATGGAGCGATTATTCACGCCTGTAGAATTGAAGACGAATGTTTGGTTGGAATGAATGCAACTATTTTAGATGGTGCTGTCATTGGGAGACAGTCAATTATAGCAGCTGGAGCGGTTGTTCCGGCGGGAATGGTTGTGCCTGCAGGTTCTTTGGTTGCAGGAGTGCCAGGAGAAATGAAGAGGTTGTTGAGTGCTGAGAAACGAGAGAGCTTGAAGGGATGGGCTGAAAAATATCTCGAGGTGACTAAGGCACATAGAAACCTAAAACCAAATTGAATTATTTTTCCTTTGCACTTTCCATTCCGTAGTGGTTGTAGAAGTCAGATACCAGATCTTTAAGGGGGGGTAAAGGGATAGTGCCACTTGTCGCCTCGGCACAGCAGCAGATATAGGAACGGATCGCATCTTCGTCAGCGTATTTGTTATTTAAAGATAGCAGTTTAATCAAAGAAGAGCGTGCAAGATACCAATCTTCTTCGTCAAAGGAGTGTTGAAGAATTACTTCCCCCCATTTTAGTCTTTCCTCTTTATTTATTTCGGAGTCGCAAACCATGAAAGTAGTTTATGATGAGATTTTTTTTGAGCAAATGAATAAGGATCTTAAAAATTTATAAATTTCGCTTGGAGTCGAGCGAAGAAAATGCGAATAAGTATGTAAAAATATCTGCCTATGACAACTTTATCAGGGGAGCATTCCCACAGTAAATCAAATCCATATTATTCCCAACTCTTAGTGAACCGAATGCTAACGCAGGGGTCGGACAAAGAAACTCGCCATTTTGAACTGTCGCTTAATGATAGCGGTTTAAATTATCAACCGGGTGATTCCTTGGGAGTCTTACCTGTAAATTGTTCTGAAGTGGTCGAGAACCTCTTAGATATTGTCGGGTTTTCTGGTAATGAAAATGTGAAAATAGCGGATGAAAATTATTCTCTTCGTGAAGCTCTACTTAACAAGTTCGCTTGTACGGTTTTGAGTAAAATTCAAATTAAGAAA
Organism: Opitutia bacterium; assembly: GCA_018645475.1. Lineage (GTDB taxonomy): Bacteria > Verrucomicrobiota > Verrucomicrobiia > Opitutales > Seribacteraceae > Seribacter. The sequence continues at coordinate 1,695 of JABGWU010000286.1, forward strand.
TTTAACGAAATTGCTCAAGTACCCGCCTTAGAACAATTACTAAAAATAGAGAATAAAGACGCCCTTATTGAATATATGTGGGGGCGGGAATTAATTGATTTGTTCTTGGAATACCCCCAACAGGGACTTTCTGTTGAGTTATTTACCAGTTTACTTCGTGCTATGCCACCCCGCCTTTATTCTATTGCATCGAGTCTCTCAGCACATCCAGAGGAAGTACATCTAACTGTCGCAGTGGTCAGGTATGATACTCACGGACGGAAAAGAAAAGGTGTATGCTCTTCTTACCTTGCCGAAAGAGTGGGGGATACCATTCCATGTTACTTCCATCCTAATAAAAATTTTAAACTTCCGGAAGATAGCGAAAAACCAATTATTATGGTAGGTCCAGGAACTGGGATTGCTCCTTTTCGTGCTTTCATCGAAGAAAGAAAGGCTATCGGTTCAAAGGGTAAAAACTGGCTTTTCTTTGGGGATCGTTCCCAAAAAACAGATTATCTGTACGGGAATGAATGGGAGAGCTATCGGAAGGACGGATTGCTAAGCGAACTTGATCTAGCTTGGTCCCGTGATCAGGATCAAAAAATTTATGTTCAACATAAGATGCTGGACAAAGGAGCCGAGCTTTGGAGTTGGTTGCAGGAGGGAGCCGTTTTTTATGTCTGTGGAGATGCTTCCCGCATGGCGAAGGATGTGGACCAGGCATTACGATCCATTGCTCAGGAGCATGGTTTTATGAGTGAGGAAGATTCTTCAGCATGGACAAAGTCACTTCAAAAAGAAAAGCGCTATCTAAAAGATGTGTACTAATTTTTCGTAATTAACTTACAGAAGAAGTTAAAAAAATCGATTAATTGTAGGTCCAACCAAGATGAATTGAGTTTGCTAAATATTGATAGTTGATTATCAATAAGGGAATGTTTTATCTTCGCACTTTCCCTATTTTGCTAGCGATAGTGGTCGTAATGATCGCTGGATCTTTTCTGTATGGATCTACGGGTGCACTTGAACCAATGGAGGTTTCCACTCTTCGATTAGAGACTTCTTCCAAGAATTTAACTGCACGGGTCCAAGTGATTGATCAAACTGAGATTGAGCAGTCGGGTACCGTTGATTTAGTCGAATTGTTGCGCAGGGAAGCAAACCTACAGGTACGATCAACTTCCGGGAATTCAGCAAGATCTACGGTTTCCATGGGCGGGTTTGGAGAAAATGGAGGACTTCGTACTTTGGTTCTTTTAGATGGTCATCGATTAAATGCGATCGATATGTCTACAATCAATTGGTATTCCATACCACTCGCACTAGTGGATTCGATCGAGGTGATTCGCGGTGGGCAGTCCGGAACTTTCGGTAATCATGGGGTTGGCGGGGTAATCAAAATCAATACCAAGCTACCTAAGGTAGAACCTTCAGGTTCCCTGGAAGCCAGTGCCGGAAGTTTTGATACTTTCAATGCAAGAGGTGCATATTCTCAAAGGATTGGGGGAATGGGCCTAACGATTTTTGGGGATCGTGCTGAATCGGATGGATACCGGGTCAATGGCGATCAAAAGACAGATGCGGGTGGAGTGAGACTAGACTGGGGAAGCGAATCTGATTTAAGGGGTTACTTATCCTGGAGCCTGTCGAATACCGCTTTTGGTTTCCCGGGAGATTTGAATGCTAGTGCATTGCTCGCCGACCGGAGGCAAACCACCGATCCCAACAATCGAGGGATGGAACGCTCTTCCCGTGGCCGGGCGGGACTCACTTACGAGATTAATGATAACTGGAGCTTAGAAAATAGATTAGGATACCAAGATCGTGAAGTAAGTGCCGATATGCCCAGTATGTTTTATCTGGCCGAAACGAATTACGAATCTTTTTCCTATGGTCCGGCATTGCATTATAATTCCAATGTAGTCGACTGGATGTTTGGCATGGATTTTACTAAGGATACATTGGACGCAAAGACGAACTATGGAGATTCAGCATATGAAAGATCTACTTCGGCCTTCTTTACTTCGACAGGATTACCACTTTCAGATCAATGGAATTTGAACGGGAACTTCAGGGTAGAGAGGGCAGGAAATTCTGGAGTTGATTCAGGCACCCAGTTGAATGAAGTAAATAAGGACGAATGGGCTGGAGGCATAGGTCTTATTCGTGAATTTGGAAATGAGAATAGAGTCTACGGGACCATTCGCCGCTTTTATCGTTATGCGGCGACGGATGAATATGCTTATTCAATCAACAAAGACTTGGAGCCCGAAAACGGATATGAGGTCGAACTGGGAATGGATTGGAATGTAGACCAAATTTTTTTAAGCGGTCGAATCTTCCGACAATGGATGGAGGGTGAAATTATTTATGACCCCCTCGTACCCGCTGTTCCATTTAATGGTTCAAATGTAAATTTACCCAAAAATCGTCGAGTAGGTTTAGATCTTTCCATGGATTGGCAGATTTCCGAGTCGATCCGTTCAGGTGTAAGCTATGAATATGTCAGAGCCACCTTTGAAGAAGACAACTATCCAGGAGGAAACTACTCAGGATCGAGAGTACCTCTGGTTCCCGAAGGCTTAGTTAGGCTGTTTCTGGAATTGCACCCCGTTGATTCATTATTGTTAAGTTTGGGTGGATCGTATGTGGGAGAAAGCTTTCGTGGGAGTGATTTTTCAAACACTGAGGCCAAAATGGAAGATTATTGGCTATATGATCTAGGCATTAATTATGTATTGTCAGAAAGTGCTACTCTTTTCGGGAGCGTCGAGAACTTACTTGATGAAGAGTACTTATCTACCGCTTTTGGCAGCGGATTGTATCCTGGGGAGGGTAGGGAGGTGAGAGTTGGGTTACGCCTCTCATTCTAAGCTTATTTCTTTACCTGCATTCAGGGCAGGTACCATAAAGCATTACTTCAAAACCTTGTACTTGAAAGCCTTTCGGTGCCTTGGCAGGAGGGGTATCCTCAGTGGTATCCTCTAACGCGAATAATTTATCGCAGGTCCGACAAGCAAAGTGGACCTTGTCCTCTCCGTCGGCCCATTCATAGCGGGGAGGTTGTCCGGGATAGTCCACACC
>JABGWU010000287.1 GCA_018645475.1 Opitutia bacterium
GGCCCCCGCTCCCGCCATTGCCATTACAAAAAATAAATATTTACCTCCAGCTCTAACTGCCATTGCCCGGGCTAAAGGAATCAATAAAAAGAAAACCGTATCAAAAAAAACAGGTATAGACAAAAGAAACCCACTAAGCAAAAGCACAAAGCCAGCATACTTAATACCAAAAATGGATAGCAGAAAACGGACAATTCGATCTGCAGCACCGCTCTTCATCATACAAGCACCGATAATTGCCGCTAGTGCTATGATTAGGCCAATGCCTCCTGCAGTATTTCCAAACCCTAAAAGTGACCACTTAACCGCTAGTACATAATCAATTTGAACGGATGGTGGCAAGTCAACCCTACTATGGAAAAGCCCTTTATTTTCAACCGAGATTTCAGGTAGTGGACAAGAAAGTAAACCAACCATTATTGAAGCACACATAAGTGTTAAAAACGGATGAAGCTTCAATTTAGTGATGCCAAAAACAACCCAAGCAATACTTAGTATCAAAACGAACAAAGGCCAATGCGAAGAAAAAGAATTTAACATAACAATTTTAGACTTTACTTAAAATCATACCATAGATTGTTAAATTAAAAATCAAGCGATAAGCTAAAACCTTTGTGTGCCAATAATCCGAGGCACAACTTATATTAACTCATACTTTCCACTCGGATACTTCTTCACTCGTCTACTTAACTCCAAAAGAGTTAACGCAGACATGGTATCGGGCATGCTAAGAGAAGTTCTTTTACTCAATTCATCAAGTGATAATTGTTCTCCTCCCATAAGTTTATTAATGATCAAACCTTCGTCTCCACTCACTTCACCCAAAATACCTGAATTTGAGTTGGGTTCATTGTCTTGGTCTGTATAATTAAGCAAATACTGATCTTTCTTCATATATGGGCGTAGATCATCAATAATTTCATTAGCCGAACAAACTAGTGTTGCACCTTCACGAATAATTTTATGACAACCCGCTGAACTTGGTTGATCAACACGACCAGGGACGGCGAAAACTGTCCGTCCTTGATCTGCTGCAAACTGAGCTGTAATTAAGCTACCTCCCGAAGCGGCCGATTCAACTACTAAAACTCCCTGCGATATGCCGGATACAAGTCGGTTACGCATTGGAAAGGTCTGGCGGTCAGCTCTACGACCAAAAGGAAATTCTGAAACAACAGCACCAGTCTCTATGATTCGTTTATATAAGTTAATGTTTTCGGGAGGGTAAACGATATCCAGTCCACTGCCTAGAAAAGCAACCGTTGGCCCCCCAGCGTCAAGGGCACCTTCATGTGCAGCGGTATCGATACCTCGAGCCATTCCACTAACAACACAAAATCCTGCTTGAGTAAGTTTTTCAGCCATCAAACGAGCTTGCTTTTGTCCATACATTGTCGGGTTTCGTGTACCCACAATCGCAACAAATGGTCGATTGGGAATTTTGCCAGCGACATAAAGACCAATGGGAGGGTCATAAATCTGTAAAAGTAATTCGGGTAGCTCTGGCTGAACAAGAAAAGTAACATTTCTTTTTTCAATTTTTTGTTTTTCCTCAGCAAGCCATTCTTCGTTTTTTGAACCTTTTAAAGACTCGAAAATCTTCTCACCAATCCCTTTAATTTTTAATAATTCGGATCTACTTGCTTGAAAGATTGCACAAGGATCTGAATTAAAATTTTCTAATAAACTTTTAGCTGAAATAGGCCCTATTTTAGACAACCCGTTAAGTAAGATAAACGCGTCTCTATTATTCACAATCTACAATAGTATTACTCAAATGAATATATTATAGGATTTAAATAAACAAATGGAAGATAAACTTTCCCCCATTATCTGTTCGAAAATCACCTATTCAAACTATGCTCCCTCAAAATATTTACCCGTGAAGGATGCCTAAGTTTTCGCAATGCTTGTGCTTCAATTTGCCTAACTCTTTCTCTCGAGACTTCCATTATTTGACCTATCTGCTCAAGAGTTAAGGTTCGACCGGGGCAAAATTCTGAAACCCAACAACAAGCTTTTCTCAACCTTTCATCTGTTGAACCACTAAAAGCGGGTATTTCTTTTTCTTTTATTTTCAAGTCAGACACTATATAATATAGCATCAATCCTAAAATAAAGCCACGGGCAAGTGGGGAAATTAGATTCTCAAACCATTATTCAGTGAAAATCACATAAAGATATGGGATGGCCAACTGGCATATCTTTAGTTGCCCTACAACCAATAGTTTGATCCCAAAAACTAGGGCACAAGCCATCACCGGGGCGAGCAATCCTTATATTTTGAGTAGTAAGAATCTCGCCTTTTTGTATCCAAGATGAAACAAGAATAGATCGTTTGAAATTAGATCCTTTTAATTCTTTTTTTAAATCATAAAATTTACAGTCCCCCATCGCCATATGTGTGGTTTTGACCTCTTCGACTAAATTCTTAAATTCATTCGGAAGCATCGAAAAAGCACCATCAATTGAATTATCACTCCGATCTAAAGTAAAATGCTTTTCAATTACTCTTACCCCTAGAGCAGTAGCTGAAACAGCGATGTTATGCCCAGGTGAATGATCGGAGAGTCCAACAAATGTTCCAAAACGATTTTTCAATTCTAACATAGATGCTAAATTAAAATCTCGAGCATGAGCAGGGTACTCACTCACACAATGTAAAAGAACAACTTGGGGACAACCAGATGCTTTTAGAGTTTGAAATGCACGCTCAATGTCATCGATATTCGAAACTCCCACACTGGCAAAAACTATTTTTTTTGTCTCTCCAATTTTTTCCAACAATGGAAAGTGATTTAATTCAAAAGATGCAATTTTATGAATACAAGGATCTAACTCAGACTCTAAAAAATCAACTGCAGTTTCGTCAAATGGAGAACTAAACAAAAAAGATCCTAGTTCGTTGGCTTTATCTGAAAGCGGTTTGTGCCACTCCCAGGGAGTCATTGCATCTTGATAAAGGTCATGTAAATAACGACCTTTCCATAAACCTTCTTTAAGTAGAAACCTATTATCTCTGCCTTGAACCGTTATCGTTTCTGGTTTGTATGTTTGAAGTTTTATTGCATCTGCTCCTGACTCAATAGCAGATTCAACTAAACGAAAAGCTTTACTTAAATCTCCACCATGATTACCAGACAACTCAGCAACAATAAGGGGTGGTGACTCAAAATCAGAGATTTTTTTTAAAACATCCATCGCAAAAGATGGAACAACTTCTAACCACCAACAGGTTGTGGCAGAAAATCAACCAATAATTCCCTAAGTGACCCACTACTTAAATTTTCACAGTTACAATTACTTGCATACTTAAAACCATCAGAACAGGAAACTCCGCCTAATATTCCAATTTTATTCCCCCAAAAAGACTGAATGGGTTGAATAAGGTAGTGATTATCAAATTCTAAAACATTTCTAGACTCATCTTCAGGGATAAGAATTTCGTGCATTTTCTCACCCGGTCTCAAACCGATTGTATTCCACTTACAATCAGGAGCAATAACAGATGCAATATCTCCGACTGTACAAGCAGGAATTTTAGGAACAAAAAGCTCACCACCGACCATATTTTCAAGGCTTTGTAAAACAAAGTCTACCCCATCTTTTAGGGTAATCAAAAAACGAGTCATTTCTGGATTGGTAATAGTAAGTATTCCTGTATCCCGTTGCACCGCAAAAAGTGGTGCAACACTTCCTCTACTTCCTACAACATTTCCATAGCGAACAACAGAAAAAGTGGTTCCTGCGTCCCCGGCATAACTGTTTGCAGCAACAAATACTTTGTCTGAACAAAGTTTAGTTGCACCATATAAATTCACTGGATTAACCGCTTTATCTGTGCTTAACGCGACAACCTTTTTCACACCAGAATGGAGAGCAGCTTCAACAATATTAGTAGCACCATCCACATTTGTTTTAATAAACTCATGAGGATTATATTCGGCAGCAGGAACTTGTTTAAGTGCAGCTGCATGTATAACATAATCAACTCCCCGCATAGCTAAACAAAGTCTATCCTTGTCACGGACATCCCCCAAGAAAAACCTAACTTGACCTTGAGTGAAATCTTGATCCTTCTGCATCTCTGATTGCTTCCATTCATCACGAGAGTATACGATGACTCTTCGTGGGCGGTATTTCTCTAAGACAGATTTAACAAATTTTTGCCCAAAGGAACCAGTACCACCGGTTACAAGAATTGATTTGTCGTTAAGCATATATACATCATATTACACATCTTTAGAATATTTAGTCGATGCGAAAGATAGAAGATTAATTTGATGAATTCTATAAGTATAGAATTTTTAACAAGAAACGATAATCAATCATCCTATGATTACTGAATGGCTCTCGGAATCTATTTCTGATGAAGCTAAATCTGCTATCCTACTTGGTGCTGTAGATAATCAGACTATTTCTAAGCTATCAAAAGAATTCCCATCGGGTATTTTATTGTTCAGTTCAAACAATGAAACGACCACTAGACTACCTAAACAAGTAACTTTAATTAACATAAAAGAAAGTCCATCTCTAATAAAAGAAAAATTAGAAGACTTTATGCTCCTTGATTATGATGCACCGCCAACCGTTAAGGTATGCAAGTCGATCACTGAAGAATCAACGAGCGAATATAATAAAATACTTGATCTGACTATTTCAGAAATTGATTCGACAATGCGTGCAAGAAGAACCCGTTCTGAAACTGGATACCTTCGCCAAAAGCAAATATTTATTAACCTAGCAGGCTATTTGACAAAAAGATTGCCCAGTGAATGGAATACTCTTGGTCAAGAATCATTGGTTATTGTTGTTGGCTCAGGACCATCACTCGACATAACTCTCCCCCTTCTAAAAAATGGTATTCCTAAACCTTTAATTATTGCATGCGATAGTAGTTTAACCGCGTTAAAAAATGCCAAATTAAATCCAGATTTTGTTGTGAGTATTGATCCCCAAAAAACCTTTGAATCATGCAGCGATGAAGGCTATGCTCCAGGCGTTGCAGTATTATCCAGTCAATCACATGAAAGTTGGTCTCAAAAATGGGGAAATAATTGCTGCTTTTTGTCTGGGCGAATAATTACCGAAGATTGGTTAGTTGCGAAAGGAATTTCCAAAACAGACCTACTTGCAATCAATAACGCTGGTCTAACCGCTATGATGTTTGCCAATTTTTTAAATCCAGCCGTCATCTTATCTGTAGGAATGGATTTATCAGGTGGTGGCAATGGAATGGAAAGGTATGCTGAAAATACTCAACGTTCACATATACAAATTCAAGCAGCACATTATCATAATATACCTGGAAATTTCAAAGATACTGTCCCGACCCCTTTCCTATCTGATTGGCAGGAAACATCAGATTTTTGCAAAAAGATTTCTACAAATAAAACTGTAATAAATTTAAACGATCGAGGAGCAAAACTGGAAGGGACTACCCTTATTCATCCAAATCAAATTGAAGAATTGAAAAGTGCACTTAATGAGAATTTAAAGCCTTTCGATTCTCATCAATTAAATATTTTAGAAAAAAGGAAGTGTATTCGTGGGCACGGACTCAATCAATTATTGTGTCAATTAACCGCAATATGTGACCAGATATGGGCAAAAAACCCTGAAAAAAAAGAAAATATA
>JABGWU010000288.1 GCA_018645475.1 Opitutia bacterium
AGTAAGGACAAGGGTCCAATCCGCGAAGCAACCATTCACCAGGCTCCTGCGGGTTTGGCAATCCGCCAAGGGGACTGGAAATTGATCGCCCTGCGCAACGGAACGAAAGAACTCTACAACCTCAAGGAAGACCTCAGCGAAACACGCAATCTAATCGATTCAAAGAAAGATGAAGTTCAAAAGTTGGAAGAACTTCTCGAAAACTACATCGTCAAGGGTCGCAGCACGCCCGGGCCTGTCCGAAAGAACGAATTCGACTTTTCCTGGAATAAGGAAAAAGCTTCCGGAAAGAAAAATAAAAGAAAAAATAAAAATGAACCCAATAATGAAAAGTAAATCCTTGAAAATCTCATACCTATTTCTTTTGTGTATTCTTTTCATTAACGTCTCGGCTATAGATAGGAAACCAAACTTTCTCTTCATCATCGTGGACGACCAGTCCCCGCTCGATCTCAAGATATACAATCCCCGTTCCATTCTCGATACGCCGAACCTCGACCGTCTCGCCAAGGAGGGTATGGTGCTGGACGGGGCCCATCACATGGGAGCCTGGGTAGGCGGAGTATGCACGCCCTCCCGTCACATGGTCATGTCGGGCAGAACCGTCTGGCACATACCGGACAAGCCGGGACGTGTAATGAACCCACATGTTATCAACCCCAAGAAGGTCCCGCCTGATTTGGCTCAATTTACCTTGCCGGCGGTCTTTAATCGAGCTGGTTACGACACCATGCGCACTTGCAAGAACGGAAACAGTTACGAAGCGGCAAACAAGCTTTTCACAGTCCGCCACGATGGCACCCGACGGGGTGGCACCGACGAAACGGGCAGTCATTGGCACGCGGAACAAGTAATGAATTATCTGCAGCAGCGCCAGGCGTCCAAGGACAAGGATCCCTTCCTCATTTATTATGGCTTTTCTCATCCCCATGATGTGCGTGACGGCAAGCCCGGGTTACTTAAGAAATATGGTGCCGTCAACCACATCGACCAGAATACGCTGCCTCCAACCAACCCGAAGCAACCGTCTTTGCCGATCAACTGGTTGCCCAGTCACCCCTTCGACCACGGCCACACCACCGTGCGAGACGAAGTGGGAGTGAAGGGCGTCTGGAACAAGCGGGACGAGCGCACGATCCGCAATGAGATGGGACGTGAGTTCGCCTGCAGTGAAAACATCGATATTCAGATCGGTCGGGTACTCAAGCAGCTCGAGACGATGGGCGAATTGGACAACACCTATGTCGTCTACACCGCGGATCACGGGATGGCGATCGGGCGACATGGTCTGCAGGGCAAGCAGAACATTTACGAGCATACTTGGCGTATTCCATTCATCGTCAAAGGACCGGGGGTCGAGGCGGGTTCCCGTGTGACCGGGAATGTATATTTGCTCGATGTACTTGCCACCTTGTGCGACTTGGCGGAAATCGATACACCTAAAACTTCGGAGGGAAAGAGTTTTAAGTCAGTTCTGATGGGCGAGAAGAATCAGGTCAGGGATGTTTTGTACGGGGTTTATTGTGGCGGAGGTCGACCGGGTTCCCGATGTGTTAAAAAGGGTGACTGGAAATTATCACAGTACGAAGTTACCAAGACTGGAGTGAAGCATATGCAACTCTTTAACTTAAAAGAGAATCCGCATGAATTCATGATGGAACACCATGATCCCAAAGTGGTCGCCATGACAGGGGTCAAGCCGACCAAGAACCAGATAAACTTGGTCAAGCATCCGAAGTATGCTGAAAAACTAAAGGAAATGGAAGCTTTGCTTCTCGCGGAGATGCGTCTTCTTGACGATCCTTATCGATTTTGGAACCAGCCGAGCGACGGGTTACCCGTACCAATCGTAAAGGAGAAAATTAAAAAGCGTTCCAAAAAGAAAACCAAGTGAAGTTTCTTGAAAAGCGGAGCGTTTGAGTTCACATTCCCCCATTTAACCATGTTCAAGATGAAAGTATTAGTTATTTCGATTTTCTCATTCCTTTTCTCATTCCATTGTTTTTCCAAATTTTTAGCGGCTGATCGTCCTCTTAAAGTATTCATTTTGTGCGGGCAGTCCAATATGGAGGGGCATGCCAAGATCAGTACTATTGAAGCGATGAAAATGGATCCGGTTACGAGACCGATTTATAAGCAAATGGTCGATTTAAAAGGGAACCCGATTACCTGTGAGAAGGTATGGATTTCCTATTTTACCGGTGGGCGTGATAATATGGGCGAAGGGTCAGGTAAACTTACTGCCGGCTATGGCTCGCGTCGGGTGCCTGCGGAGATGGGTGAAAAGATAGGACCGGAATTCACTTTCGGAATTTATGCCCAGAAAGCTCTGAAAGAGCCGATTCTCATTATCAAAACAGCTTGGGGAGGAAAATCGATCCACACTGATTTTCGACCTCCGTCTGCCGGACCTTATCTATTCAATGAAAATGAAATTGAAAATTTTAAGCGACGAGGAAAAAATATCAATGAAATCAAAGCGGACAAGGCCGAACAAACAGGCAGATTTTATCGTTTGATGATGGATCATGTGAAAAAGGTACTCTCCGATATCAAGCGTGTATATCCGGATTACAACCAAAAGAAAGGCTACGAACTTGCAGGTTTTGCCTGGTTTCAGGGATGGAATGATATGGTGGCCAGTGGAACTTACCCGAATCGTGGCCAACCGGGAGGGTATGATGCCTACACGGATTGTTTGGCTCATTTTATAAGGGATGTCAGAAAGGATCTCAACGCACCGAAGATGAAGTTTGTAATCGGCGTAATGGGAGTGGGTGGACCGTTAGAGAAATATGCCAGTCCGCGGTATGTGCCAATTCATGGAAACTTCCGCAATGCCATGGCTGCACCCGCAATTATGCCGGAATTTAAGGGGAATGTGTTTGCGGTGAGAACGGCCAAGTTTTGGGATATGCGTTTAAAGGTGCTTGAAGACAATCAGGAAAGGGTTAAGCAAATGGCCGGGTTTCTTAAAAATAAGCACAAGGATCACGCAAACCGCGACGGTTCGATGACTGCTCAAGAGCAAAAAGAGTATATCGAGAAATACCGTACAAAATTGATCAGTGAAAAAGAGGAAGCCTATGCGAGGATAGCAAAATCGAATGGCGGGTATCATTATTATGGAAGTGCTAAAACCATGGCACAGATCGGTAAGGCCTTTGCGGAAGCTGTACTGAGCACGGATTAGAGCTTGGTGGCTTTTTTTGAATCGTATGAAGGTGCAATTTATTGACTCGCATACCGGGGGTGAACCCACCCGGGTAATTATTACTGG
>JABGWU010000289.1 GCA_018645475.1 Opitutia bacterium
ATCCAGGACCTCAAGGAAGCAGCAGAGAAGTTATCCATAAAAATTGAAGTCGTCAATCTCAACGATCAGGAGTTTGCTATTAAAAGCGGCTACTGCAAACTCAATGGCGAAGATCTTATTATTCTGGACAAAAAACTCCCAGAAGAGGAACACTTGTTGGTAATTTTAAATACGCTGAAAAAATTCAATCTCGATGACATCTATGTTGCTGACTGGATACGAGAAAAAATTGATACAGACAAAACTGCTGGAGCGCAATCATGACCCTTCTCAACACGATTCTTCCCGAACAACGACGGGGAAAACTTAAGGCTCTTCTGGAAGATGGAAAAACTGTGCGCGTGCTTGAAGCGCATAATGGATTGAGCGGCATCATTGCTAACACGGTTGAAGTGACTGGCGACTCGGGTGGAAAAACGGTCGTCCGCCAGTTCGATGCCATTTGGGAAAGCAGTCTCACAGACTCGGCCTCGAAAGGGCACCCCGACATCGAAGTCATCACTTTTGATTCCCGGTTCCACACCATCAACGAAATTCTCATGGTTACCGACAAGCCCATGATCGTCGACGGCGATACGGGAGGAGACGCAAATACCTTCGAATACACAGTCTCTAAACTGGAACGAGCGGGAGTATCTGCGGTAATCATAGAAGACAAGGTCTTTCCTAAACGCAACAGCCTCGAAGCTGGAGTCCAGCAAAACCTGCAAGAGCCAGAAGTCTTCGCCCAAAAAATCCGGCGAGGAAAAAGCATTCAAAAAAGCAGTGAGTTCATGATTATCGCCCGCATTGAAAGCCTCATAGCCGGGAAGCCCATGGAAGACGCACTTGACAGGGCCACGCAATATCTCAAGGCCGGAGTCGATGGCATCATGATCCACTCCAAGTCTAAAAATCCGGATGAGATTCTTGAGTTTGCCAAAAAATACAAAATTATTTTAAAAAATCTCAAATTGGACAAGCCTTTGGTGTGTGTGCCCACCACTTACAATTTGATCACAGAGTACGAATTAAGTGCTGCCGGATTCAGCATAGTCATTTATGCCAACCACCTTTTACGCAGTGCCTATCAATCCATGACGGAAACGGCAAAGACTATTCTTCGCGACCAAAGGTCACTCGAAGCAGACCCTTTATGCACCCCCGTCCGGGAAATTTTTAAGACCGTCGGTTTTTTAGACGTCAAAGAAAAAGACCAGCAGGATGAGCAAACGACCAATACACCGGTGATCATCCCTGCTGCTGGAGAAGACCCGGTTTTCAAGAAAATTTTAAATGGTAAGCCCAAAGCCATGTTGGATATTGGCGGCAAGACCCTTCTCGACCACCAGATTCAAACCCTGAGCAATGCAAATCTCGCGGATATCACACTCATAGCAGGGTATGGCAAGGACAGCTTGCATGCAGAGGGCATCCAAATTCTCGAGAACCCCGACTACAAGAAGGGGTCCATGCTAAATTCACTGATGGTTGCGAAAGAAAAAATGGCCAATGGTTTTATCATGTTGTACTCAGACATCCTCATGGAGGACCATATCCTCAGCAAGCTTACAGAATGCAAGGAAGATATTGTTCTCGTCGCCGACAATTCAACCCAGTATCACCAGCCGGAAGAGGGAAACATTCACGACTACATCATCACCAAAAACCACTACAAACCAAAGCGACGGGAAATCCGCTTCATCAGCGAAAATATGGTGACCAAAATTGGTAACAAGATAAACCCAGAAACCGCTACTCATGAGTTTATCGGGCTCGCCCGGCTCAGTAAAACTGGTGCTGAACAATTTCTTGAAACTTATAATGACGTCCTCAAAAATTTCACAGGCCCCTTTCAGGAGTCCGAAGATATTTCAACTTTGACTTTTACCGACCTCATTCAGGAAATGATCGACCGAGGTTTTGCCGTCCATTACATGGAAATCCACAAAGGTTGGCTGGAAATTCATAATGCAGAACACATTGCTCTTGCTCAAAAATCTTTTAGCGCATAAAATCATCCGTCCTCTTTATCTGCATTAACCATCGAGAAACTTGCATGCATTATTCAAAACTTTTCATTCCAACATTAAAAGAATCCCCTGCCGACACAGAAGTAATCAGCCATAAACTCATGGTGCGCTCGGGAATGATTCGACAAGTTGCTTCAGGGATATACTCCATCCTCCCTCTGGGGCTCAGGGTCTTAAGAAAGGTGGAGCAAATCATCCGCGAAGAAATGAATCAAATCGACGGGCAGGAGGTTTTTCTACCGAGCATTCAACCTGCCGAGTTATGGATAGAAAGTAAGCGATGGGATTTTTATGGCAAGGAATTATTGCGCATCAAAGACCGCCATGGTCGAGAGTTCTGCTACGGCCCCACTCATGAAGAAGTCATCACCGACATCGTGAGGAAGGAAATTAAGTCCTACCGCCAACTCCCCATTTTGTTGTATCAGATTCAGACAAAGTTCCGCGACGAAGTTCGGCCTCGTTTCGGCATCATGCGCGGACGAGAGTTCATGATGAAGGATGCCTATAGTTTTCACGCTGATGAGGAAGATACCCAGCGTACTTACAATCAGATGGCGCAGGCCTACACTAATATTTTCACAAGATGCGGTTTGAGCTTCAAACAGGTTCAGGCTGACTCAGGAACTATCGGCGGAAGTTCTTCGCATGAATTCGCAGTGCTCGCGGACTCAGGAGAAGATGATATCGGCTTCTGTGAGTCATGCGGTTATGCCTCGAATTTAGAGTTGGCAGAATCGAACCCACCTGCCTTCGTCACATCTCCAGCCACACTTCAGGAAATGAAGGAAGTGGAAACACCCGAAAAAAAATCGGTGGAAGATTTAGCAGGCTTTCTCAATCTGCCTGCCCGGAAAATCG
>JABGWU010000290.1 GCA_018645475.1 Opitutia bacterium
AAGGCTTGGCACCAGTGAAGTCGACTGATGTTAAACTTGAGGCAGCTTTCCAATTAGGTATAAAAGCTGGAAATTTAATGGCTACATATGCTCCATATGCGTATGAGATTGCAGATATAATTGTTGTCGATATTCATCTTGACATTAATAAAACTAATCTAGGTGACACCTCATCATACAAGTTCAGTTTTGGCATCTACGAAAAAGCTCTTACGCAGGTTGCCCAAGTATGTAGGGAAGATGTACTGATTATCATAGAGACCACAGTCCCTCCAGGTACTACTGAGAAAGTTGTTCATCCTCTGTTCGAAAAGATTTTTGCTGCACGTGATTTGGATATCAACAAGTTGAAATTGGCGCATTCCTATGAACGGGTTATGCCGGGACCTGGTTACCTTGATTCCATTACCAATTTCTTTCGTGTTTTCTCGGCGATTGGTGAAGAAGCCAAACAAGCTACCCGAAAATTTTTGGAATCATTTATCAATACCGGCGACTTTCCACTTAGTGAGATGACCAGACCCACGGCCTCGGAAATGGCAAAGGTTTTGGAAAATTCCTATCGGGCTATGAATATTGCTTTTATCAGCGAATGGGGGCGATATGCCGAGGATGCTGGCGTCAATCTTTATGAAGTCATCGATGCTATCCGCGTTAGGCCTACACATAAAAATATCATGTGGCCCGGGTTTGGTGTCGGCGGTTACTGTTTGACGAAAGATTCCTTGTTAGCCGACTGGTCTATGAAAAATCTCTATGGCAACAGCGAAGGTCTAAAAAATACCCTAAAGGCTATTGAAATTAATGATATGATGCCTAGGGATACTGTCCGTTTGATTAAGTCCAAAGTTGGTTCCTTAAGTGGCAGAACCATTACTTTGATGGGAATCTCTTATTTAAACGATGTGGCTGATACTCGTTATTCGCCAGCTTATCTTTTCACTCAAATTTGTAAGAAGGAAGGGGCAGAAATGATTTTTCATGATCCTGTTGTTGATCTTTGGGAAGAAATGAAATTACAACCAATAACTGAATTATCAGAACTTGCTTTAAAAAGTCACGACATAGTTGTATTTACTGTACGGCACAAGGAGTACTTGGAACTGTCCGCTGAGCAGATGTGTCAATATTTCCCTAATGCAAGGGTATTTGTAGATGCTTTCAACATTATAGATGCAGTAAAAGCTGAGAAGCTTCAAGCATTTGAAAAGATAGTTGTAGGAATTGGAAAAGGTAATCTTTGTAAAAATTAAGAATTAATGAAGAAAATATTAATAACCGGTGGTGCAGGTTTTGTAGGTTATTTCCTGGCAAGACGTTTACTAGAAATTGGAAATGTTGAAATTACTATTTTAGATAATCTTCAACGTGGTCGTAAAGATGAAGAATTAGACTCGCTGTTAAGCAAGGAAAACATATCTTTTGTTAATGGAGATCTTACTGACAAAAAGACATTTGAAAGACTCGGCAAAAATTTCAATTATATTTACCATTTAGCTGCAGTCATCGGCGTTAGAAATGTTCAAGAAAATCCAGACCGCGTACTTTTTGTAAATGCAATTTCAACACTTTATCTGGTTGAATTTTGTCGAGTTTGTGAAGATCTCCAAAAAGTATTCTTTTCTTCAACGAGTGAAATTTACGCAGGTACTCTGCACCATTATGATTTACCCATACCAACTCCTGAAGATGTCAATTTAACATTGTTAGATGTTTCTTCACAAAGAACATCTTACATGCTGAGTAAAATGTATGGTGAATCCATATTTTTTAATTACGGCCAAAAATATGATATTCCATTTACCATAGTTCGTTACCACAATGTTTACGGACCAAGGATGGGTTTTATGCACATTGTTCCAGAAATGTTCGTAAAAATTACTGAAAATGAAACTGTGGATGTTGCATCACCTTCCCACACACGTGCAATGTGTTATATCGATGATGCAGTTGAAATGACTATTCTTGCATGTGAATCAGTCAACACAAACGGTGAAATTTTAAACATCGGCAATCAAGAACAGGAAATTTCTGTGCGTGAGCTTGTTTTTACCATTTCCAAAGTTTTACAGAAACAAGTGGAATTTAATGAAATTGAAGATACACCAGGGTCTCCGTCACGTCGCTGTCCAGATATATCTAAAATTAAGAACCTTACAGGATTCTCTCCCAAAGTGAGCCTTTTTGATGGAATTTCTAAAACCTACATCTGGTATAAGTCTAGACTTCATACTAGGCATGAATAACTTAGCATTAGAGATCGCTAAAGCATACCGTAAAATTTACGAGACTGAGGATTACATACCTCTACATGCACCAAAATTTATTGGAAACGAAAAAAAATATTTAAATGAATGTGTCAATTCAACATTTGTTTCCTCTGTGGGTAAATTTGTAGATGA
>JABGWU010000291.1 GCA_018645475.1 Opitutia bacterium
CATAACAAAGCAACTTGGTGGACACCATTTATGTTGCAACACTTTCTTGATGGAATTCAATGGGCTTTGGGCGATATCAAAGGGCCATCCAAATCAATTCCTCAATCAAGAAACTTAAATTAAAATTCTCATAATTCCTAAATTAATCTATTATAATTCATATGAAAGAAACTGAAACTGTAAGTCGTAGAAAATTCATTGGTACCTCAGCAATCGCAGGTGCTGCCGCATCCTTCCCCTATGTTGCTAAAGGAGAAGCTCTTCAGAGCGATACTATTAAAGTCGCTGTCGTCGGATTGGGTGGTCGTGGATCGGGTGCAATTTCCCAAATTCTAGATGCCCCCAAGGATTTGGAAAAAGATAAGAATGTCCGCTGCAATACAAAGTTGGTTGCAGTAGCAGATGCCTTTCCTGAAAAATCGGCTAATAAAATTGCTGCTTTTAAGAAGAAATACGGAGAAGACCGTATTGATGTTGAGGGGAGAATCTTTGGTGGCTTAGACGGTTACAAGCAGGCTATCAACGAAGATGTTGACATGGTTGTGATTGCCACTCCTCCTGGCTTTAAACCACAACAATTTGAATATGCCATAAACCAAGGCAAAAAAGTATTCATGGAAAAGCCAGTAGCAAGTGATGTAACAGGGATACGCCGTGTTCTTGCTTCGGCCAAGAAGGCTAAGGAAAAAGGACTGACTGTTGGTATTGGCTTACAACGCAGGCATGAAGAACGCTATATTGACTGCGTCAAACAACTTCAAGACGGAGCAATTGGAGATATTAATCTACTGCGTGTTTATTGGAATGGCGGAGGAATTTGGCACCGTGCTAAGCAACCTGGCATGACTGAAATGGAGTACCAAGTTAATAACTGGTATCATTTTACTTGGGCATCCGGAGATCAAATCTGCGAACAACATATTCATAATTTGGATGTTGGATGTTGGATTAAAGGAATGTATCCAATCAAAGCAAACGGTATGGGTGGAAGCGAAATGAGAATGGGTGGGGATCGGAAACTTTCTCAGATATTTGATCACACTTTTGTTGAGTATACCTTTCCAGACGGAACTAAAATGTTTAGTCAAGGTAGGCATTTGAAGGGTGGATGGTCTCATGTTGCAGAGTATGCTCATGGATCAAAGGGAACCTGCTCAGTAGCCCGACACATTGAACCATTTGCTGGAGATCCTATCCGTATACGGGGCGCTGGAGGTGGTCATTACCAAGAGCAGAAAGATTTAATTGAAAACCTTCATAAGGGTGAGTATTACAACGAAGCAGAGTATGGTGCGATGAGTACCTTTACCGCAATTCTTGGACGAGAAGCCTGCTATTCCGGAAAAGAAATAATTGCTGATGAATTGATGAAAAAGGGTAGGGACTATGCTCCCGGAATAGATGACTACACTTGGGATTCCACTCCACCCGTAGTTCAAGGAGAAAATGAAGAATATCCTGTTCCTGCACCTGGAGTTTACCGACCTTTCGCTTAAAATACATATCCATACTTTTGGGTACTTATCCCAGAAGTTTTAATTTGGTAATCTAAGATTGTTATGGCTCTAATTTCCCGTACAATCATCTTGTTTCCTCATTCAACTGTGTATACATGAAAGAGATGGATGATGCGGATTTTAAAGTTACAACTATATATAAAAAATGATTCTCTCTGATTCATCTATTCTTCAGGCAATTGAAAAGAACGATATTGTAATAGAGCCTTACGATCGATCATGCTTAGGTACTAACAGTTACGATGTTCACCTGTCCAAATTTTTAGCCTGTTATGTTGATGAGATTATTGATGCAAAGAAACATAACAAAGTGGATCACTTTGAGATCTCTGAGGAGGGAATTGTACTTCGACCGGGCAGGACTTATCTTGGCTCTACTTTTGAATATACAGAAACCCGCCAATATGTACCTTTCCTGGAAGGGAAATCAAGTGTTGGACGTTTAGGCATTGATATTCATGCTACTGCTGGAAAGGGAGATGTTGGATTTTGTAATCATTGGACGCTAGAAATATCTGTGTCTCAGTCAGTCCGAGTTTACGCAGGGATGCCCATTGGACAACTAATCTATTTTAGGGTCGATGGAGAAGTTGAAATTGATTACGCGAACAAACCTTCCGCTAAGTATAATGATCGAACTCCACAACCTGTTGAATCCATGATGTGGAAAAATAGTTTTTAAGGCGTTGGAAGATCCACTTCACCGCGAAATTCTTGAAGAGCATGCACGATCTCCTCTATTTCAAGGTCGCTTAGAAAATTGTAATCATACGGGATTTTGGATAAGTGAGAAATCAGGTAATACCTGTAGGGTTGAACTTTCAACCCAAGATTCTGTTATATCACAAATATATTTTACCGGACAGGGCTCTGCATTGTCTCAGGCTTGTGCCTCCCTTATGTGTTCTCAAATTAAAGGGATGAGTATCAATGAATCCACACGCTTGTGCCAAAAAATAATTAGTTATATTGAGAAAGGGAAAGAATTTCCTTTGCCAAGTGATTTAGTTGTTTACCAGACTATTTCTCGGTTTTCTGAAAGACATGATTGTAGTTTGCTGCCGTGGCGAGCTTTGTTGGTAGCTTTTTAGGCTTTAGTGGTCAGTAAGAGCGCCGATACCCCCCCCTTTTTTTTCCTCCCCCGTATTGTCTCCATTTATTACCATACCCAGATTGTTGACCGAAAGAGTTTTGAGCATGAACATTATATAATTCGTACCCTGTTTGCGGAAGTTCTTTGAGAAATCTGCTTTGCATAAGTCTTATTTGTGTCCCATTTTGACTAGAAAGCACTGGAAAAACAAGATGCAGGGATCGTTCTGCACGTGTGGTGGCTACATAAAAAAGCCGTCTTTCTTCCTCCAAGTCTCCTTCACCATCGATTGCTCTTTTGTTAGGAAATAATCCATCGGCAAGTCCAATAATAAAAACATGACGAAATTCCAATCCTTTGGATTGATGAATAGTGGATAACCTTAAACAACTTTCACCATGTCGAATAACCCGATCGCCTGATTCAGAACTAAGTAAAATTAACTGGCTCAACATTTCTGCGAGATTTTCATGTTTACTGGCGAAATCTACTAAACTTTCTAGGTCTTCTTCTCTTCTAGGCCAGTTTTCATAGGTGGCATGTAAATATTCATGATACCACCCATTTATAGCTTCATCGACAACTTTGGATGGAGTTGCAGTTGCAGTCAGTTCTGCGACACTCTGTAAAGTTTCTACCAGTCCAACCCAATCTTCTTTTGCATCAGCTGGGACTTTTATTAAAACATCTGCTTCCGAGAGTGCGGAAATTAAACTTATTGATTCTTCGGAAGATATCTTTTCAGCAAGTGTTAAAAGCTTAGCTGCTGTTTTTTCTCCTATTTTTGGTAGCAAGCACGCGAATCTGTAAAAGGCAGTTGAGTCTTTTGGATTAACTACAAATCGGAGTTGGGCCACTAAATCTTTTACATGGGCCTGTTCGAAAAACCTCATGCCGCTAGTAATTACAAATGGTATATCCCTGCGTGATAGTTCTATTTGAAGTTCCATTGCGTGATAATGTGCTCGATAAAGAATGGCAATATCATTGTAACTCGTTCCATTATTCACAAGTTGTTCGACTTTTGATAATATGAAATTCGCTTGTTGGTAAGTATCAATTGTAGGAACGACCACGGGAAGGTCTTGATGCGGTTGTGAAGGTTTGAGCGTTTTGGTGAAGTTTTCGTCCGTCTTTCGATTTTCAAGAATACCGTTTGCAAATTTTAAAATCTCCGGGGAACTTCTATAATTGGTTTCAATTTTAAATATTTTTGTGCCCGGATGTCTTTCAGGGAAACCAAGAATTTGGTCTATATCAGCTCCCCTCCAAGTATAAATACATTGGGCATCGTCTCCTACAGCCATGATCTGATGGTTGGCACCCATCTTATCAACAATTTTTGCCTGGAGGGTGTTTACATCCTGATATTCGTCAACAAGGATATGTGAGAATCTATTCTGGTAGTACTGTGCTGCTTCTTGGTTTTGCTCTAGAACTTGGAGCCACAGAACCAGTAAATCATCATAATCAGCTAAACCTCGACTAATTTTCGCGTCTTGATATTCCCGCATGAATGAATCAATTTTTGCCAACAGTTCTCCATTTGAGGGATATCGACCTTTTGCCACTTCCTCGATTGGAACCATTACATTACGTGCGTAACTTATTATTCCTTTGATGGGTTTTGCTTTTGGATTTTCTTTTGATTTAAAGAAATCGGGATCTAAGTCTCTTATCACTTCGGAGAGGAGTGAGTCTGAATCACTGTCGTCTAGGATAGTGTAGTTTCTTGGCAAACCAATTGAATCTCCAAACAGGCGAAGAACCTGTCCACCTACATGATGAAAAGTACCGCCTAGAAAGCGATGTGCTCCGACACCAGTTAATTCTTCGACCCGTTCAAGCATTTGTTTGGAAGCTTTATTTGTAAAAGTGAGCAGTAGAATATCCTCTGGGTTTACTCCCTCTGATAGCAAATAAGCAACCCTGTAGGTCAGGGTGCGAGTTTTCCCAGAACCTGCACCGGCTAATACTAGTGCAGGGCCAAAAGGAGCTGTAACCGCTCTGTATTGGTCGTCGTTAAGCTCCGATTTGAAATCTATCGTAGCGTTATTTGTTGCCGGCTGTGGAGTGCCGAACATATCATCATCATCATCTTCGTAATCGTACACGGGAATTACCTTTCGCTGAAAGGTGTGAAACGGGCAAGCGTTTTCAGTTTTTTTCTGGTTATAATGGAGCTAAGTGATCCCGATGAATGACCTCGGGACGATTTTTACCGGCAAAAAGAACTAAAATTTCTTCGTTTTGCTTACCTTGTGCTCGAAGCAATTCGTTTTTACTAAAACGAGTTATTCCATGTGCAATAATTTCATTTTCTGGATTTTTTATTTCCACCACATCTGCTTTTTCAAATTCACCTGTAATAGATAAAATCCCTTTTGCTAATAAACTGTCTCCCTTTTCCATTATTGCATCAATTGTTTCATGCTCAACAGTAAGGGTTCCATTGGGAGAGGGGAAGAATGGGAGCCATTTTTTTCTTTCAGCCAATTTTAATCCGGATGGTGCAAAGAAGGTTCCCTGTGCATCATCACCATTTATAATATTTCCCAATAATGACGGATTTTCTCCACTTCCAATAAATACAGCACAACCAGCACGACACGCTATTTTAGCGGCTTCAATTTTGGTTACCATACCACCTACCGCAGTGGGGCTGTGTGTTCCTTTAGCCATTGCGTCAATAGATGGCGTAATTTCAGCAACATAAGGAATTAAAGAACCTGAAGTGGGGTGGGTCATCAGTCCTTTAACAGTCGATAACATAATAAGGAAATCCGCCTTAACAATAGTGGCAAGTAAAGCTGATAGCACATCGTTATCCCCAAATTTTATTTCTTCGTCACTAACTGAATCATTTTCGTTTACAATTGGAATGATTTGACGATCAACCAGCGTGTTTAATGTTTCTTCAACTTTTTGTGACCTTTTTTTATTTTCAAAATCGTCTCTGGTTAGAAGGACCTGAGATGCAACTAAACCTACTTTTTCGAGAGAATCACTCCACGCATTCATCAAGCGGCATTGTCCAATGGAGGCACATGCTCGAGAAAGAGATAAATCTTTAGGCCTTTCATCTAAGCCTAATTTACCCATCCCAAGTCCCACTGCACCTGAGCTCACTATAATAGTTTGAGTACCCTCTTTTAACAAAATCGCAATACTTTGAGCAAGTTGCTCCATACGGTCTGTTCGAACATTTCCCTTTCCGGCAGAAAGAATTCCTGTACCAAGTTTTATAATAATTTTTTTCAAAAAAAATTTGGTATGTATCAGAGCAAATTAATCTAGGTGATAAAATCTGCCCAAGTATATAATCAATTTTTAGACTTTTCTTAAGTCAGATTCCTTGGCTAAAAGAGCATCATTTATCTTACCAACTGCATTATCCGTATTTTTTTGAACATCCTTTTCTCCTCTTTTAAAGTCATCTTCAGGCAGTCCTTCTTTTTGTGCCTCTTTTAATGCGTCCATTGCTTCTTTTCTTGAGGCACGAACTCCGATTCTACTCTGTTCTGCAAAGCCTTGAGCCATTTTGCAGAGTTCTTCTCTTCTTTCTCCACTTAGTTCAGGTATAGGTAGTCGGATAAGTTCTCCAGTTATCAATGGAGTAATTCCTAACTTTGCTTCGAGGAGAGCTTTTTCAATTGGGGCACAAGTAGATTTATCCCATGGTTGGATTTGAATGGTTCTGGCATCTGGTGTGGTTATCGCAGCCACATCCCTAAGTTTCATTGCTGAACCGTAAACATCAACAGTAATACTTTCCACCATTGATGTATTGGCTTTTCCTGTATGTAAGGACGAAAACTCGCTCATAACATGATCTATTGATTTGTTCATGTCTTGATTCATTTTACTGAAAATATTTGATGTATCCATAATTGGGAATGATTTAGGTTAGTTCGTAACTTGTATGATGAATAAAACTATTTAACATAAGTTCCGATATCTTCTCCGGCAACGGCCATGCGAATCGAGTGTTTTTGTTGTAGATCGAAAACTAAAATTGGCATGCCATTATCCATGCAAAGAGAAAATGCAGTGGAGTCCATAACTGAAAGTCTTTTTTCAAGGCAGTCCATATAACTTAGCTGATCAAATTTGACTGCATCATTATGTTTATGAGGATCTTTGTCATAAATACCATCTACTTTAGTGGCTTTTAATATAATTTCCGCAGAAATTTCACTGGCACGTAGCGCGGCTGTAGTATCAGTAGAAAAATAAGGATTTCCAGTGCCAGCAACAAATATAACGATTCTGCCTCTTTCAAGATGCCTGATTGCCCGTCTTTGTATATACGGTTCAGCAAGTTTATCCATAGGGATGGCACTTTGAACCCTTACCACGGATCCCATCTTTTCCAAACGATCCATCAGAGCTAGTCCATTTATAACGGTCGCAAGCATTCCCATTGAATCTCCAGTTGTTCGGTCAATTCCTTTATCGCTTCCTTGTAACCCCCGAAATATATTTCCGCCTCCAACTACTAGTCCGACTTCAACTCCCATATCAGAGACAGCTTTAATCTCAGCACAAATATTTTCTAAGGATTTTGCATGGATAGGTTCACCTTCGCTCCTGCTTCCAAGGATTTCACCGCTTATTTTGAGAATAATTCTTTTAAATTTGTTAGGCATGGATCGAGTTTATTTGAAGCAAGAATCTTGACTTTAACTGAGTTGTGATCATTTTAAAAGGTGTAGCCTGGTGGTGTAATGGTAGCACAGGAGTTTTTGGTACTCTCAGTCGGGGTTCGAATCCCTGCCGGGCTGCCACTTCGTTTTTAGCCCAAATTTATGAATGTAAGCATTACGCATGAATAATAATGGTACTTTCTCTATTCACTAGGAAGAGGTGGAAGATCAAAGGGATTAAAAGTAGGAGGTGGAGGCGGAGGGGGAGGTACATTTTCAAAAACTTTTTCGTTATTTACAGGCGGTGGTGGAGAATTAAAAACATCTCCTAGTGGCACTCCCGAAGAGTCATCATTTGCTTCTTTATTTTCCTCAGCAAAGGGATCAAATGGTGCTGGGTCATTTTGAGTATCCAATTCGACTGGAGGAGAAGATGTTTCAAAAGGATTATCATTTGGCGGTGGTGGCGGAGGGGGAGTTTCGTTTGATGGTACAGATGGTGGTGGGGCTTCATTTTCAAAAGGA
>JABGWU010000292.1 GCA_018645475.1 Opitutia bacterium
CGGAGGGGAGGTTAAAGGAGTAAAACCCTCTATGTACGCTAAATTGGACAGCCCCATCCCAGCCAACCCAAAAGCTCAGGAAACTCCCGATACAAAAGATACGCCTCTAGGTGCCCGTTTTCTTAGAATTGAGATTCCAGCAGACAATCGAATTCTAACCTTGAATGAAGTTGAAATTTCCAGCGGTGGAAAAAATATTGCTCGCCAGGGAAAAGCCAACCAATCCAGCATTGGGTCTGGCGGTGTTCCCGAGCGTGCAATTGATGGAAACAAGAACCCGGATTGGGGGGGAAGCGGACAGACTCACACCGATGGATTTGGTTCAACCAATCCATGGTGGGAAGTCGACTTAGGCAAAGAATTTATAATCGATAAAGTAGAAGTATGGAATCGCAAGGACTTTGAAAAAAGACTTGATGGATTCACTCTTCAGTTACTCGATTCCAACCGGAAACAATTATACAAGAGCGGAAAAACCAAAGGAGCCCAGCGGATAAAATTCACGCTCAAAAACAGAACTATTATTGATTATATGCTTTTTAACGGAAAACCGGAACCAAAGGTTGCTGAGACTTCCTTGCCTTCAGTAGAAGTGCCCGGTGGTTACAGGGACGAACTACCATTCTCCTTTAAGAAAGGTGATACCGTTGCCATTCTCGGTAGCGGATTGGCAGACAGAATGCAGCATGATGCGTGGATGGAAACTCTCTTACAAAGTGCCTTAAAAGGCCAAAGTATCTCATTCCGAAATATGTCCTTTTCCGGAGACCGCCCCAACAAGTACCCAAGAAGCAAAGGGTTTACCCCGATGGACCAATACCTCCAGCATGTAAAAGCGGATGTGATATTTGCCATGTTTGGATACAATGAATCCTTTGACGGCCCTCAAAATGCAGATAACCATAAGAAACTTCTAATTGATTTCGTGGGGAAATTAAGAAGTTATAAACCAAGCGGAGAAAAATTTCCGAGAATTGTTCTCTTTAGCCCGATTGCTTTCCAGAATCTAAGAGATCGCAATCTGCCAAACGGCAAAGCCCACAACCGCAATCTTGCCGCTTACAGCAAAGCAACAGAAAACGCGGCCCAAGAGGTTGGCGTTGAATATGTTGATCTGTTCAATCCCACGCTTAAACTTTTTCAGGAAAATACAAATCAGTTCACCATCAATGGTGCTCATCTGAATGAGGAAGGAAACCGCCATATTGCAGAAATTATTGCAAAGGCCTTACTTAAAAAAGATGTGGTTGCGTCGCCCTCTCTTGCGAAACTTAGGCAGTCCATAAAAGACAAGAACTGGACATGGCACAACCGTTATCGAGCGACGGACGGAAATGATATTTGGGGAGGACGCTCAAACCTACGCTTCGTTAATGATCAATCAAATGCAGTAGTCCTTCAGCATGAATTGGTCATGCTCGATATTATGACAGCTAATCGAGATAAGGTTATTTGGCATACAGCCGAGGGTAAAAAAGCGAGTATTGATGATAGTAATGTCCCCAAGCCTATCTCCGTCTTGTCAAACATTGGAGGCAAAAGCCGAAGTTCAAATGCGGGTAAAGAAGGAAACCCGAACTATCTCAGCGCGAATGAAAGTGTTAAAAGATTCGATGTTCGTGATGGCTTCGAGGTCAATCTTTTCGCGGATGAAAGCCAGTTCCCAGAACTAATAAACCCGGTGCAGATGCAGGTTGACACAAAGGGCCGGCTATGGGCCGCAGTCTGGCCAACCTATCCGATGTGGGAACCAAAGAAGGAAATGAACGACGCCCTGCTTATTCTTCCGGATGATAATCTTGATGGAAAAGCAGATCGCGTAATTGAATTTGCAAAAGTGCATAACCCACTAGGTTTTGAGTTCTGGAACGGAGGCGTACTGGTTACATCCGGCCCGGATCTTCTTTTTTTACGGGATAATGATGGAGATGACAAAGCGGATGAACGCTATGTTATTTTACAAGGACTGGGAACATCGGATACTCACCATGCGGCCAATAATTTAATTTTTGGCCCCGGTGGCGGAATTTATTGGCAGAGTGGAGTCTTTCTCCAACACAATCACGAACATCCTTGGGGTCCATCCCTGGCAACGGGTTCGTCCGCAATGTACCGTTTTGATCCCCGTCGACACACCATCGCATTTCACGGAAGTAACAGTCCGAACCCCCATGGTATCGCCTTTGACAATTGGGGCTATCACTATGCGACGGACGGAACTGGTGGACGAGCATATCAGGTTCGCCCCGATGGAAAGTCCTGGAAAATGCACGCTTTACTTAGTAAGGAAGTTCGTCCGGTTCCCGCCTGCGAAATTCTATCCAGTGATAATTTCCCGGATGATATGCAGGGCGACTTTCTAATTTGTAATTCAATTGGTTTCCTTGGGATAAAACAATACAAACTACACCGGGACGGTAACTATGAGCTTACCAAGACGGTTGGCCGTGGAAAAAGTGCCAAGAA
Source organism: Opitutia bacterium (assembly GCA_018645475.1). GTDB lineage: Bacteria > Verrucomicrobiota > Verrucomicrobiia > Opitutales > Seribacteraceae > Seribacter. The sequence continues at coordinate 2,467 of JABGWU010000292.1, forward strand.
AATAACTGAAAAAACTAAGCTTGGAGAGGTCTGGGGAACACCCAACGGGGAGAAACTAAAAGTTACGAAATTACTTGCTGATGGCTCCAAGCAGGATGAGGAATCAGACGGTTTCATGCTAAGCGGTGATAAAAACTTCCGTCCAACCGACGCCATTTTTGGCCAGGATGGTGGGCTTTATGTTTCCGATTGGCAAAATGTGATTATCGGGCACATGCAGCATAATGTTCGTGACCCCAACAGGGACCACAAACATGGCCGTATCTTCCGTGTCAGTTACACCAAGAAA
>JABGWU010000293.1 GCA_018645475.1 Opitutia bacterium
ATTACCGATAAAACCAAGGCAATCATGCCCGTTTCCATCTACGGACAAACGCCTGACATGGACTCGATTAACGCGATTGCTCAAAAATACAGCTTACCTGTCATCGAAGATGCTGCACAAAGTTTCGGAGCCACCTACAAAAGAAAAAAATCTTGCAACTTATCAACCATTGGTAGCACCTCCTTTTTCCCATCGAAGCCACTGGGTTGTTATGGAGATGCTGGAGCCTTGTTTGCCGATGATGACGAGTGGGCGGAAAAGTTTCGTTGGATCCGCGTACATGGGCAGGAGCGCAAGCATCATCATCCGATTCTCGGACTGAATGGGCGGATGGATACTTTGCAGGCAGCCATCCTCTTGGCGATATTGGAAGTCTTTCCCGACGAAGTGACTAAGCGACAGAAAATTGGAAACCGATACAATACAGAGTTATCCCAAGCATCAGAATTAGAAACTCCAACCATTGCTCCTGAAAATACTTCAGTTTTCGCCCAGTACACCATCTTGAGCGAACAACGCGAAAGTATTCAAAATTCTCTTAAAGAAAAGGGGATACCTTCTGTCTCTTATTATTCCGTTCCCTTGCATCTCCAGCCAGTATTCAAGGACTTAGGATATAAACCAGGTGACTTTCCTGTTTCCGAAAAAGTTGCGAATCAAAGTTTAAGTTTTCCTATGAGTCCGTATTTGAATCCGGAAGATCAAAAAAATGTTATCTCGTATGTATTGAAATCATTAAATTTATGAATGATAGTAAGATTATATCGCTATTCGAAGAATCAATTTCTTTAAAACAATCATGTATCGAGCAAGGTTTCGATTCCTTGATTAAAATGGGGGATGAAATTGTTAAAACAATTATTTCTGGAAATAAATTGATGTTGTGTGGAAATGGCGGTTCTGCAGCAGATGCACAGCATCTTGCAGCAGAAATGGTAGTTCGATTGCGACCTGCCAACAATCGGGAAGGAGTTCCTGCAATCGCCTTGGCTATGGACACTTCTACCATAACGGCATGTGGGAATGATTTTGGCTATGATGAGCTATACGCTAGAGTGCTTGAATCTATTGGGAAACCTGGCGATTGCTTGGTGGGTATTACGACATCAGGCAACTCGACAAATGTTGTTAAGGCGATGAAGTTGGCAAAGGCCATGAAAATCAATGTCTTCGGGTTTTTGGGTGCAGGCGGTGGAGAAGCTCTGGAATTATGTGATGAAGTATTTCTAGTTCCCGGCGTTGAGACCGGAAGAATTCAGGAATGCCATATAACTGCCGGTCATGCCCTCATGGAATATGTTGAGGATCAATTACTCGGCGAAGGTTTCTTGCACTTGAAAAGGAAGTAAAGCTACTTTGGATAATACTATGTTAGATGTTAGTCAAATTGATGTTGTAGTATTTGACTTTGATGGCGTGCTTACTGATAATCGTGTCACCGTGGATCAAGCTGGAAAAGAGTCAGTCTGTTGCAGCAGATCAGACGGGTTGGCATTCGATGGATTTAGGAAGCTGAGAATTCCTACGTTTATTCTTTCGACCGAGTCAAATCCAGTTGTCGTTGCTCGAGCTCGTAAATTACAAATTCCTGTTTTGAATTCCGTTTCCGACAAGGTGAAGTCGTTACATAATCTTTGCGACCAAAATGGTTTCCAATTTAAAAAGATCTTGTACGTTGGTAACGATATTAACGATTACATGGTCATGCAGGAATGTGGTTTCAGCGCTTGCCCTGCAGATGCTCACCAATCGATCAAGCAAATCTCAACTATCGTTCTGGAATCTTCCGGTGGATCTGGAGTCGCCCGTGAAATTTTAGAAAAGGTTCTTAATGTTAATCTGTTTCAAACTTTATATAATTCTGATTAAAACTAACCAACACAAACTATGAGTATATTTATAATTGCCGAAATAGGCATTAATCATAACGGAGACATGTCAATCTCTAAGGAATTGATCGATGTTGCCGTTGATGCAGGTTGCAACGCCGTCAAATTTCAAAAGCGTGACATTGACAAGGTTTACACGCAGGAACTGCTAGACTCTCCCCGGGAGAGTCCGTGGGGAACCACCCAAAGAGAGCAGAAAGCGGGATTGGAGTTTTCCAAGGAGGAGTACGAAGAGATAAACGATTATTGCAAAGCAAAGGGCATTGAATGGTTTGCCTCTGCATGGGATACGAATAGCCAAGAATTCCTTAGGCAATTCGATTGCAAATACAACAAGGTGGCTTCTGCCATGGTTGTGGATGGAGAATTACTTGAAGCCATAGCCAGCGAGAAGAAGCATACCTTCATATCAACTGGAATGACGACTTTTGAAGACATTCAAAAAGCAGTTGATGTTTTCATAAAAGCTGATTGTTCTTTCGAATTGATGCATACAGTATCCACTTATCCAATGAAAGATGAAGACGCTAATCTCAATATGATTCAAACTCTCATAGAAAAATTTGGATGCGATGTTGGTTACAGCGGGCACGAAGTAGGTTTGGCAGTTTCTTACGCTGCTTCAGCACTTGGTATCACTTCACTTGAGCGTCATATTACCCTTGATCGTTCCATGTATGGTTCAGATCAGTCCGCTTCGGTAGAACCAAGGGGATTGAATCAGTTAGTTGACGGCGTAAGAAAGATAGAGTCGGCTATGGGGGACGGCGAAAAACGAATTCTGGATGCGGAAGTCCCTATTGCACGAAAACTACGTGAGCATTTGAATTGGGATGCTCATGCATGAAAACCGTGGGTGCCCTGAGGTGAAGTTAGGGGTAATGCAGGGCAGGCTTTTGCCCAAGTATTTGGGCAGATACCAAGCACATCCATTAGGGTATTGGCAAGATGAGTTACCTATTGCTGCAGAGTTGGGTCTCGAATGCATAGAATTCATTTTTGATTTCAATGACTACGAAAGTAATCCTCTTTGGAGCGTTGACGGTCGAAACGAAATTATAAAAGTCTCTAGTGAAACAGACATAAAAGTTCATTCCGTTTGTGCTGATTTTTTTATGGAGTGTCCATTGCATTCAAAAATTGAAGAATCGAGATTTTTTGCAAAGGAAACTTTAATCCAACTACTGCAAAATTGTAATGACTTAGAAATTAGCGATATCGTTATTCCATGTGTTGATCAGTCTAGTTTGGCATCATCTCAATGCATGGATCTTTTCAAAACGCAAATGTTGGATGTCATACCAACTGCTGAAAAATTAGGGGTTAATCTCTCTTTAGAAACAGATTTGGCTCCTAATTCATTTAAGAATCTTTTAGATGATTTGAATTCTATATCTGTTACTGTTAATTACGATACAGGCAATAGTGCTGCATTAGGATACGGTTTTAGGGACGAGTTGGAGGCATATGGAGACAAAATCACGGACCTTCACATTAAGGACAGGCTATATAATTCAGGCCCCATTCCACTTGGGGAAGGTGATGTGGATTTTGAAGCTTTTTTCATTGAATTTGAAAAAAATGATTTTAAGGGGCCGGTAATTATGCAGGCTTATCGAGATGATGAGGGGTTGAGTGTTTTCAAGCAGCAGATGATTTTTTTGACTAATCTTTTGAGGGATTTAAATTGGAGGTCGTAGCAATTATTTTAGCACGAGGTGGCTCGAAGGGATTGCCTAAGAAAAATATTTTAGACTTTTGTGGCAAACCCTTGGTGGCTTGGACTATAGAGCAGTGCATAACAGCGGGGATCAATGATGTTTTTGTCAGTTCAGATTCTGAGGAAATTCTACGAGTTGCGGCTAGGTTTGGAGCCAAAACTATTCTTCGACCAATTGAATTGGCAGATGATATGAGTAGTGCAGAGTCGGGCTGGAAACATGCGTTGTCGGAAATCGATAATTCCGGGGAATTGGTTGATTGGGTACTGGCACC
>JABGWU010000294.1 GCA_018645475.1 Opitutia bacterium
TCTATGTGGGAGAAATCCTTAAAAACGGAATGTTTAAGATCGTTTATTCAAGTGACGGCTTAGTTTCCCCTGATTCTTACAGTTCTTACCTGTGGCCCGATGGAAATCATCCTAAACCTACCGGCGGTCCAAATGGCGATGGATCTCTCTAAAAATTACCTTTTATAAACTAAACTTTGAGCGGGCTCGGTGAGAGATCCGAGCCCGCTTTCTTTTGTTTTTAAATATTATTTTGAATCAATTTCATTCAGTTATTCCATTCCTTTTCCTCATCTTTGCCTGCTTTGGTAATTTATTTGGGCAGGCCAGTGAGCAAGAGATCAATGAGAGTGAACTGCTAAGCTTGTTGAAATCGCTTGCGGTTGACGATGACGAAGTAAGAGCAAATGTAATTACCTCCTTGGCTAAATCCGGAGATCCTCAGTTAGAAAGGTTTTTTGAATTATATCGCCAGGGTAGCGTCTATAATTGGCCGGACGAATCAGGCAAAGTCAGAATTGTAGTGAATGAGGAAACTGTCATGGACGATGATTTTAATGAATTTGCTCCCTTGTTTGAGCCCATAAGTGGAGAGCCTTTTTTAGTGGATGGAAAACAGGCAAAACCTGATCTTTTAGATTTGGAGGATATTAGCCCGGGTCGAAAAATAAGAACACTTGTGAATTCGTCCAAATTTTTACTTAGGTTATTTTCAAAAGATCAAGAAGTACGTAGTTCTGGAGTCAAGAAATGTGGTGATCCCCCTTTTCTACCTGAAGGGATTCCTTTTCTTAAGGAAATTATTGATGATCCTTCTGTTGATGAAAAAATTAGGTGGCTGTCCAAGGAAAGTATTTGCTTAATTCGTTTTTCAGGAAAATTGGAAGGTGAAAATTCTTTTACCGATCGCATCAATGCCTTAAAGGAATTGAGTGAGTTAAACAGCTTACGGGCAAACGCCAGAATTAAGGGTTTTCAAAATGAACTGAATAAATCGCTTGCAAATGGGGAGATCACCGCAGGAATTAAAAGAAAGCTTGATCGACAGATTGCAAAGGTATCTCAAGATTTAGAAAGCCATAAAGATTCTGTTGAATTTGCGGGGAATTTATTTCGAGGAGTTTCATATGGAAGCGTTCTTATTCTCATTGCTCTTGGTCTTGCAATTACTTTTGGTCTAATGGGAGTCATAAACATGGCTCATGGTGAGTTAATGATGATTGGGGCTTATGTTACTTATGAAGTTCAGATGTATTTTGGGCACACAACTGATACTCCTTTTGATTCTTATTATTTTGTCGCATTACCAATGGCCTTTTTAGTTTCCGCCTTGGTCGGATTAGTTATGGAGGGGTTGGTCGTGCGGCATCTCTACAATCGTCCCCTTGAATCACTTCTTGCCACATGGGGTGTCGGACTCCTCCTTATTCAGTTAATTCGTCTTCGGTACGGGGATAATATTGGGGTTAATTCACCAACCTGGGCTCGTGGGGGCTATGAGATTGCCCAAGATATTGTATTACCTTATGCCCGACTTTATCTGATTGGTTTGTGCGTAGCGGCAGTAAGTTTTGTTTATTTTATTCTGCGCCGTACTCGACAGGGAATGTTGATTCGGGCAACCATGCAAAACCGAGATATGGCGAGAAGCCTCGGTGTGCGAACCCGAAATGTTGATCGGTTCACATTTGCTTTGGGCTCTGGAATTGCGGGAGTCGCAGGTTATGGATGGACCATCATCGGTGGAGTGACTCCTGATATGGGGCAAACTAATTTTATTGTGGATTCCTTTTTGGTCGTAGTGACCGGAGGGGTCGGAGAATTGGCCGGTGTTCTGTTTTCGGGCTTGGGTATTGGCGTTCTTACAAAGGCAATCGAGCCAATGGAATTTGGGGATTTTGTGGTTGGACCGGTCTGGGGAAAAGTGCTCCTACTCATCTTTATTGTCGCTTTCATTCAATTTCGACCCTCGGGTCTATTTGCACCCAAGGGTCGCCTTGCTGATAAGAAATGAAACCAGTAGCACAACAACTGGTTGAATCTAAACGATCTCTCGTTTTACTAGCTATCTTTGGCTTCGTCATTCTTCCATTTCTATATTTGATTGATGTATTAAGCATAGGGCAAATAAACATGATTGGCCGCTACATGACCTTTGCCATTCTGGCCTTGGGACTGGATTTGCTTTGGGGCTATGTTGGTATTCTTAGTCTTTGTCAGTGTACTTTCTTTTGTCTTGGGGCCTACGCAATGGGTATGCACTTGGCCCACCACGGTGGACCAGAGGGCATCATTGATGCGAATGGGTGGAAACTTCCGGCATGTTTGTTTGTGGTCTATCCTTACGATGTCGGAGAGTCCTCAGGCGATGCCTTGGTTCCGTTTTTCTGGAAACCCTTTTGGAATCTTCCCTTGACCATTCTTCTTGGGCTTCTTATTCCCGCTATTTGTTCGTTTGTTCTGGGGTATTTTGTTTTTCGTAGTCGGGTACGCGGGGTTTACTTTGCGATTCTATCACAAGCGATTGCAGTGGCAGGTTGGTTGGTCTTTTGTCGAAATGATGTGAAGTTGTGCGGAACTAATGGACTGACCCGGTTTGATATTATCGCACCCGCTGAATCGCTAACCACTTTTCATCCCGAGAATGCGAAGGACCAATGGATTAACTCCCATGACGGAGACATGGGACAGGATCTAAATGCAGATGGAAAACTTGATCAGTTGGATTATTCAATGGCGGAGGTTGGTTTTTCCCTATCTGAGCCCAATGTGCAACTCTCCTTGTATTTACTCACTTTGGCTTGCCTGTTTGGCTCCTTTTTTCTGTGCAAATGGATTGTTAATTCCCGCCTTGGCCGAGTATTGATCGCAATTCGTGACGACGAGTCGACCTTAAATTTCTTTGGCTATAAACCTTATCAGTACAAGATTTTTGCCTTCTGTATTGCGGCCGCACTAGCGGGGTTGGCCGGTATGCTTTACATTCCTCAGATGAAAATTATTACCCCATCTAACATGGAAGCGGTTCGATCCGTACTGGTTGTGGTATGGGTTGCGGTTGGGGGTCGGGGAACTTTGCGAGGGGCCATTCTGGGTGCGTTAACGGTGAATCTTTTGTATAACTACCTAACTTCCGAGCATGATTATGGATTGTTTTCCTGGAGCCCGGATTATTGGCCAATTTTTCTTGGAGTCGCATTTATTTTGGTGGTTTTATATCTCCCTAATGGCTTGATTGATGTGGTTGATCGGTTAAAGGCTCGATTCGGGAAAAATTCAAACCCAATTGAAAAAGTATGATTTCGGAAATTGAAAGCGGGACTGATGATTGCCTGGTCAATAAGGAAAACTTGGCTTTGGAGAAGTATCAGGATTTTTTGCCCAGTAAAATTAAAAGGGAAATCTGGTCCTCGAAATTTCTTTTATTTGTGGAAGATTTATCGGTTTCTTTCGACGGGTTTAAAGCCGTCGATATTCCACAATTCGGAATCAAGCATGGTGAATTAAGGGTAATTATCGGCCCGAATGGAGCCGGAAAAACTACTTTTTGCGATCTGGTTAGTGGAAAGACCCCGCCGTCAACTGGGAAGGTCTATTACGATGGCAAAAACATTACACAAATGGATGAGTCCGATATCGCCCTAATGGGAATTGGGCGGAAATTCCAAACTCCTACGGTTTTTGACAGCTTGAGTACTTATGAAAATTTACTTCTCGCCTTGCCAGGAAATCAATATTGGCAAGATAATCTTTTGAGGAGAGAATCTAAGCAGGAAAAAAATCAGATTCTAGAAATCCTTGAAAAAGTTAATCTTTCTGAATGTCGTGACATAGCGGCAAAATCTTTGAGTCATGGGCAACGGCAATGGTTGGCAATCAGTGCACTGATTATATCAAAACCGAAACTTCTACTCGTCGATGAACCGGCCGCTGGACTTACTGATCTTGAGACCGAACGAACGGCGGATCTGCTAATGGAATTGGCTGAAGATCATACTATCGTAGTCATTGAGCATGACATGGATTTCGTCCGTCGTCTTGGACAAAAAGTGACCGTCTTGAACGAAGGCCGGGTGTTGGCTGAAGGGAGCTTGGAGGAAATGGAAACGAATGAGGAAGTAATGGAGGCTTATTTAGGAAGATGAGTGCTTTTATTAAAGTAAGTGGAATGGAGTTTGCTTATGGTGAGGTGACGGTACTGAGAGGCTTGGACCTTGAGGTTGAAGAGGGAACTATATCCTGTGTGATGGGAAGAAATGGGGTAGGGAAAACTACCTTTTTGCGGAATGTCGTGGGTTTGGAAAAATCTTCTGAGGGCAAGGTGTTGATGGAGGGAACAGACATTACTCATATGGAGGCCTATGAACGGGCTACAGGTGGAATTGGCTATGTTCCCCAAGGTCGGCAAATTTTTCCACTTTTATCGGTCGAGGAAAACCTGTCGGTTGCCTTAGAGGCAGTAAATGCAGGCGAACGTACGATTCCTGATAATATCTTCTCTACTTTTCCGGTCCTTAATCAAATGAGAAAAAGAAAAGGGGGAGATTTATCCGGGGGGCAACAGCAACAATTGGCGATTGCTCGAGCCTTGGTGACACAGCCGAAATTATTAGTGCTCGACGAACCCACTGAGGGAATTCAACCCAATGTTATTACCCAAATTGGAGAAATTATTCGTTCATTAGTCGAAGAGAATGGAATGACAATTTTACTTGTTGAGCAGTATGTGGATTTTGTAAGGAAATTTGCACATTCCTTTCATGTGATGAACCGTGGTCGTTTTGTCGCCCAGGGGCATACTTCCGAACTCGATGAATCAATGGTTAAGAAACACCTAAGCGTATAAATAGTCATGCATCTTACACCCAGAGAAAAAGATAAACTAATGATTGTGGTGGCAGCCGATCTGGCCCGTCGTAGAAAAGAGAGGGGCGTTCTTTTGAACTACCCTGAATCCGTCGCTCTTATAACCTATGAAGTGATGGAGGGTGCCAGAGATGGTAAGAGCGTAGCGGATTTGATGAGTTATGGATCTACGATTTTAAAAAAGGAAGAAGTGATGGATGGAATTTCCGAGATGATTGATGAAGTTCAAGTGGAAGCTACTTTTCCAGATGGAACCAAACTTGTAACCGTTCACCATCCGATAAGATGAAGCCCGGAGAAATTATAACTTGTAAAGATGGGGGTGCTATCCTCCTCAATGAACATCTTGAAACCATTATGATCAAGATCAGTAATCTGGGTGATCGTCCCATTCAGGTGGGCAGTCATATGCATTTTTTCGAAGTGAATCGGGCACTGGAATTTGACCGTAATCTAGCCCGTGGTTTTAGATTAAATGTTCCGGCGGGTACGGCCGCCCGATTTGAACCTGGTGATTCCAAAGAAGTTGAACTGGTAGCCTTAGCGGGCAGTCGTGAGGTGTACGGGCTCAATAATTTAACCAATGGAGCTTTAGAATCATGAGCTTACAATTAACTCGTAGGCAATACGCCGAGATGTATGGCCCAACTGTGGGTGATCAAGTTAGATTAGGAGATACCGAATTGTTTATTGAGGTAGAGAGAGACTTGATCGCTGAAAATGGAGGCTATGGTAATGAAATTAAA
>JABGWU010000001.1 GCA_018645475.1 Opitutia bacterium
ATTGTTTTTAAAAGTGTTTAAGCTTGCTTGAAAATAAGAACTATTTATTTTGTTAATTTTTAGTGCACCCGTAGCTCAATTGGATAGAGTGCCTGGCTACGGACCAGGAGGTTGGGGGTTCGACTCCCTCCGGGTGTGCCACTCTTGAAATTGACATATATACGCTAAAAAAAGGGCTTCCAGGCGGTAGCCCTTTTTATTCCCCTTTTTTGCGGACATAAATCTTATCACTATTTATCAGAATATAGTACGATATGATCGTCTTATGGGCAACAGAAGAAAAGTAAGATTCGGCAGGGAAAAGCGAATGGGTCCTTGTGTAAGATTTGCTTTCATTCTAATTGGGCCGAGCTTAAATGTGGAGCACTTGGCTTTTGATATTTTCTCTATATCACTCACATCATATGAGCCAGTTTCTATACCTGCGATGAATGTGGGGGAAAAGCGTGGAAACCGACCTATCCTCTGGCCCTCAATCTCGTCTCTTTACTGATCTTTGGATTTTTGCTTTGGCTCACTATTTACGCTCTTTCGGATGTGCATAAAGACCCTCGGCGCTTGATACTGCCCCTAGTCACATTACTTGCAGGTTCAGGCTTATACAATAATGTCCGGAAAAATACCGCCCACTGGAGACAGTTCAAGGCTTGGGCCAAAAGTAAAGACAGTCTTTGAACAATCAAAGATACCAGTCGTATATTACCCTTAATAATGTTCTGAGCGGATCATGGAATGTTGATGCCATGGGATGGGAACCATCTTTGGCAACATCTCGGCAACAAAGCTCTGAAGTCCAATAATCAAGGGATTTATTCTCTGACTACGGAGCAGGAGGTTGGGTGGTTGACTCCCTCCGGGTGTGCCATTTAATTTAAGTCTAGGTCGAACTAACAAAGAGGCTTCCAGAGGGTAGTCCTTTTTTGTTGGACTTATTTTTTGCTACTATTTAACAAAATATACAACAATATGAGTTTTTTATGGTGAACAAAATGGGAAGCAAATGAGAAAGCCAACAAAAGTACAAGTAAGGGGAGAAACTCGCTGGATTGTAAATATCCGCAAACGAGACAAGCGATACCGTAATTTTTTTCAAATTGTTTCTGATGCAGTAAATTTCGACGAACACGATTATGTTAATGAGATTTCGAAAAAGAAGCCTGCCGGATATAAGACTATATTATCTGTCGCCCGAGATCATTACTTAAATGAATACGCCGCCAGTATAACCCGGCCAAGCCAACACAGAAGGGTTATATAACGACCCACGATCGTGTAAACAAATTTACTTCTTGAGAAAGTCGGACACGGAAAAAATCGTTCTGCAGGCTAGCGGACAAGGCAAAGCATGGCTGGGTTGCTCCTCGCTTTTGTTTTTCGGTTTAGGAGTTGGGCTGACTATGGCCTACGGATTAGAATCGGGAGCCTATTGTTTCTTTCTACTAATTGCATCTGTTGTTTTAGGGCTGATGGATAACTCCAAGGAAAGTAATGTAGTGCTGACTCGTAAATACCTTTATGGTGGCACCACCTTTCGTAAAAGCATGGAATGGGGCAGATTGGGCAAGGTCTGGGCAGGTCAGTATGATATTCATTGGGAGGGAATAAAGGCAAAAGGAGGAAAGTCCAATATCTGCAAGACGGCCTACGGAAATTTTGGACGGGAATGCCAGCATAATCAAAGACATGTTTCCATTGATCTTGCCATAGAGTGGATTGAGGCCTTGAGGGATGCCCTTTCCGATGAAGACCGTCAGGAATTGATCCGCAGGTTCAAGAGAGCGGCCCCGCAGAGCGAGCGTTCCATTGCTAGTCTGTCCCCTGAGGAGCAGGCTAAAGCTAACAAACTGCTCAAGGAGTTGAAAAGCTGGAGCTCGGGATACAGGCAAGAAAGAAAAATGGAAATTAGGCAATACTTTGCTAATAAAGGATGGGCGATTCCTCCTACTAAACATTCAACATTGGTGAACGCTTTGGTCTATTTCTACCTCTTCTTACTTATTCCCGGTTGCTTGTTCATTATCTTTTATATTCTTGTGAAGTACTGCCTAGCCTAGCCGCTCGGGTTCTACTTTTTTCTCTATTGGTTTGGTTAACCACTCATACTCTTCGAGCTTTATAGAGTCGGTTTGCTGTGCGTTTTTAGCGACCGGTTGGTTAGGTTTAATTATAAAAACATACAACTTAATTGTGAGGCAATACTCGGTCGGGAACACCCTTGAAGCCCCTTCCTTACTAGGTTTATCCCTTGGTTGTTGACCATGAGACTGGGGGTTCGACTGCATCCGGTGCTGCCATTTTTAATTATACTAACTTCCTTTGAATTTTGAGAGAAATTCTTGAAGTTAATGCATGGTACTTAAAGCATTAATTTCGAACAGAATGTAAAAAAGATTTTAAAAGATAAATTGATTATCGAAGAAAGTTAAGAATTAATCAGCTTTCTTATCTTCTTCCGAAGATTTTGGATTATCCTTTTTTTCATCTTGTTTGGGAGAAGGTGTTGGTTCTTTTTTTGGATCTTTTGATGGTGGGGTAGCAGGAATTTCCTTTTTATCGGATACTATTTTATCAGATGCTTCGCCATTTGTTTTTATAGGTTTTTTTACTTGCTCAGAACCACTGATTGTTGGTTTTGAAATAGGATTCTTCGATGCAGGGTCTTTTACCGCCTCATCCTTTTTGCTTTGATTATCGCTAGAAGATGTGACTTTTGATTTTTGATCTTCCTTATTTGCCTTTTTGTCTGCTTCCTCTTTTTTTCCAGTTGAAAGCGAGCTTTCGCTTTCTTTGGATAAAGGTTTTTTTGAGTCTTCTTTATCTTCCTCCGTTGAAGTTTTTTCCTTCTTTTCGGAATCGTTCTTGGAGTCTTCCTTTTCTGAACTTTCTTTTTTAGATGAAGTAGTTATTGGTTTCTTCTTTTCTTCGGCAACGCGATTTTTTCTGGCTTCGATAAAAGAAACAACACATAGGATGACAAATATAAGAAGTAAGCCCGCAGACAATAACATTGTTGTGGGCTTTAAACTGGATACATGAATAATCATGTAGGGGTCTTCTTTTAACCAATTCATTTCGGAAACTGCGGATCCTACTTTTCCCGCGACAGCTAAGAAACCTACTAAACCAACCGATACCGCAACATGCATGAAATGCTTATGGGCATGGGGCATTTTAGCGGCACCTATGGTTAACAATATTATTATTATACCTAAAATTCCAGGGATGAAAGCAGTCCAACTTTTCTTAAATTCAATTTTAGCGTTTGGTTTTGGTGCAGGAGAAATATCGATATTTTTCCAATTAGTTGATTGAAGGGTAATGGGGCCCGGAGATTGGACTTGGTTTTTAAATACAAATCGAATGGTGGAAGAGTTTTGGTCAACCGTTGCCCAATCGATATCAACTGCTTCCTGGTTACCAACTCCCTGATAATTCTCAGATTCTTGAATTAGCTTGTCCATTGTATCTTCTTTAGAAGAAGCATACCAAAAAGATTTTTTTACATAGCCTCGATCTGTGGCACCTTCATCAATTGCGTAGTTTCCCTGTGATGCATCCTTTGCGTGATTCAGATTTAAATTATAAATAATCCAATAAGCATGTTCACCTGCTGCATCACTCGAAGGAAACCCAAGGTCAAGTTCGTAGGAATCGTTCCCATCAGATAGGGTAAGTACTGTATCCTCCGCTAGTGGCCCATTTATCTCGAGAGACAATCCTGGGTCCTGTAGCAGGTAACCTGCAATGCCGGTTAAGATTAACAAACCTCCAATGATGAATGCTGGAATTTTTATCATGTTATTAAAAAATTCTTTTAATGGGGCGCAGGCAAGCACGGAAAGTAGTATAATTCAATTTATAGTCATTTTTACCATCGGAATTGAAGAAACTTTACTATAATAGTTTCATTTATATGGCTTTTGACAATGCTAGCTCCACATTAAGCTCTCCTCTTTTGGAAGAAAAAACCGAATTGGATGAGCAGTTAGGAACTCCCTGGAAGGTAATCGTGCTTAATGACCCGGTAAACCTAATGAATTATGTAGTCATGGTCTTTAAGAAAGTATTTGGCTACAACGATACAAAAGCGACTAAACATATGATGGAGGTACATGAACAGGGTAAATCTGTTTTATGGGTTGGGGAAAGAGAGCAGGCTGAAAATTACGCCTATCAATTACAGCGCTGGCGATTGCAGACAATTCTTGAAAAGGATGATTGAGTTTAGCTTACAGGTTGAAGCCCGTATTATTCGTGCCGTTCTACCCGAACTCGAAAAGTTATTTGCCTTATCGGTAAAAGGGGAAGATTTTTCAGAAATTTTACCAGATTTTGATGACCCAGACTTTAAGGAAGCTTGGATCGAGGGATTAAAGCATGAGGCAAAAGACGATCGTAACGCCTTGGCAAGGCTCTTAAAAAGCCCTCGATTTAAGTACGGTCGAGTAGAACTTGAAGAAAGCGATGTTGACGACTTACTTCGTGGTTTAACTGCAATTCGTTTTACAATAAGAAAAACCTCCCTTAAGGAAGTGAGCGACGAAGAATTAGAGACAGGCATGTCTAGTATTTCTTCTAAGCACCCGGAAGTTCAAATTGGATATTTTGCCTATCTATTAATGGCTGAGGTTCAGGAAAGATTAATTCAGGAAATTTCTTAGGCTGGTCTTAATATTCGGTTATTTGCTACTGCTATACCCCCTAGCATTGCCCCGACAATTCCAATGTACCCCTGATCTGTGCCAGCCAAGTATAAGTTTTTGATCTGACTTGAACCTGATCTGCTTTTTACTGGGGAACCATATAATGCACCATTTGCATGGTTTGTGTATTTTTTAATAGTTCTTGGAGTAAATGTATCCTTAAGTAAGGTGGCGTCTGAAAAATCCTTTTTTTGTATTTGTCCTTTTGGTAAGTATTCGAGAGCTTTTTGGAGCATTACGGTCTCACAGCGTGCTTTTTCTGCAATATAAGCAGGTTCTTCTAATGAATCCCATTTATCAAAATTTGCGGGGTTCGTAATCCGTAATCTACTTTCATCAACTTTTTGATTATGTGGATCTTGATAATTTTCGGGTATACAAATTACTCCAGATGTGGAATCCATACTTTCTTTCGGTTTTTCATACCGAAATTCTTGATCATCATTATAAAAAATAACCGTCTCATCCCATCCGAAATCTGTTGGTTTACCTTTGAATACAGAAATGGTTTCAATAACAGAAAAATTCCCCATCTTATTTTCTTTCGGTGGAGTTTTTTTCTTGGTTAGTAATTCTTCAGTCTCAACCAACCCACATGTTGAAATTATATGATCAGCTGTATATGTGTCTTCATTATCCATTACAATTTCAGTTGCCTTCCCATTGTAAGTTTTAATTTTCTTAACTGCGTTATTCATCAATCTTTTGACCCCCATTTCATCTAATTTTTGAACTAATGGATCTAGAATTGCCCTAATTCCATGTGATGGTCTTGCAAGACCTTGTTTAAAAATCGCATCGAATAACATCGTAAATGTGGCGAAGTCTATGTCGTTTTCTTGTGCAGAACCATAATAAGATGTCGGACATAGGAGCATTTCCCCAAGGAGTGGTTCCGCAAATGCTTCCTTCAGGATTGATCTAGTTGAAAGGTCAGGGACATTGATGGAGTAGGCGTCAAAATCCTCCATTTTTTGTAAGAAATTTCGAAAGCGATCTTTTTCTTTGGGGAAGTTTTCATAAATTTCATTTAAAAAAAAGGAAAATTCGTTGTTAAAGCGAATATGCTTATCTTCAAAGCTAATTCTTGAACGGCTTTGCTCGTATAAATTTAAACTTTCAAATGGAATGCGAAGTTGTCTACAGGCACGAAGTAGGGGAGAGGTTTTACCAGATGAGGGCGAAGGGAAGTTGGTTACCGCATGAAGACCAACATCAAACTTTCTTCCTTTTCTTGCATAGAAACTATTGAGCCCCCCAACCACATAATGTTTTTCCAACACAAGAACATTTTTACCAAACATGGCCAATCTTAAGGCAGCGGACAGTCCAGACAACCCCGCACCAATTACGGCAACATCAAAATGATTATCTATGGACTGAATGGCAGAACTTTTAAAGTAAAACCAGAAAACAAATTTAAAAACTATGCCGCTGCACCGGCTTCAAACTTAGGCAAAAGATAATTCCCACAACTGTCCAAAGACTCCAACTGCCTATATTCTGCTTCAGGAACATCGATTCCGTGCTGCTTGCGGAGTTCCATTACTATATCAAGGAAATCCATAGAATCCAAATCGAGTTGATCGCGTAATCGAATTTCTGGTTTAACATCGCTTAAGTCTTCATCGGGAGCGATTTCTGAAATTATGTCGAGTACAATTTGTTTAACTTTATCCTTGTTCATGCTTAAAATATTTAACCTTTATATACTACCCCGTAAATTTTTTCAAGATAAGAACTGAATTGATTCCAAGCATGCCAAATGAATTATTTAAAATGATATTAATCCCTCCAGTTTTCTCTTTTGCCTCGTTAATCACTAAACCTGGTAATGTGCAGGATGGGTCTAAATCATCGATATTAATTGTGCCATGTGCAACACCATCCTGAAACGAAGGAATATTTCCAGCTAATTCTAGGGCACCCGCTGCTCCCATTGAATGCCCGATAAAACTCTTAGTATTATTGATTAAAGTTTTTGTCTCCTCACCAAAAACATTTCTAAGAGCCTTGCACTCCTGTTCATCACCTTGGGGAGTTGAAGTCGCGTGGGAGCTCACTAAATCAACTGATGATGCCTCGATTTCAGCTCTATTTAATGCTTGTCGAATACACTGTTCCTGGCGTTCTGGATTGGGAAGGACATAGTCAGTCCCATCGGAATTGATCCTGTACCCTAAAATCTCTGCAATAATGTTGGCTCCTCTCGTTTTCGCATCTTTAAATCTTTCCAAAACATATATGCATCCACCTTCGCTGACCACAATACCGTTTCTTCCTCGGTCAAATGGACGACTTGCTTTAGTTGGGTCTTCGTGGGTTGCCAGTGCACCCTGACTTTTAAATCCGGCAAAAATTCCATAAGCACGAATGCTTTCGCTTACCCCACCTGCTAATGCTTGATCGCATTCTCCTAATGTAAGCATTTGTACACCCTGAATAATTCCAGCATTACCTGCCGCACAAGCAGCTCCTACTGTATAATGTGGACCAGTCAGACCGAGATTGACAGTAATTTCTCCCGCTGGGTTATTGGCCACAGTGCGAGGATTATGGTGGTGACTCCAATACTTTACTTCTTCATCGTAATGATCGAAAAGTTGACAGACTTCAGTTTCGGTCTCTACATTTCCATGTTCAGTAATTCCAAGATAAACCCCGACTTTTGAAGAATCAATTTCTGACAGGGATAGACCTGAACTATGTAAGGCCTCGTGTGCACAATAAATTCCTATTCCACCGGCTCGCGTACCGATGCGGACTTCTTTTCTTTTTTGATATTTTGTTTGTTCAAAGTTACAGACACCAGCAGGTAAATCTCCCATATTACGAACCGGGAATGTACTAACACCACTTTCGCCTGCAAGAAGCTTGGTACGGAAACTGTCTAAGTCATTTCCAAGTGGGCTGGTAAGGCCAATTCCAGTTATAACTATTCTTTCTTGTAGCATGAGTTAATTAAAAGATTTACTATTTGTGTAAATGAAAATGAATGAGTTAATTGGGATTTGGTGGAATTGCAAGTGTTGTACGTAACTCAGTATCTAATATTATGTGTATCTATACGTTTTCTCAAAGTTGCTCGAGTAATGCCGAGCATTGCGGATGCTTTCACTTGATTACCTCCATTTTCTTTTAAAGATCTTTGAATCATCTCTTTTTCTACAATTTCAAGAAGGTTTACTTCAGTTGTTTTTCGTGCACTTGCGTAAGCAATATCATATGCTTCATCAGTCGAAATTGAACTTGGAGCTGATATATTAGCTTTTGTTTTTTCACTTTCACCAAAAGTTGCCATTTCATTGGATTTAAACTCATGTGACTTCTTGTTAAGGTCAGTTGATGAAGCTAATGTTGGGTCGCTTTTTTCTTGAGCTATTCCCTGTTCTAAAGACGAATCTTGAGTAATTTTAACTTTCTCTATTACCGTATTTGGAAGATCTTTGGATAGAATTCTCTTACCTTTAGAGACTACAGACGAAGAATGAAGTACATTCTCCAATTCTCTAACATTGCCTGGCCAATCGTGTTGTTTAAGTAATTCCACAGCTTCCTTTGAGATTTCAGTTGTGCCTGTAGATTGCTTTGTATTCAGGCGTTGCAACATAAAATCAATCAACTCTGGTAAATCCTCCATTCTTTCTCGAAGGGGAGGCGTTTGAATACGAACCACATTGAGGCGATAGTAAAGATCTTCACGGAATTCCTTTAATTTAACCATTTCCTCCAGGTTTTTATGGGTAGCCGCAATTAATCGAACATCCACTTTCTTAGTTTTTGTGGCCCCTACTCTTTGTATTTCTCCTTCCTGAATGGCTCGAAGAATTTTAGTCTGTGTGGGGAGTCCCATATCACCAATTTCGTCTAGAAATAATGTACCCTTATGGCATAATTCAAATTGTCCTGCTTTTGCATCCGTTGCACCAGTAAACGATCCCTTTTCATGACCAAATAACTCACTCTCGATCAAATTTTCTGGAATGGCTGCACAATTTACGGCATGAAAATTTGCATCGGACCTATAGCTGTGCGTGTGTATACAGCGAGCTATGAGTTCTTTTCCAGTTCCACTTTCACCTGTTACCATTACAGTGGCTTCGGATGCAGCAACCTGTCCGACTTGTTTCAGGACTTGCTGCATTTTTTCACCACTGCCGACAATTCCTTCGGCATAATCTGATGAGTTTAGTAAATGTTCGTAAGCATCTTCAGTGCTAACTGAGTCTCTCCCAGCTTTAAGTGCCCGGGTTACTAATTCTTTGAGTTTCTTTAAGTCAAAAGGCTTGAGAACATAATCAAACGCACCGTGTTTCATGGCTTCGATTGCGGTTTGAGTGGTTCCATATGCAGTCATCAAAATGACCATTGAGTCTGGAGCAGCACTACGAAGGTGCTGAAGAGTTTCTATGCCTGAGATTCCCTCCATTCGGTTATCCAGGAAGATGAGGTCAGCTTTTTCTTTTTGGGCAGTCTTTATACCACACTCACCAGAATCAGCAGAAATGATTCGATGTCCCATCGTGCTGAGAACTCGGTCTAAAGAATACCTTATCTCTGCATCATCATCAATTATAAGAATAGAAGCTTGTTTTGAAATCACGGTTAGTAAATGGTTTCGTAGATAAACATATCATTGTCGAATGTTGAAAATGGTAAAGAGTAAAGATATGTTTTATACCAAGTTAAGCTTATTATTGACGATTTTGTTTAAATGGGTATTTTTAAAACTGAAATTTGCCAGAGTAGCTCAGCTGGTTAGAGCGCCGCACTCATAACGCGGAGGTCGGCGGTTCAAGTCCGCCCTTTGGTACCATTTTTTCGATTTACTTGCAATTCGCAGGCATTTTACAGCCTAGTTAATTTGTTAGTAATCTAGTTAGGGAAATTCGTTAGAACCTTACTTTTTATTAAAGAGTCTATTGAACAGGCTCTTTTTTTCTTTTGATTTATTCTGATCCTTAGTATTTTGATCTGGGACTTGAATCAAATTTAATTGTTCAACTTGTTCAACAACTGATTCTGTAGACTTTTCAGGTGGAACATTTGGAGCTAACTTCGATTCATTAGTTTTCAATTCAGGGTCAGCCGTTGGCTCGATATTTTTCAAAACGACTCTGTCACCAGGAGTTTGAGATGTTGGTAATGATGTGGGTAGATCTGCAGGATTTTGTGTAATATTATCAGTATTCACACCTAATTCCTCAATAATTGATTCATTTCTCTGTTCTTTTGCAACTTGTTTTGGGGTTTTGCCTACATATGTCCTAAAAACTAGATCGTGGTCGGGGTGAAGCCAAAACTTACCTGCCATGTATGGATTACCCTCTCCGAAAGCGAAAGCACCAAACCATGGTTTTCCTCCGGTGATTTTTTCACAAACTAAAAAGTAGGTTTTTCCTGCAATTTGAGGAATTTCACCACGCATTCTAATCGTGATCCATCCAGCATCTCTCGGGCTTAGACCTTGAGCCGCAATCTGATTAACAATGTCATCACGAGACAAGTCCCACTCACCATATTTTGGGCCATTATCTGGGTTTCCCTCTCTCAGGAATCCATGCATTGAGTTACCATAGTGGTCTGATGGTTGAAAATTCGGTTTTCCAAAAAGAAGAATTTTAGTCAGAATTCCGTCTTTGCTTGAAGTATAGCTAAACCAATTTTTCTTGGAAACAAAACTGAAGCTGGTTTCGTGTTGCTCCTTGTAAAATTCCTGAGATTGATCCAATTCTTCAATGTAGACATTAGGGAAGTCGAGGGAAGATGTGACAATCTTTGGTTTGGGTTTTAATTCTCCTTGGCTATTCGATTTAGCTGCGTTTTTGGGGGCAACAGGTTTTTCTTCCGAACAACTGTTCAAAAAAAGAAAAAGCAAAGTGCAAATGTAAAAATAAGGAAGTATTTTCAAGACAAAGGGCAATTAGGGAAAACCTATGCAAACAAGAGAATCGCATTCATGCAAGACATTAGTAAAAATTCTCTCGTCTTTCGAACAATCTTACGCAAAGTCAGTTAAATCATGGAGTCTTTAGCGTTTTGGTTACCACTGGTTTTTTTATTTATGTCAGCATTATTTGGAACTGTGCTTAAAAGGCGGGCTCGTGATCATTGCTTGAAAAAGTTGGATGGTTGTAATGTTTTTTTGCCACATGGAACAGACAACTGGCAGTCAGGTGAAGTTCGAATTTTTGCCCAAGGGATTGAATTATTATATAAAGATCCTCAAAAACATTCTTTTGGCATAGTTAATTCCCTAGTTCTTCATCCTCATGAAGTTGATAAAATCCCATTTATTATTAGACCCGCACCTCAAGAGGACACTCGTGCGGGTAATTTATGGTCAAAGGAATTGGTTCGTATTCGAAATCCATCTTTTAAGGACAAATTTTTTCGACTAGTTCTTAATATCTATAATATGTTGAGAGATGCATTTGGGCAGGCTGCTAAAACTATAATTGGTGCAATAAGCAAGGATTCTTCCGTTGCGAAAGTCAAAAATGCAGATACTCGAATGAATGAAATTGGGAGTGGTTTAACAGAACTGGTTCCCAATGCCTGGGAACCAATCTTGGAAAAATATCGAGGCCAACCAATTGTGGTGGAAAGAAAATCAAGCAATGGATTAATAAAAGAAGCCGGAGTTTTGGAAGATTATTCCTCCAAATATTTATTGGTTCGCCAAGTTGTAATTAAGGATGGCGATAATGGTCTTTTAAAGGTGGTGAAAGAGGGGAAGGCTGAGCTTTATGATGTGCTGTACTCTAGAAGTTCGACAATTATTAGGAATACTTTAATCGATTAAAATTAAGTTTGCACCGCACCGAAGAACCACTTGACCTGTAACGGCAAAATTTATAGTTTATTTTTGACTTCTGTTTCATGCGAGAAGTTTTCTTGGTTCTTTTCCTTACTCCTATTAAAACGGGAATCTATCGAATGTCGTTTGCAGTCAAGCCGTAAATCGGAAGACTAAGAGCGGTGCGAGGATACCCACCTGGACCTAAAAAAGGTCATGTTACTGAGCTTACGATGCACGGCGAATACAGAAGTCACCAATTTAAAAATGTTGGTTATATAAAAATTGAGTTGGGGGTGAGATTTGATCTTTTTAAATTCCTACGATCCCGAGTCCCCATTTTTTTGCTGCCGAAAAAAGGTTTTTTTTATCCAACAGCAGGACAGCATTGGATTCAATAGCAGTATTTTTTATACCAGCTTTCTTCATCTCGTTCAGAGTTTGGTGACCAAATACAGGTACATCAAAGCGAGTATCTTGATTCGGTTTTCCTAGTTTTACAAATAAGCAATTTTTGGCACCAAAGTTACCAGCTCGGTCGAGCATCGCGTTTGTTCCCTCGAAGGCTTCAACTGCAAGAACTGTTCCTCGACTCACGACAACGCCCTGTCCAACATCGAGTCGGGCATTTTCGCGTGCGATCTCGATTCCATGAGCAAGGTGTTTGGCCTCGATTTTTTCTTTACCTTTTACCATAACGCCTTCATCGGCTAGGTCTTGATCCATAAAGACACGTGCATCGAGTAAGTGGACGCCAATATTTTCGATTTCATTTCCAATCGCACCAAATATAGTTTCGGCATTTTTCCGATCCAAACCGGCGAGCATACGAATAGCTTTGAGGTCGGGTTGGAGACCGCGAAAGAGTTTACCGGGTGTAACTTGTCCTGCCATTACCACATAGCCCGCATTGAACCTTTTTAATTCTTTCAGTAATTTACCGACTTGCCCGACCTTGACTGCGGACCGTTCATATTCGGGAAAGGATTCGACAAGTTCCTTTGATGTCTCACCACCCAATTCGATCAGTCTGACATTAACTCCAGCTGATCTCGCACGTTGGGCGAGGAGGATAGGGTAGGTTCCTTGTCCCGCAATGAGTACGAGCGGCTTATTAGCGTCAAAGTTGTCAGGTAGGAATTTACTCACAATTATTTGGTTATAAAAAAGTTTTTATTTCACCTCATATTTGAGCGAATATTCGGTTATATAATAAATATTACACATATCATACTTAAATAATTTATCCTTTTATAATTAGCCCTTCACCGCAAGGTTTACGAGTTTACCTGGGACATAAATTTCTTTTACGATTTCTTTTCCTGTCGTGAAGGCTAATACTTTTTCGTGTTCTTTTGCTTTGGAAATAATTTCTTCTTTAGTGGCTTCTTTTGAAAACTTGGATTCTCCACGAAGTTTACCATTCACTTGGAACACAATGGTTATTTCATCGCTCACTAAAAGTTCTTTTCGAGCTTGGGGCCAGGCTTGGTTCACAATGGATGGCGTGCCGCCGACTTTTTCCCATAATTCTTCTGATAAGTGAGGGGCAAGAGGAGCGAGAAGTTGTAATAATGTTTTGATGGTTTCAATCGAAAAACTTTCAACTTTTTGTAGGTGATTTGCGAGAATCATCATTTGTGAAATGGCTACATTGAAACGAAGGTCTTCTATGGATTCAGTCACTTTGAGAATCGTCTCATGAAGCAGGCGAAGAGTTTCAGGGTTCTTTTCTTCGCCGACTAAATGTTTATGAGCAGAATTTGCTTCCCTGAAAACTTTTTTCAAAAATCGATGAACGCCTTCAATTCCCTTCTCACTCCAAGGCTTTACTGCTTCTAATGGACCGAGGAACATTTCAAAGAGGCGGAGAGAATCGGCTCCGTAGGCATTAATGACCACATCTGGGCTCACCACATTACCGACGCTTTTTGACATCTTATTACCATCTTCACCAAGAATTAATCCTTGGTGAAAAAGTTTTTTGTAGGGCTCGGGATGAGCGAGTACACCTTCATCGTGTAGGAATCGATGCCAAAACCGAGCGTAGAGTAAGTGTAGAACAGCATGTTCCGCTCCACCAATGTAGAAGTCAGGCCCTCCCCAATATTCTTCTTTTTCCGGATCGACTAAATGCTCGGTATTATTGGGGTCGAGATAGCGTAAATGGTACCAACAAGATCCAGCCCATTGGGGCATTGTGTTTGTCTCACGGGTTGCAGATACCCAATTTTCGCCATTTGGTTTTGCTTCGTTTTGTGAGATTGCTAAACCTGTAGCCAAATCATACCAAATGTTGAGCCAATCGGGAATGGTCGCAAGCGGACTTTCTCCCGTTCCAGATGGTTGGTATTTTTCTACTTCTGGTAATTTTAATGGAAGTTCAGAAGCAGGAATGGGAAGAGCGTATAATGTGACCCCATCTTTATCTGAAGTCACGGGTTCCTCTGGTAAAAGATCACGAATTGCCCCTTCAGTCATTTTGGCCTTTTCAAAATCCTCCCGGGATACCCAAACTAAAGGAATCGGTTCACCCCAATAGCGCTGGCGTGAAAAAATCCAATCACGCAATTTATAATTCACTGCACCTTTACCAATTTCTTTTGCTTCAAGGTCTGAAATAATCTGGGCTTTGCATTTATCAGCTTCCAGTCCATCATAATCAGCCGAATTAACCATTATCCCCGATCCTGAATAGGGAAGCTTTGATTTTTCTTCATCTCCATCTACGCGAGCGATTACTCGTTTGATTGGAATTGCGAATTTTTCCGCAAATTCAAAGTCTCTTTCATCATGGGCCGGTACGGCCATGATTGCACCCGTTCCATAAGTAATGAGAACATAATCTGCGACCCAGACAGGAACTTTTTCTCCACTTAGTGGATGGAGGCAGTAACTTCCTGTAAATACTCCTGATTTATCCTTTGCAAGGTCCGTTCGGTCGAGGTCACTTTTTTTAGCAGCAGCTTGGATATAAGCTTTTACCTCATTCTCATTTTCTGGAATAACCAGTTTATCAAGAAGCGGATGTTCAGGGGCAACAACCATGTATGTCGCTCCGTAAAGAGTATCAGGGCGGGTAGTGTAGACTTTCAGCGCCTCATCTGCTCCTTCGATTACAAATTGGACTTCTGCTCCTTCGGATCGTCCGATCCATGCTTTTTGCTGACGCTTCGTTGAGTTGGGCCAATCAAGCTCATCCAAACCCGCAATAAGTTTTTCTGCGTATGCGGTTATGCGCAATACAACCTGTCTGAGGTTTCGTCTTTCAACAGGGTGTCCACCGACTTCAGATTTCCCATCGACTACTTCCTCATTGGCGAGAACGGCCAGTAAATTTGGGCACCACCAAACTGGTTTCTCGGCTACGTAAGCTAGTCCTCGTTGGAAAAGTTTGAGGAAAATCCATTGAGTCCATTTGTAGTAGTTCGGGTCAGTTGTATTAATTTCTCTGTCCCAATCAATAGCAAATCCTATACTTTTAATTTGGCGTCTAAAATTGTCTACATTTGCCTGCGTGGTGACTGATGGATGGGTACCTGTTTTAATCGCGTATTGTTCAGCCGGTAACCCAAATGCATCCCATCCCATAGGATGAAGCACATTAAACCCACAGGCTTTTTTATAACGAGCGAGTATATCTGAGGCGACATAGCCTTCCGGGTGACCGATATGCAATCCAGCACCTGAAGGATAGGGGAACATATCCAACGCATAAAACTTCTCTTTTTCTGAGTTATCCTCTGCGAGGAAAGTTTTTTCTTCTTCCCAAAATTTTTGCCATTTTTTCTCGATTGCGAGAAAGTCGTATTGTTTTTCTTCTTCAGCCATTTTAATTAAGTAAATTTTAATGATGAAGGATTTGCAGAAATTAGGCAAAAGCAAAGCCCAATTATTCTTCTATTCCCTAAATATGAAAGATTTTACTCAAGCAATGGGGCATGGGAAAATAAGAGAATCCAATGCCTGAAGAATAACCGCGTTTTCGTTCGTAAACTTTTTGAATTCTGTACATCAACTACTATTCCTACAACTAGGATCGTAAGGATGGTGACACTTTAGAAAAACTTAGAATTTACAATCGATTGACAGATCGAGCACATTGGAAAAAGTTAGCTGTAATTATTTATTTCAAACAAAAAATGTAAGATGATAGTTTCTAAATAATTAATTCAGATAATTTCAAAATTAAGAGAACCGTATCAAATCATGAAAGATTATGATTGTCGATTTCTTGAACGATTCCTTGGACTTCTCTTTGATACAGATGGGTTATTTGAATTCGGTTTTCTTGAAAATCTTCTTTGTGGAGGTCTTCTTCTGTTGGAGAATTCATCATCCCTATTTTGACTTTCTACTTTTGGCAGTTCAGGAGTTTCTTTTTCAGGGATAGGTTTCCGAAGTAATTTCTCAATACTTTTTAACTGATCGACTTCATCCCTTCCACAAAAAGAGATGGCTTCTCCATCCGCTCCTGCCCGAGCGGTTCGACCAATACGGTGTACGTATGTTTCAGCTTCTATGGGGAGATCAAAATTAATTACATGAGTAACCTTGTTTATGTCTAACCCCCTGGCTGCGACATCTGTAGCAATAAGTGCTCTGGATGAACCGGTCTTGAAATCTTGTAGTGCCTTAGTACGAGCGGATTGGCTTTTATTTCCGTGAATCGCAGCACAGGGAAAACCGTTCCCTTGAAGCTTTTTCGCAACCCGATTAGCCATATGTTTCATTTGAGTAAATACTACAACTTTTTCTAAGTCAGAATTTTCCAATAATTTGAGAAGAAGGTTGATTTTATTATTTTTAGGGACATGAAAAAGAGTCTGATTGATACGATCAACAGTGGGTTCTTTTGGTGCGATAGCTACCCTTACTGGATTTTTACGCACCATGGAAAGGGCGAGCTTTTCCATCGATGGAGGCATTGTTGCCGAAAAAAACAGGGTTTGTCTATCCTGAGGGACAACTTTAAGAATTCTACGAATCGCATGGATGAAACCCATATCCAACATTCGGTCAACTTCATCCAGTATAAAGCAGGCTAAATCCTCTAAATGTACATAGCCTTGGTCCATTAAATCAATTAACCTACCTGGAGTAGCTATCAAAATATTAACGCCTCTGCGCAATGCATTGACTTGAGGTTTTTGTCCCACACCACCAAAAATTACGGTATGCCGAAAGGGCAGGTTTTTACCATACTTTTCAATACTTTCTCCAATCTGAGATGCCAGTTCTCTGGTAGGGGCGAGAATTAACACTTTTGGGTTTCTTGTTTTGAATTGTTTGTCATTGGCAATCATTCTCTCAAGAAGAGGAAGGGAAAACGCTGCAGTTTTTCCAGTGCCTGTTTGCGCAATCCCTATCACATCTTTACCTTCAGAAATTGGGTGCATACATTGTTCCTGAATCGGAGTAGGTTTTGTGTAAGATTGCTCAATTAATGCTTGTTTAATTCCCGCACTGTATTCCTTAAAAACTCCGCACAAGGAATTACTGTCATTTTGTCCCGCACTATTTTTTGTATCATCTATGTTCATAATAAAATCCTGTAAATTGAAACCCCCGAACGCAGGATACGAACAAAAGTTGTATTGCAAAACCAATAAATAGTTCGGCAATTTAGACAAGTACGAGCAAGAATAAGAAAAATTGAATACCCGTAACTATCCCACCAAAAAAATATTATATATATAAACTTAAGGTAAGCAATGCCTAAAGAAAGACTAAGCAGGGCGAGAAGGTAATGATAACCTTCTCCAATTTTACAATGCAATCAGACTAGGAAGTTGGGCAAACAATTTTGAACAACCATACTCAATAGATGAAACGATTTCGTCGTAATGATCATCTACATCTTCCCCTCTTTCATAAGGATCTTGTACATAAGGAAGGCTACCTTGTGCAAAATAGATTCCAATAGGTTGTGAAATCCCTCGTACATATGATTGATGTGCTTGTACAAATTCTTCGCTTTCGTGATCGAGAGTAACGATAATATCGGCACTCGCTAAATCAGGAATTGTCACAAATCTTGAAAAACCCTGTAAGAAATAACCAAGCTTGGATGAAAATTTGCTCATTCTTGCATCAATAGGACATTGATCGTAGGCTTGTGAAACTCCGCGGGATGCACAGCGCACACGACCAAAAAGTTGAGTTCCTTCGAGGAGAGATCGCATCATTTCTCTCGCAAGGGGGGATCGTGACATTCCTCTTTTGCTGAGAAATAATATTTTGGTCAAATCATCACTGACATAAGACTCTTGGTCCAAATTATGATTTGAATTCCCAGGAGGATTGGTACGAAAAGAAGAAAACTCATTGGAGTTTTTATCTTTAGTAAATTTTTTCCTATACCAAGGTTTGTTTGTGTTATTCATGTTTGTTTCCGCCAAGTTACAATTAAGAGATTTGATAAAATTATAGTTCAATAGTGAGAAGTTTCAAATTTGAGACAATTTATAGTTTTAAAAAGTAGATTTAGACACCGTAGATGAAAAAAAACCTGCTATACTTTAAGCGTTTGCAAATATTATGCCAAGAATAGAAAAGGTAGAATTTTGTATTCATTGGAAATTTTGTCCTGTGCCGTAAACTGGGTGAGCTTATTTCAGATAAAATTTTAACTAGAAATAAAAGCTTATTTTTAATTTCCCAAACATCGAATGCAAAATTACTTTCATAGCTTATCGCAATGCCTACAATTTAAATTAACATGGTAAGTGATTCGAAAATTTGATTCAGCTGGTCTCAGCATGAATCATATGTAACGAATTTTTTATTTTTTTGTTTTAAGTTTTTTGGTGAGGGGGCCCACGATTTCAACAAAATTACCATCTGGATCTTTTAACATGAGCAGGCAAACATCTTGGGGTAGACCCTTGGGTAAGATTTGCGGGCTTTTTGCATGTGGTTTGAATCCATTTTTGAGTGCATTGTTTAGAACTTTATCCACATCCTTCACGAAAATAGTCAGGTAGGAAATACCAGCAATTGAATGGATATAAGATTGTTTTACAACTCGGGTAGCTTTTTTACCATGAACCTGCATCAATTTTAGTTTCGTCGCTGTTTCTTCGTTCCCCAATCTTAGGACATGAATCTTAAGATCCGTTCCATCGGTCAGACCCACGAGTTTAGGAAAACTGCCACCTACTTGAAACCCTTCTTTTTCTTCAAATCCAACGATGCCTTTATAAAATTGAAGGGATTTATTAATGTCCTTAACGACAATTCCGATATCAATGGTTTGATTGGCAAAATTCGATTCTTCTGCCCAAAGGCATACTTTGGAAAGTAATAATAATAAGGTAAATGATAAGGTTTTCATAAATGGTAAGTGTTCGAAATAGAATATGCTAAAAAAAGATTTTATTATACCCCTATGTACTAATAGCTTTCAAGTTGATAAGATTAAATTTAAAAAGTTTTATTTAATCCCTTGATTCAATAAAAAAATCATGTGAATGAATTTAATCTATGACAAAATTCTTAAACTCAACTTTACTCGGAATCTTTATCTTTTGCATGTCTGTTTTTGCGAACAAAAATCGTCCAAATGTAGTTATTATTTTTGCCGATGATCAAGGATATGGTGACTTGAGTTGCTTTGGATCTACGAAAATAAAAACGCCCAACATTGATCGCATTGCTCAAGAGGGTAGGAAATTTACAAGTTTTATGGTTGCATCTCCTGTCTGCACGCCTTCGCGTGCGGCTTTATTAACTGGTTGCTACCCCAAAAGAGTGGGCATGCATCAACATGTTTTATTTCCAAGTTCAACTAAGGGGCTAAACCCAAAAGAATTCACGATGGCCGACCATTTTAAATCAATGGGGTACGCTACTGCCTGCTTTGGTAAATGGCACCTTGGGCATCATAAGGAAGTTCTCCCTACCTCAAATGGTTTTGATACCTATTTTGGAATTCCTTATTCGAATGATATGAACCATCCTGATAATAAAGGTAAACCTAAAGGTGGAGCAGGGGGGATGGATATTCTTTGGAATGATCCTGAATCTACTCTTACCAAGTGGAAAACTCCTTTGTTTGAAGATGAAGAGATTATTGAATTACCAGTTGATCAACGAACCGTTACGAGACGTTACACGCAAAAGTCGATTGATTTTATAAGAGCAAATAAGAACAAACCTTTTTTTATTTACCTTCCGCATTCAATGCCGCATATCCCGCTTTATGTTCCTGATGAGGTTCGAGATCCAAACCCTAAAAATGCTTACACCAACACGATAGAGCACATCGATTCTGAAGTGGGTAGAATTCTTGATGCCCTCGATAAGCTAAATCTTTCAAAGAGTACATATGTCATTTACACGACTGATAATGGTCCTTGGTTATCCTTTGCCCACCATGGTGGATCAGCGGGTCCATTACGGGACGGAAAGGGCACAACCTTTGAAGGCGGTCAACGAGTACCTTGTGTTATGCGTGGTCCAGGAATCCCTTCCAATACTGTTTGTGATGAATTAATGGGGACTATTGATTTGCTGCCCACATTTGCTTCGATTACGGGGAAGTCTTTACCAAAAGGAACAAAGATCGATGGAGTTGATGCGAGTGCTCTCCTAACTGGTAAGGGAAAGTCTAATAGGAATGAATTCATCCATTATACATCTCGAGGGGAAGTGGAAGGCATTCGACAAGGAAAATGGAAATTACTGATTAAGAAAAAAAGAGGGAAGGCTCCGATAAAAAAGGAAGTAATGTTATTTGACCTAGTTCAGGACTTGGGGGAGACAAATAATCTAGCCTCAGAAAAACCGGAGATAGTTGCGAAATTAGAGAAACGAATGATCGCAGTAGATAATGAAATTCAGAAAAATTCCCGCTCACCTTGGTTTAAAAAATAAGAAAATTGCGAGCAGCAGAATTAAAATATAATTATTGAAGAATTGTAGCAGATTTTCGAACTGCTTCCACGAGACATTCTGCTTCTTCGATCGTATTATAGAAGGCAAAGGATGCCCGAGCTGTCGATGAAACGCCTAGAGATTTCATTAATGGTTGGCAGCAATGATGCCCCGTTCGGATTGCGATTCCCTCTGAGTCTAAAAGAGTGGCTAAATCATGGGGATGAACTCCATCGATAGAAAAAGAAATAACAGCAACTTTTTCTTTGGCATTACCGTGAATTTTTAATCCATTAATCTTTTGAAGTTCAGCTTGGGAGAATTGAAGAAGTGAATCTTCATGCTGTGCGAGTTCCTTCATGTCATGTCTCGCCAGGTATTTAATAGCAGATGCCAGTCCGATGGCACCAGCCACATTGGGTGTGCCGGCTTCAAATCGCTGGGGGGAAGGTGCAAAGGTTGTCCCTTGAAAGGATACCTGATCAATCATATCACCGCCACCTTGGTAGGGAGGCAGATTTTGGAGAAGTTCTTTTTTACCATACAGCACACCTATTCCCATAGGTCCAAATACTTTATGACCGGAAAAAGCGAAAAAGTCGCAATCCATTTTTTTTAAATCGAGCTTTGTGTGAGGAACACTTTGTGCTCCATCAACAACAACTATGATATTACGAGTATGTGCTTCCTCTATAATCTGCTCAATTGGATTAATAGTTCCAAGAGAGTTTGAAATGTGACAAACAGACAAAATCTTGGAATCTGGCTCAGCCATGAGTACGCTTAGTTTTTCCAAGTCAAGGGAACCATCTTCTAATACCGGAACCACTTTTATTTTAAGGTTTTTTTCATTCGCGATCATTTGCCAGGGTACAATATTGGCATGATGTTCCATCTCGGTCAGAATAATTGCATCGCCATCAACTAGGTTTGATTTTGAAAAAGAATGCGCAACTAAATTCAGAGCCTCCGTTGCTCCTCGAACAAATATAATTTCCTCGGCACTAACATTTATCCAATCCGCAATAGTTTTTCTTGCTTGTTGGTACTCTATTTCTGCTTCCTCAGCCAATGCATACACTCCACGATGAACATTTGAGTTCTGTTCTTGGTAATACTTTGCTAAGGAGTCAATTACGCAACTTGGTTTTTGAGAAGATGCTGCATTATCAAGATATACCAGTGGTTTTCCGCGATTGTATTTAGATAAGATTGGGAAGTCTTTCCGTACAGTACCTACATTAAAAGTCATATTTAATAAATTTTAATAGTTGATAAGATTGGAGGACGATTAAGATCATTATAACGAAAGGAATAGGACTACAAATTTTGTGAAAGTCAAAATCTATATCTATTGCAAACTATCAATATCCGCAACTGCAGAAGAAAAACTTTGGTTAAGAAGGGAGGAATTGCCAAGTTGCTAAAAATCTTTCCCCTTCTGATTTCTGAAAGGAAATCCTTGTATCAAAATATTCCCCATGCGGTTTTTTGAATTTAAAATAATGTTCCCAGCAATCCTCCTGCACTTTTAATCGAAAGATGTCTTCAGGTTTATGATCTGAATGAATTCGAGAAATAAAGAAAGTAGGATCGAGTAAATCATATTTATCATATCCAGTAATTGCAGTTGCGTTGTCAGAAAAATAGCATGGGAACAATTGATCGTTCTGAACTTTTGCTTCAATTAATATGGTTTTAAGTGCAAAAAGAATATCTGCATTTTTGGCTAATTGTGACCCAAGTTTTAGAAATATTTGCTCAACCGAATCTTCTTCAATGGGTTTCATATATGAATTTTCCACCCCATCTAAGTATTTTTTAATCGCGAATCGCATAATTTGAGAAACTGAACGATTTTGACGAAAAGACTGTTTCGTTAAAACCGATTTTTCCTGCTCATCTAGCGATACGGATACTTGTGTTCTTTTTTTTGTGTTCGTGGGCATACTTTACAAACTAAATACATTTAATTTAAAATCTAACTTATTCTCAAAGTAAATACGAGAATGAGCAATAGATTATAATTAACTTAGAAAAGAATCTTGGCGTCAGGAAGGGCAGATCGTAAACGTTTTATCCCATTTTCCGTAACTTCCGAGTTCCAAAGGTAAACCTCCTGAAGGGTTTTAATGGATGCAAGGGTTTCAATGCTATTGTCGGAAATTTTAGAACTTACCAAATTTAAGTAGGTAAGATAAGGCATTTTACTAATGTTTTGGATACCGCGATCCGTTACGGAAGTATCTTTTAAATTAAGCCAAGTTAAATTATTGAATTTCTTTACCTCTCCGAGCACGCTATCGGTTACCGAAGTACGAGATAGGTCAAGATGTGAAATATTATTCTTTATTCCAGAGAGTGCACCGATTGCATCATCTTTGATTAAATTCGGTCCGGATGAGAATTCAGCCCTAATCATGGAATGTCTGTTTGAAAGTAAAGTAACCAAAGCCCCGGATTTTTGTGCTGCTTCCATTTGGGGTTTTGAGGGAGCTTTCAAACGCTTTGCTAGCAAATCAACTATCGATTCTTTTTTATTAACACCATCAGAAGCAATTTCTACATTGTTTTCTACAGGTTTATCAAATGTGTCCGTGGGGTTTTCCTTCGCTCCTTCCGTAATCCATTGTTTGACCATATTTATTTCCTCTTCTGTAAGAGGATCCCCTTTTGGGGGCATAATTTCGGGATCGTCCGAATCAAGGGTAATTACTGCAAATAATGTACTTTCTTCAAAATTACCTTTCTCAATAATCGTTCCGTCCAAGTTTCCTTTGATAACCCATTCATAAGTATCCAGACGGAGTCCTGCCTTAGGATGTATCGTTCTGCCGTTTTTAACATAAGGTTCACCGTGACAATCCAGGCAACGCTCTTCAAGAAGAGGGAAGATATGATCATGGAAACTAATTCCATTAGTCATATCACTCGTAGTATCAGCAGTTCCGGCAGATGGTTTTGCACCTTCCTCGATCCAACGTTTTATGGCATCAATTTGTTCCGGAGTCAGGGCACCTCCTTTGGGAGGCATGAACATATCATCATCTTCAGTTAGAGTGATAACTTCGTATAGATAACTATCCTCGAGATTTCCTGCTTCAACCACAGTGTTATCTAAATTTCCTTTCATAACCCATTCATAGGTGTCAAGACGAAGTCCTGCTTTTGGATGAATGGTTCTGCCATTTTTATCATAGGGTGCATTATGGCAACTATTACAACGCTCTTCTAAAATAGGTAACACATGCCTTTTGAAATCAACAGGTTCATCCGGACCAGGGAGTACGGAAACTTGTTTAGATTCTAGAGCTAAACTTGGGTCTTGGCCTAAGTTTACGGGTTTGTAAGCAAAAAATGAGCCCGAACGCAACTTTGGTTTCGGCTTTGGGGCAGGTTTTGCTACAATTTTTTCTTCAGTTGAATCTGAATCTTTAGCAGTTTCGTCAGTTGATGGAGTAGGGGAGGGATCTTTTTTATTAAGTGTTCTTGGGTCTCCTTTGGGAACTTTTCCTAATTGAGCAACTTGAATCAGGTACTTTTGATCGTTCGCAGAAAGTTGTTTGAACGGAACGGGGTAAAGTTTTTTGTCCTTTCCTTCAATATAGAAAGTCTGACCTTCATAACTTACTAGTCTTCCCGCGAAAGCCTGTCCTGTATTCGTTGTAAAAGTCCTAAAAGCTTCCTGAGCCCGAATTACAGGCAAAAGTAATACAAGAACCGAAAGGAAAACAGCCCATCGTCCCGCCATCTTAATGTTGTATTAAATTACGCCAATACATCCATTAATGGATTACCATCATGGGCGACTGTAAACGGTCTTCCTGAAGGAGAGTATTGAACATCTTTTAAAGGTAAACCCATTGCATAGGCAATGGTTGCGTTCAGTGATGCAGGATCAATAAACTTACCTTCCGCAGGATTTCTTCCAACCTTGTCCATCTTGCCGTAAACAGTTCCACCTTTCACTCCACCACCTGCGAGAAAAGCTGTGAAACCATAAGGCCAGTGATCACGACCATCGCGTGGATTGATTTTAGGAGTTCTACCAAATTCCGAGGTGAGCACGACCATTGTTTCCTTGAGTAATCCCCTCATTTCAAGGTCTAAAAGAAGAGCACTTAATGCTTTGTCAATATCTGCACAATTTTCTGCTACAGATTCAAAGTTATTATCATGGGTATCCCAACCACCGCGGCTAATTTCGACATAACGGACTTGATTTTCAACCAACCTCCGAGCCAACAAACAACCTTGTCCGAAATTTGATTTACCATAAAGCTCATGCATTTGCTCTGGTTCCTGTGTAATATCAAAGGCTTTTAAATCCTCACTACGCATAAGTTTAATTGCGTCTTTATAAAGATCTGAGTAAGCCCGAACTTGCTTTTGGTCATACTGGTTGAGGTAAGACGCATTCATTTTCTGAGCCATTGCTAATCTTCCACCAAACCGAGTTTCGTCTAAATAATCAGCAACTTTACTGTTAGCAAGACCTGCTGATGGGTTACCGATAGGAAGGGGGCCATATTTGGACTCGAGGAATCCTGCACCAGCTGGATTGGCACCAATCTGCACATTCGAAGGGATCGTGGTGTTGATATTACCTGAGAGTTTAGAAACCCAGCTTCCAAAAGTTGGATGTGCAATTGTACCTCGTTTTAGGTAACTGGTATGCATTAAGTAGCTGGCCTGTTCATGTGCACCCTGACTGGTAACCATTGTTTTAATAATGGCGGAGTTGTGCATGTGCCTAGCGGTCTCAGGTAAGTTTTCGGAAAGAAATACACCATCGGCTGAAGTGGCAATTGATTTGGTAGGTCCCTGAATATCTGGCGCCTCTGGGTTTGTTCCAAATGTATCAAGATGAGACATCGCTCCAGTCATGTTCAAATAAATGACATAACGAGCGGTTGCCGGACGGGATCCGGGTTCCAGAGCACTGACATTATTGTGAATGTAAGAACCCGCCATCGGTAAAAGTCCAACCCCCAGGCATGCTTTTGCGGCACTAGTTATAAACTCTCTTCTGTTTAATTCGTCTAGTTTAGTGATGTCTGATTTCATAATTAATATATATTTCTTTATACACGGTTAATTGTTATTGGACAAACATGAATTCATGGCTGTTTAAAAGAGTCCAAACTATATCTTTGTGATAGTCATCTGTATCTAATTGTTTGATCATGTCTTTAAAATCGGTCAGTTCACGAGTATTTGGCTTCCTTTGTAATATGGCAAGAAAAGCTAATTTAATTTTATCTTCCATTGAAGAACCTTTAGCAATTTCGTTCAAGGTCACAGACTTCTTATTATTAACAAGGTATTTTTCAACATAGCCATTGATCATGGCAAGTACTTGGTTCACGGCAGCTTCCTTGTGCGAAACTTGTATCTGATCTCTGGGTGAACCGCCAAATTGAAGAATTAAGTGGCCTCTTGGAGCTGGATCTCCTACTTCAGCCGCTCGTAGAGATTTCATATCTCTGGTAGGTGTGCCCTTTCTTTGGTAGCCTTCGGAAATGCTAGGTTTGTCCGAATTCATCCCCTTCTCTGTAATCATATTACTATTCATAGCAGGTTGAGCGGCAGCAAATTTATTTACGCAACCCTTGCAACAAAAAGCCACTGTTTCACCTTTCGAATCTTTGGCTGTAATATCTGGGTCTGCTCTACGGTCAGGCTTGATTGGACACATTTCATTTAACGGTGCAGCCTTCATTGAAGCCATTTCACTCTTTTTAGCAGAAGCGGGAAGTGCAGCCATAAATTTATTTTTACAACCATTACAGCAGAAAGCCACCGTTTCCCCTTTTTCATTCATTGCCGTTATATTCGGATTAGCATCTTTAGTTGTTTTAATTGGACATTTTTCATTTACAGGTGCCATAGGTTTTGCGGCCATGTCCATATTACGGTTCGCCTTTTGAGAATTGTATTTCTCCATGACCTCTTTGAAAATATCTTCCGCCTCCATTTGAGAAAATCGAACATAACGATCGAAGCCATCTTCGGGTGTTCGCGAATTAATCCGTGTATCCAAATCGGGATAATTTAAGCTGACTAAAGAATCCCAAAGTTGCTCGCCTGACATTCTTTGTAAAATAGGTCCTTGGTAAAAGTAGGGAGCCGCACCTCTTTTCGGGAAGTCAGGGCTTGGTCCGGCAATTACCCATTTTACTTCAGGAGGCATGGTTTCATCCTTAGAATCCCTGGAATTAATTTCTCGTGCCGGTGCTTCGCGTTGAAAGGCTTGAGTGTTGTATATGATGCGGAGGAATTCCTTCATGTCATAATCCAATGCAACAATGAGTTTTTCTAAATGAAGCATCAGTTTGGGGTGGGTGGGAAGAGTGTCATCGTACATATTATCAACTGGTTCAATCAGTCCGTACCCAAATGCGGTTTTCCATAGACGATTTGCAATCACAGTTGAAAATCGAGGGTTGTCGGGAGACGCGAGCCAACTGGCGTAAGAAGCACGCGACCCTTTTTCTTCTAAGTTTTCATCCAATTCAACGACCAGTCCAAAAATTGTTTTCGCCTCAAGCTTCTCGCCTGGTTTTGCATTATCATACTGATAATCATTAGGAAGACTGATTTGCCCTTTACCCAAATCATCCAAACCAGGCTTGAGTATATCATTAACATAATCAAAGGCATTGCGAAGACGATTTCTATCCTCCTCATTTTCTTTCATTGCCGCTCTGGCCAACTTGTTTAATTCGTTAAGTTGATCATTCCTGCGATTTACACTTCCTACACCATGAGTGAAAGCGGCCATTTCATAAAATTGTTTTTGGGTCCAACGATCAAAAGGATGATCATGACACTGCGCACATTCCAAACTGGTTCCAAGAAAGACACGAACGGTGTTCGCCATATTATCCAATCCCATTCCTTGATCCCGATAGAAGTAGCCGACTGCTCCATTGCCTCTTTCCCACATCGGTCCGGTTGAAGATAGCATCTCTTTTACCCAATCATCATATGGTTTGTTCGTCGTAATTGAATCCTTGAGGTAACGGACAAATGGATAGCCGTCTGAACCTTGGTTGCCCACACGGGTTTTTGCCCTAAGAATATCTGCCCAATAAATATACCAATTTTTGTTGTATCCTTCCGAAGCAAGCAATTTATCAATAAGTTGACCTCTAGCTTTTCGGTCTCGCTGAGACAGAAATTCTTGGGTTTCTTCCAATGTGGGAATTCGTCCGATTATTTTGAGGTAAACACGTCGAAGGAAGGTCTCGTTTGAAATTTCTTTATTTGGGCGTTGGTTATAAGACCTCAGTTTCGATTCAATGATTCGGTCGATAAATTGAGCATTTATTGCCAAGTCCCTGTCAGCGAGAGGACGATTGAAGGTTGGTAAGGCATCATGATTGGGAGCGAAGTTATTTTTGACAAATGCTTGATCATCCTCGGTGAAGATATCCAAGCTTATTCGAAAAAGTTGTTGATCCTTGGTTCGCTTGAGGAGAATGTCCCCGTCTTCAAAATATTTGACTACAGAACCATTGATTTTTTGACCGTTTTGGGAGTGGAAGTCACGGGCAGCACCAAACGCAAAATGGCAAAAATGAAAAAATGTAAACAATGAAACAAAGGCGGACAGTTTAATCATATTAATAATTTGTTTACTATAGTTACTGGATGCAAGAAAAATATGTGACCAAGAAGAAAAATATTTTGGTTCAAATTTTTCAAATTTCTTTAAATATTGGCCTGTTTTTTACTTTAGAAAATGAAAATAAATTGTAGGAAAAAATAAATAAAAAATTTTCGATATGCATTTAACTAATATCTGTCATTAATCTGGAATTTTGGACAAAAATAAATTGTTTATAAGATATTGTTTTTTTACACTGGGCATAAGTGAAGTATAAAGTGAAATGACCAAAAGGGAATTATACTAGGAAAACCCCTATATCATAGGGGGGCAAATTGTTGTTGGTGTATATTCCATATAGGTTCATGGAAAGTTTATCTTGATCCTCAATAATAGGGGTATGTATGGTTTGCCCGCTTGGAATTGCCAGATTGTTAAACCTGTGCATATTGATCGTATACCCATGCCAAAATTCCTCAAGAATAGACTAATATTTACAAGCTTTTTACTTTATTGCTTGCTGAGCTTGTTTTTTTATTCCTGTAGTAATCAGGATGTTGTGGAAAATGTCCAGTCCAGTGATGATACTTTAGGAGATTATCGCTTAGATGAATATGTGGGGGCGGAAACTTGTGCCGAATGCCATGCTGGAGTGCATGAGAA
This sequence comes from Opitutia bacterium, assembly GCA_018645475.1. Lineage (GTDB taxonomy): Bacteria > Verrucomicrobiota > Verrucomicrobiia > Opitutales > Seribacteraceae > Seribacter. The sequence continues at coordinate 28,655 of JABGWU010000001.1, forward strand.
ATGGCAAGATTCTCATCATTTTCATGCAATGGAATTACCGGGTCCTGATACAGTCCGTGCAGACTTTAATAATACAGAATTTGTAAATTATGGTGTGACTACAAAGTTTTTTCGAGAAGGGGAGAAATACATGGTGGAAACCAACAACCAGGAAGGGGGAATGGAAACTTTTGAAATTGCGTATACCTTTGGTTGGGAGCCACTTCAGCAATTCCTGGTCAAATTTCCCGACGGTCGAATGCAGGTTTTACCAACCTGTTGGGATGTTGAAAAAAGAGAATGGTATCATTTATACCCTGATGAAAAAATTGCACATGATGATCCACTCTTTTGGACACGATCTATGCAAAATTGGGATCATATGTGTGCGGATTGTCATTCTACTAACCTGCGTAAGGAATTTGACGATGCCAAACAAACCTTTTCTACCGCATATTCCGAAATGAATGTAGCGTGTGAATCCTGTCACGGTCCAGGTCGAGATCATGTTGAATTTGCAAAAGCCGGTAATGGGTGGGGTGATTTGGCCAATTTTGGATTTGCCGATCTTAATAGCACCAATGTTGCCCAGATTGAGTCATGTGCCAAGTGTCATGCAAGGCGTGGATTTGTTCATCCTGGTCACCATGCGGGTCGTCCATTTCTCGATCACTTCTTACCCGAGGTTACCCAACCCTGGTCTCCGGATATGAGCGTTCCGACCTATCATGTTGATGGTCAGATTGATGATGAAGTTTATGTATACGGATCCTATATTCAGAGTAAAATGTTTCACCAGGGAGTCAAATGTGTGGATTGCCACGATCCTCATACCGTTAAATTGCACACATATACAAATCAACTCTGTACTCGCTGCCATGTTCCCAACGAGAAAAACCCGACTGGTTTTGATACCCCTGCCCATCATTTTCATCAATCTGGTACAAAAGGAGCCCAGTGTGTGGAGTGTCATATGCCCGAAAAGACCTACATGGGAATTGATGCCCGCAGGGATCATAGTATTCGTATACCCCGTCCCGACCTGTCGGTTAAGCATGGATCGCCCAATGCCTGTAACCGATGCCATGCCGACAAAGACCCTCAGTGGGCTGCAGACGCGATTGAAGCACGCAAAGGGCCTGGTCGGCCCAAGGAGGTTCGCCACCCGGAAGCCTTTCATGCGTTTCGAACCGGAAAGCCTGAAGCGGAAAAACTTCTCCTTGCCGCCTGCCAGGATCCTCAATCTCCCGCATTTACGCGTGCTGGGGCTATGCTTGCCCTGCGCAGGTTTCTGAGTGATGCATCCTTTGATGAGGCTCGTCGTAATCTGGATTCCAATCAATCTGTAATTCGGGTGGCCGCGGTATCGAAACTCGAGGATTTGCCTCCGGATGCGAGCCATGCCTCTTTGGTCCGCATGTTGAATGATCCCATCGTTTCTGTACGAACGGAAGCTGCCCGAATACTTTCCCGTAGTCCTACCACATTATTTGCGGATGAAGACCTAAAGCTTTTTCGATCAGTTTTCAGGGAATTGAAAGCCCGATACGAGCACAACCTGGATCGGCCCGAATCTCATCTTTCTCTGGGGATTCTAGCCGAGAATCAAGGCGATCCCATTCTCGCCGAAGAACACTACCGCTCTGCGATAAAACGGGAAAGTACATTTGTTCCTGCTCGAATGAATCTTGCTACCTTACTCAGTCGAAGGGGAAGGAATAAGGAAGCGGAAAAATTTCTTCGCGAAGCCATTCGTTATCAGCCTACCTGGGGGCAGGCCTATTATTCACTGGGACTTCTTTTAGCGGAGGATCGATCCCGTCTTGCTGAAGCTACACGCAATCTTGAAAAAGCGGCTGCATACAGTAATACCAACCCACGGATTTTCCATAACCTGGCAATTGCTTACTGGCAGCAGGAAAAAGTTGATTCTGCCATAAGTGCTTTTAAAAGCGCGATTAAACTTGCTCCCGAAAATCCTGAATTCCTGCAGAACCTTCTCCAACTTCTTGCCCAGAGGCAGAAATGGGATGACGCGTTGCCATATGCTCGAAAATTGCTCCAATTAATGCCGGGTAATCCACAAGTCGAAGCTCTTTTGATGCAGGTTGAGAGATCTGTCACTCCATAGCTCGCAAACCAAAGATTTGGATATAAACTCCAAATTTATTCAGGAAAGTAGGATTCATCCCTTGTTTGTTGCCAATCCATTTGGTGGGGATCTTTTGCTTGAAATTGTATCGGGTTTTTTTCCACTGATTTTAGGTAATCGTGTTTTCTTATTTTTTCCTGCATCTCCTTCCATTCTCTTTCCGCGACCAAAATTGCATTGCAGTTTCCTGAACAAATCAAAATAGGCTCAGCCGTTTGATTTGTTTTATCAATCAACGCGGGAAGATTACCCTGGGCTATCCAGGATTTAATAGAGTCCATAAAACAATCTAATTTAGATTATTATAAAGTCAAATAATTGTAAAATTTTTTTTACACTTTTTTTGAAGCACCCTTAAATTGAGTGCGTTTATTAAATATAAAAGCTGAACAACTTTTATTTCAGCGATTCGGTGGTGTAGTCGTAAAAGTAGGGTTTTCCGTTTCGCTTGGTTATAAAATAGAGCCAATTTGCGGAGGAGTGCAGGAAAAGATGCGGGTATACTCCCTGCGTTGTCCAATGCCAACCCAGTTGTTCATTCCATAGCCAGAGATCCTTACTTTCTCCTGCATGCGAAAAAAGCCAGCCCAGATCCACATGGTATAACCAACCGCCGGGGTAGGGGCGGAAGGAACCAAACCAGGGGGATGTTCGCCAACCGCCTTCAGTTTCGGGCAATTCATTCCACCACCTTGGTTCGCTTGAAGAAAGAAGTGCAGGAGTGGAGATTTTTTTGATTATACCTAAGGATTCGCCCATATTATTACGAAGATAGGCACGATAGAAAAATGTCTGCCCATTCTGAGTTGTTTGATAATCTGCAAAGAATTGATCGGTTTGATTATGATCTAATCCTGAAATCCGTTCAGAATTCAAAAATTGAAGATTAGTCGAAACGAGGAATCCTTTTTCGCTTATGATTGATCCTCCGTCCGTGAGGATTTTTCCGTACAACCTTGAAGTACCATTTTGTTCATTTCTAGAATCCAGGGTCCGCACAATGGCAAGGTATTCTTTTCTTTGCAGAGTCGAATTCTGATCAACTAAAGTATCATTTTGATCCGTAGAAGGGTTTTGTAAAGTGGTCCCATTCTGATCAATTACAGGAGGTTGGGTGGCATTGTGGTCGCCAGTGGTATTATGGTCAATGATGGGCGTACTGGTTTGATTATTATCAGAGGGAGGGATGAAGTCGTCGCTTGGATCGTCGAGCAGGGAAAGAGTGAAGAATTTCCAAAATACGCCGACTTGGTTCTGCTTGGCTTTGACTCGTAGGTAAAGAGTGGAGGAATTATTCTCATAATCAAAGACTACCGCAGTGCGGAGTGTGTTGTTGGCATCGATGGTAAAGAGGTGATTATGGGAAATGTTGTCATTGATATCGTTAAACTTCACTATATGAGAGTCATTTATGTCAGGGTCGATCACAGTGAACTGCCCGACAACAGAGCCGATTGGTAGGTTTTCCATGATTTCCAGACTGCTTAAAGTGAGAGCGGTGGGGAGGGTGTCAGCGGTGGAGTTCGCATTCCTTGGGTCGGAACCATAGGCAATCTCCTCGGCATCGGAGTACCCGTCTCCGTCATCATCGGTGTCGAAGTGATCCTCGGTGCCGTCTCCGTCCAGGTCTTCCACTACATTGAGGATTTGGACAATGAAAATCTGCTTGATCCACAGGTTGTGCTGGTCCCGTACCTTTGCCTGTATGGTCAGGGTGGCGTTGGCTTCATAGTCCAAAGAGGCGGCGGTGCGTAGGGTTCCGTTTGCGTCCATGCTGAAGAAGTGGTTGTCATCGGATCCGCCGACCAGGGTGAAGGTAAGGGTGGTGGGCAGGTCAGGATCCTCCGCGGTGAACTGCCCGACTAAAGTACCTACCGGTTGGTTCTCCAATACCTGCAGGGGAGCGGTGGAGTTAAGATCGCTGGGAGTGGTGTTGGGCAGGGTCTCCCAGGCGAGGCGGGGATAGGTCTGCCCGGCAATCATCTTCCATGTGCCACTGGTTTGGTTGAAGTCCCATCCCGCATCAAGGAAAGTGGAGGGGTTCATCATGTCCACGGTGGATTTGCCAACCGCTCCAGTTCCTCCGGCACTCGTTGAAAGGCCCGAGGAATTAATGTCCCAAAAGGAATCAGTTATATTGGAATCTGCTGCCCCAACCAAGCCTCCACTAGAGTTAAGATTCGAGACGAAACCACTACTGTAACTACGAATAATTGAGCCACCATGTACATTAAGTCCTGCCAATCCACCAACTTTGAAGGATCCGCTGACATTTGCTTCCGAGAAACAATCAATAATTTTCGATTGGTTAGTATTATTTGTTCCAACTATTCCACCGACTTCATATTCCTCTGCGTTGACTACACCTTTGCTGAATGACCTAAGCAATTTACAATTTGAATGCCTGCCAACTAAGCCACCAACTCTTATTTGTCCGTGCACTATTCCTTCGAATGATGAGTTTTGAATGGTCGAATTCAGCTCAGCTAATCCAGTTAGGCCACCTACACCAGTTTTTCCAGTGAAATTGCCATCAGTTATGTTTATGTTTTTTAAAGTCGCAGTTTGGATTTTTGAAAATAAACCAATATTACCCGTGTTTGGTCTGCTTATGACAATTCCATGAATTTTGAAAAAC
>JABGWU010000040.1 GCA_018645475.1 Opitutia bacterium
CTTTTTGGCCAATTCTGCGATCTCATTTAATATCTTGGAAGCTTCGGGTTTAGGAATTTTTCTGAAATCTTTTTTTACATTTTTTGTAAAAATAATCTTATAGAATTCCATCTTTTTTTAGTAATTCTACAAACTCTTCGTAACCGTAAGTTTCTTCATCTTTTCTCTCACGCCAAGATTTGATATCTTCTAAATCTTCTTGCAGACTAGCCTTGAGTGCATCGTTGACTAATTCGGACATAGACTGCTTGGTCTCAGCTGCCTTCAAGCGAAGTGCTTGGTGAATAGAATCATCAAGGTATAGGGTTGATTTTGTCATAATAAAATTATGCCATTAAAGCGTCATGCCGTCAAGAAGTACAAATCGCATCAATCACCTTTGCCTGATCATCCTGAGTTAGGTATGGGCTCATCGGTAAACTTAAACACTGGTTTGCCACTTTCTCCGCAACAGGAAAATCTCCCACTTGATAACCTAGGTTATTAAATACGGGCTGAAGGTGTAAAGGTACGGAGTAGTAGGAAACCGAAGGAATTTCTTTTTCTTTGAGGGATTGTTGAATCTCTTCTCGTTGCTCAGCTAGAATCGTATACTGAGCATAGACCGAGGTGTTATTCTCTCCAATGCTCGGAGTTTCCAGACCATCAAGGTTGGCAAAGCCTTCTGAGTAGGTTTGACCAAGGTTCTCCCGCTTTTGCACTTCATCGGGAAACACTTCCAAAATTTCTAAAAGGATGGCTGCCTGCAGGGTATCCATGCGGCCATTTATACCCAATATCGGGTGATGATGTTTGCGTTCCTGTCCATGGACACGAATCCAACGGAACTTTTCTGCAAGCTCATCATCGTTGGTGAATAAGGCACCCCCATCCCCATAACAACCGAGTGGTTTGGATGGGAAAAATGATGTGCTGCCGATGGTTGATAAATTGCAGGATTTTTCACCTTTGTAGTTAGCACCAAAGCTTTGCGCAGCATCTTCAATAACAGGTAAGTTGTATTTTTTTGCAATCTCGTTGATGGCATCCATATCCGGGCATTGCCCGTAGATGGATACAGGCATGATGGCTTTGGTCTTATCGGTAATGGTAGCCTCAAGCTGCTTCTCATCCATATTCCAGGTATCTGGACGAATATCCACAAATACAGGCTTGGCACCCAGAAGTGAAATGACCTCCGCAGTGGAGATCCATGTGTAAGGAACCGTGATAACCTCATCCCCTGCCCCAACACCCAAGGCCATAAGTGCGATAAGCAATGAATCGGTACCACTGGATACGGTTACGCAATGTTTGGAACCTGTGTATTGAGCTAGTTTTTCTTCTACCTCTCGAACTTCCGGGCCCAATATAAATTGGCCGTGATCCATGACTTTTTGGACGCGCGCGTTAATTTTTTCACCAATGAGTTGGTGTCTGGATTTTAAATCAATGAATTGCATGTAGGATTAGTTGATAGATTCTAAAAATAAATCCGGTATTCTAGAAAACTCCTTGATGTTAAAAGTTAACAATGAGTGTTGGTAGTGAATGCAACTTGCAGCAATAATCAGATCATTAGGTCCGATTAAATTACCCTCTTTCCTCAACTTTGCACAAATATTAGCGTGAGTTTTTGCTAATTCGTAATCGAAATCTATAACTACTAATTCATTAAGAATGCCCTCAATGTAAAATAAGCGTTTTTGCTTAAATTCCTCTCTCGAAAAATGGATACCGAGAAAAAGCTCAGACACAGTTATAGAAGAAACAAATATATCAGTATATGCAAATTTCGTTAATATTAAATCAAGATGGAATTTTCCTCTTTGGGCATCAACAATAATAGAAGTATCTAAAACTAATCCCACTGAATATCAGGAAGTTTCTGTGCGGAAAGAAATTCTTTGACTGGTAGCATCCAATCTTCAGCATTTTCCTCAGATGTGAGATTTTTAGCTTTTATTCTCTTAGCTAGTTCTCCCCCAGTAATGGTCTTTTCATGAATAGGAATAACCTTAGCCACCGGTTGTCCGCCTCTTAAAAGTGTAGTTGTTTGCTTCATGTAGAGAGTTTTGTTGATCAAGTCTGAAAAGTTTCTTGAAGCTTTAGTTGCTGATAAGGTTTCGTGTTTCATATACCTATCATAAAATCAGATTTTATGATTTTCAAACTATTTCGAGTCAAAAAAGTTAATTTCTTCAATTCTTCGGATACGATAAACTCCTTGCTTGATTTGTTTTCCTTTGCGCAAGGGAGCCAGGATATGCTGTAAACGGTCAAACCGGTCCCAGATGGTCTCGGTCTTTTCCCGCTCAATTTGCTTGGGTCCTTTTAGCACCTTCATCGAAAGAGTTAGTTTGTCTTTCTTGTTATCGGACATGAAAAAACGGAAAGCTCCCTAAAGGTCTCCTAGTTTAGAAAGAATGGAGGGTAAGGAGGTGACGGTGAAAACAACCAAGCTAAGAGACAAAGGGATTGATTACTCTGACTCCAAAATAATCTTTTTCGGTAGAGAAATCTTCGCTTAAAATGGACTTACATCCGCAAACCTTAGCCGCTGCAATGATTAAAGCATCCCACCAAGACAGCGAATAGGTACTAATAGCTTGATAGGCAGTCTTGAGAAGATCGAAGTCAATATCTACTGGATTCCATTTCTCAAGCTCTTCGATATCGCTCCATGCATCTGAGGCTGACATGGGTAATCTAATTTTTTTGGTTACGGTAACAAAGTACTCGTTCAAAACTTGAGTTGAAATATACCCAGTCCTATTTTTCCAGAGTTTTGAAAGGCACTCCGAAGCAATCATTTGCTTACTTTCGTCCGCAGAATCTCGAAAGTAGACAAAAATATTAGTATCAACAAAAGTATTCTCAGTCATAGAGAGATTCACGCGAAGGATATTTATCTCCGAGGGAACTTAGGAGTTGTGGCTTTTTTGACAGAAATGATTCCTTAGCCCTATCGTAATCCAGATCGAGGTTCATTTTTGCCTTCAATTCGTTACCCAACATTCGAGACAGACTGGAATCGTGCTTGGCTGCCCAAACTTTTGCCCATTTAGCAACATTTTCTTCTAGCGTAATTGTCACTATTTTCATGTTACACGAAAATAGTGTAAATTATTTTGAGTGGCAAATTTTTCTTTTAGTTGAAAATCTTTTCTCATATTTAAGATTTTCAAGGTTAATTGATTTTTTCGGCAGCTTCGCACATGCTCTTTATTATTTGTTCAAAGCTCACAGATGGCTTCCATTCGAGTATATTTTGGGCCTTGGATGAATCGCCACAGAGTTTGACGGGTTCGTTTGGGCGAACAAACTTCGGGTTGATCCTTATATGTTTCTGGTGATCGAGCCCAAAGTATTCGAACGAAAGTTTGAGGAAATCAGATAGTTTATGAGTTTTTCCGGTTGCGAGAATATAATCATCTGACTGTTCCTGCTGGAGCATCATCCACATACCCAAAACATAATCAGGTGCATATCCCCAGTCCCGTTCAATCTCCGTGTTACCAAGTTCCAGGGTTTCAGCTTTTCCTTGAGCAATCGATGCCGCACCTCGAACAATTTTTTGAGTAACAAAGTTTTCTCCAC
>JABGWU010000295.1 GCA_018645475.1 Opitutia bacterium
GACAAAGGTAATGCTTATATTGCTGAATACGAAGGTGGACGAATCCTCAAACTCGATAAGAAAGGGAAACTTCACACCTTTTCTGGTAACGGTAAAAAAGGATATGCTGGCGATGGACTTTCAGCGGACAAAGGAGTTTTCAGTAGCATGCACAACTTGGCTTGGGCTTCGAATAATTTTCTATACATATCTGACACCCATAACAACCTGGTTCGTAAAATTAACGCCAATAACAACCGACTATCAACCCTTGCTGGAACTCCTAACCAAATGGGCTTCTCCGGAGACGACGGACCGGCGGAAAAAGCAAGATTGCATACGCCCATTTCCATCAGCCTTACTCCTGATGAGAAAACCCTTCTCATTGCGGATATTAGAAATCGGAGAATCCGAGCGATCAACCTCGAATCGGGAACCATTCGTACGATCGCGGGCAATGGCAAAAAAGGGAAACCCATTGACGGTAAACACACCTTTGAGCAACCCTTGATGGACCCAAGGGCGGCGGTAATGGATGTCGAGGGCAACCTGTTCGTGCTCGAACGAAACGGGCACGCCCTGCGGGTGGTACGTCCAAATGGAAAGATATACACATTAGCAGGAACTGGCAAAAAGGGCACGCGGGACGGCCCCGCGTTGCAAGCGACCTTCAACGGACCGAAGCATCTTTGCATTGATGGAAAAGGCCGGATCATAATCGCCGATGACAATAACCACCTGATCCGCTTATACGACCCAAAAACCAAAACCGTTTCCACTATCCTCGGCGGCAAGGCCAAACCGAAAACTATCCTCAACCGTCCCCATGGAGTGTCCATCGCACCCGACGGAAGCTTATGGGTCTGCGACAGTTGGAATAACCGAATCCTCACCCTCAGTAATTACTAATAATGAAATTGATCTCAAAAATTCTAATTACTTACCTTCTCAGTTCATATTTTGCCCATGCCGCAGATCTGCCCAATATTTTATGGATCACAAGTGAGGATAATGGACCGCATCTCGGATGCTACGGTGATAAATATGCAGATACGCCGAACCTGGATGCCCTTGCCGCAAAGGGAATGATTTATACCCGAGCTATTTCCAATGCCCCTGTCTGTGCACCCGCTCGAACCACCATTATTTCCGGAATGTACCCCACTTCAACCGGATCCGAACATATGAGAAGTATGGCAAAACTTCCATCCGGATTTAAGATGTATCCTTCCTATCTCCAAGATCTTGGATATTATTGCACTAACAATTCCAAAGAAGACTACAACTTAATGAAAGAAGGAGAAGTGTGGAACGAAAGTGGTCGGAAGGCAGACTGGAAAAACCGCCCAAAAAAGGACCAACCCTTCTTTGCAATATTTAATTTCACCATTTCCCATGAAAGTAAAATTCGCTCCCGACCTCACACGCAGATACATGATCCTGCCAAAGTTCGCATACCAGCCTACCACCCAGATCATCCCGAAGTACGCAAGGACTGGGCTCAGTATTATGACAAGATCACGGAAATGGACAAAATGGTCGGAGCTAAGCTCAAGGAGTTGAAGGAAGATGGTCTCGAAAAGGACACCATCGTGTTCTACTACGGTGACCACGGATCAGGCATGCCAAGAAGTAAACGATGGCCTTTTTTCTCGGGGTTAAATGTTCCCCTGATCGTGCATGTGCCCGAAAAATGGAAACACCTAGCATCTTCCGACTACAAGGTTGGAGGAAGTATTAGTCGAAGGGTTGGATTCGTTGACCTTGCTCCCACCCTTCTAAGCCTTGCTGGGAAAAACCCACCTGCTCATATGCAGGGTCATGCATTTATGGGTAAATGGGAAACATACGAACAAGAATATGGTTACGGATTTCGTGGTCGTATGGACGAACGTTACGACATGGTTCGTTCCGTTGTGGGCGAGCGTTATATATATATTCGTAATTACATGCCCCATAAACCATATGGCCAGCATGTGTCTTACATGTTCCAGACAACAACCACACAGGTATGGAAAAAACTATTTGATGAAGGAAAATTAAATCAGGCACAAAGCCATTTTTGGAAAACAAAGCCGGACGAAGAACTTTACGACTTACAAAAAGACCCGGATGAGGTCATCAATTTAGCCAAATCTAAAGAACATTATGATATCCTGAAAAAAATGCGTCAGGCTCACCAAGACCATATTAAAAGAATAATCGATATCGGATTCCTACCCGAAGGAGAAATTCACTCAAGGTCTACTGGATCAACTCCCTATGACATTGCCCGTGATCCTAAAAAATACCCTTTTGAAAAAATTTTAGCAGCAGCCGAACTCGCCACATCACTCAAAAAGAAAGACCTCCCAAAAATAGCACGACTGCTTAAGGATAATGACTCAGCAGTTCGATTTTGGGGTGCTATTGGACTCCTTTCTCATAAAAAATCCGGAACTGAGACATTTAATAAAGAACTTATTAATGCCCTAAATGACAAATCACCCTATGTTCAGGCAACAGCAGCCGAAGCACTTGGTAGGTTTGGATCTAAAAATGAACAGGTTCTTGCCGTTAAAACTTTAGGCAGACTGGCTGACCCTATTAAGAATGGATGTTTTCCTTCGATGTTGGCAATGAATGCAATTGACCATTTAGACAATAAAGCGAAATCCCTCCTCCCAATAATTAAGTCAATGCCCCGTACTCCCCAAGGAGTAGACAAGCGCTTTCAAGGTTATGTGGGACGTCTTGTCGATACGACCGTAGAGGAATTGGAAGGAAAATAATATGTTTCATTCAAAACTTATCCCATTCTTCACTCTGCTTATCGCATCCTTCGCAAATGCAAAGACCAATATTATTTTCATTATGGCCGACGATCTTGGCTATGGTGACCTTGGGTGCTTTGGCCAAGAACTGATCAAGACTCCAGAACTCGATAAAATGGCCAAAGAGGGAATGAAATTTACCCGATTTTATGCAGGATCCACAGTATGCGCACCATCAAGAAGCGTCTTAATGACCGGACAGCACATGGGACACACCCATGTCCGGGGAAACGCGGGCGGAGATATGATGCGACAAAGCCTACGCGATCAGGACATTACAGTTGCGGAAAAACTAAAAGAGGCGGGATACAGCACCGCATTAATCGGGAAGTGGGGATTAGGAGAGATGAATCAACCCGGACATCCACTAAAGCAAGGTTTTGATTATTTTTATGGCTACCTAAATCAGGTTCACGCTCACAATTTCTATCCTGAATTCCTTTGGCGTAATCTCAAAAAACATAAGCTTTCAAATATCGTAGAACCAGTTTCAAAAACATCCCGGGCTGGCTTCATTGGGGGTGCTGCCACCAAGCGGGTTGAATATTCACATGATCTTTTTGCTGAGGAAGCTCTTAGCTGGATAGAGAAAAATAAAAACAATCCATTCTTTCTGTACCTGCCCCTTACTATTCCTCACGCAAATAATGAAGGTAGCCGAATGTTTGGAGATGGTGCCGAAGTGCCAGATTATGGAATATACGAAAAAATGGATTGGCCCCAGCAGGACAAAGGACAAGCGGCAATGATTACTCGAATGGACAAGGATATCGGGCGAATTCTAAATTTGCTCAAAAAACTAAAAATTGCTGAAAATACATTGGTTATCTTTACATCTGACAATGGCCCGCACAATGAAGCCAAGCACAATCCAGAAAGGTTCAACCCTGCTGGTCCATTACGTGGAATGAAAAGAACTCTTACCGAAGGAGGGATACGTGTGCCTACCATTGCTTGGTGGCCTAACACTATAACGAGTAGCACAAATTCTACACAACCCTTCTACTTTGGGGACCTTATGGCAACTGCGTGCGAGATTACAGGTACGCCAAAACCTGAAAATTTAGACAGCGTATCTTTGCTGCCAACCCTTAGAGGAAATGCCGACAAGCAATTGAAACACAAGTATCTCTATTGGGAATTCTATGAGCGTACTTTCCGCCAAGCCGTGGTGATGGAAGAATGGAAACTCATTCGCTCAGGTATGGACGATATAACAATAGAACTTTATGACTTATCACAGGATATTCATGAGGATAAAAATCTCGCATCTGAACACCCGGCCTTGGCCCAAAGATTAATTTCCTACATGGAGGAAGCTCATACGCCTCACCCGAACTGGATAACCCCAAAAGTTGCCCAAAAATAAGTTCTATTTCGCGGGAATTAATGCACCGTCTTTCATACCGTGGATAATTTTTTTATCTGCCGGGCAAAATGCAGCCAAAGTTCCTGACCAGTTCGCACGCCCTTCATATATGAAATAATAGGGAGACAATCGCAATCTTCCCTTCATTAATTCAATCTCACCTTGTGAGTTAAAAACGGGGTGCTCCAAACGGACCGGTTTACGGAATTCCTGAATAATTGAAATCGGATTAGGATAAGAACTAACGGCAGATTGTAAGGCTGTGCTCCATTCCTCAGCGGAAACATCGTCGCCAATCACAACACTTCGAGCCCCCCATGCAGTCTCATGAAAACCACTCGCTTTTAACACGAGGGAGCGCTCTTTTTTCGATGCCTTAGCCAAATCCATCCAACTGCTTAATTTCTTACCTCGAGATAAAGGCCCATCCAAATGAGCACCCGGTGGAAGTTCGGTCGGGTCAACAATCCAACTTGGTGGGATCATTGCATGTAAAATCTTTAATTCCGCCTTGGTCAAAACTTCCTGCCAAAAAGACTGTAATCTATGGTGGTGAAAAAGAGCCAATGACAATTTTTCCTCCTGTATATGAACCATGGGCGGAGTGACTACTAATTGTTCTAATTCCACAAGATCAGCCAAATCTCGCATTACCGGAACATTTTCAAAATCAAATAATTCCCAAAAACGATAAACGAGATGAATCCTTTTTCCACGGCAAAGTAGTTCCTGCTTCGAAACTTTCAATTCTTCTGGTGAACAAACGATAATAGAATACGAAAGCTCGCTCAACTCATCAGCCAACCATTCCATTTCCGGTCTGTAGGTCTCAGCTTCCTCACTCACCACTATCGCCATGTTCGCTTTTTCTATACCTATTTGCTTCGCTGCATCCTTTAATGAACATCCAAATTCCCGTACCATTCCTCCACCTTCACCCAACTGATACAGAAATTCCAATTGTGCGGTTAAACCAATCCCCCCGGGAACAGAGTCCCATTCAGTTAAGGCAAGTCCATTGGAAACAGGGAGTAAATCAGGTCGTAGAACTGCCGGCATGCACATACGAACAGTATTTAAACGGGTATGCTCGATCATCCACTGAGGCTTGCCAGAGTCATAGTATTTAGCAACCCATGGTACACATAAATCTTGATTGCGTAAAATCGATTGGTTTGACCAGGATTTCCGGTAAAGTAACTCGATTGCTCTGTAAAAAGAGACTGCCGCGTTTCCCAAATCGGCAATCGTCGATGAGATCGAACTGTCTAAGGACCAATGATCTGGAGACCAAACCCAAGTTTTTTCTTTAAATAACGGATACTTTTTATGCTCCGTAATATCTTCAGCCGTTAGGCTCACATCCACAAATAATTAATTAATCTTCAACCTGAATATCCTTGTTCCTCTGCCTTGGACAACCGGCTCGCAACCAACCATTAACAAAAGGATCTAATTGTCCGTCCATCACCGCCTGAACACCGGATGTCTCAACCCCAGTTCGTAAATCCTTAACCATTTGATAGGGTTGAAAAACATAACTTCGAATTTGATTCCCCCACCCCATCTCACCTTTATCTCCGTAAAACTTTTCCATCTCCGCACGCTTTTCATCCTGCTCCTTTTCATATATACGGGACTTAAGGACTCGCATCGCAGTTTGTTTGTTTTTTAACTGAGATCGTTCATTTTGACATTGCACCACGATATTTGTTGGAAGATGGGTCAATCGAACTGCTGAATCTGTCTTATTCACATGCTGCCCGCCTTTTCCACTTGATCGATATGTGTCAATGCGAAGATCGTCATCCGGAATATCCATATCCAAGTCATCGTCTTCCACCTCAGCAATCACATCAACCGAACAAAATGAGGTATGTCTTCGTTTGTTGGAGTCAAAAGGACTAATTCTCACCAACCGATGCACTCCACGCTCAGCTTTTGCGTACCCATAAGCATGCAAACCTTCCATGCGAATAGAGCAACGACTGACGCCAGCCTCTTCACCCGGTTGAAGGTCTTGCATTTCAACCTTAAACCCCCTTCGTTCTGCCCATCGCATGTACATCCGCATAAGCATATCAGCCCAGTCACAGGATTCAGTCCCACCAGCTCCTGCATGTATACTCAATAATGCGGGTCTATCGTCAAATGGTTCTCCCAGAAAACTCTCAACTTCTAAATCTTCAACCTGACCAAGTAATGTTTCCAATGTACTGATAAATTCGCCCTCCATTTCCAGATCGTTTTCATCTTCATCGCATAATTCAGAGAGTGCCTCTAAATCTTCTACCTGCACTCGAAACGATTCAATTTTTTCAACAGTCTGTTTTAACCTGTTTGCTTCTGAACTAACCCGTTTTGCTTCTATTTGATTATCCCAAAAAGAAGGTAATGACATCGTAGCTTCAAGCTCTAAGATACTTTTCTTCTTTTCATCGCAATCAAGAAATTTCCAAAGATGCCTGGTTTTTTTTATCAGTTCTTGTAGGCGAGTTTTATCATCAGGCAGAATCATAATTAGGTTATTGGGGTAATATTATACCGAAAAGTCAAGTCCCTCAGGTAAATCCAAATGCAATCCACATTCACGACCGTGCCCACCATGTCTTGAATCCTCAACTGATTTCGAGGGATCATATTTATGAGTGCTATGAAAATCTCCTAAGGAATCATACCCCATACCCTCCAAAGGGTGGTAAGGTAAATTATTTTGGGGCAAAAACTGGTAAGTCTTTCGATCATCCCAATCAAGAATGGGGTAAATTTTATAAATTTGATCCTGTTTTTCAATGTAAGGTCTTTTTCCACGATCCGCAGATTGCGCTCTCCTTAACCCTGAAAACCATGCAGTCGAACCTAATTCTTTAAGCGCCCGTTCCATAGGTTCCTTTTTATTAATAAAATTATACTTCTTCATTTCATCAGCACCCTGTTCCCACAACTTCCCAAAGCTTGCCTCCTGAAAAGCAGGAGTCATTTTTGCAGAAAATGTTTTTACACGAAATTTAATTTTCTCCTGCAGGGTCAAAGAATACTGATAGGTTTCTGGAAATAAATACCCCGTATCCACAAAAACTACTGGAATCTCGCTGTTTACACTTAAAACAAGTTTCAACATTACCGCACTTTGCAGTCCAAAACTAGTGGACAAAACCAGACCTGTACCAAATCGGTCCCATGCCCATAAAATTCTCTCTTCCGCAGTCATGGCAATTAATTCGGTGTTCATTACCGATAACTCTTTTTCATTCAGGCTCATTTTAAATGTTTTGCCATATCATTACAAAAATCCTGCCTTTAGTAAAGAATAGGCTGAGTCATAAACGGAATGAAATTGATTCGCACTATATATAATATTTTGTATAAGTATTGATTGTGGAAGATATTGAAAAATTGTTAAAAAGAAGACCAGAACTTGAGAGTTGCAAGGAAGATATTCAATCTGCCTGTGATGTTCTCATCAATTGTTTTCGTTCCAGAAACCAAGTGCTTTTATGCGGAAATGGAGGAAGCGCAGCCGACTGCGAACATATTGCCGGCGAATTGGTAAAGAGATTTTCACGCCCACGAAACCTCCCCAATGATGTTGCTGAAAAACTCGGACCAGATTTGGCTAAAAACTTACACGGGGCCCTTCCTGCATTATCCCTACCTTCAATGGTTGGGTTTACCACTGCATTCGTGAATGATGATGTTCCGGAATACGCCTTTGCCCAGCAAGTTGTCGCATTTGGAAAACCAGGTGATATCTTACTAGGAATTAGCACATCAGGGAACTCTCGCAATATAGTCCATGCAACGAATGCAGCGAATGCACTTGGCCTTCATACGATTGGTCTCACGGGGAAATCTGGTGGCGAGCTTGGTTCTGTATGTAAACTTTGTATTCAAGTTCCCGCTACTGATGTTCCACGAGTCCAGGAACTCCACCTGCCCGTTTACCATACCTTATGTCAGGTGGTGGAAGACACATTGTTTCCGTAAAAATGGACGAAATTCCTGATTTAAGAAAAAAATTACCAAAAAAACTGGGCACCCTGTTGCAAGACATTGCCCATCTCATCCATGAAAATGGTGGGCATTCTCTTTTAGTTGGGGGTTCTGTTCGAGACCTAATCCTAGGACAAGCACCTCATGAATTAGATATGGAGGTTCGCGGGTTTAAGACAGATCACCTTGCCCAGTTGCTACTTCCTAAGTATGCAGCAGAACAAGTTGGGAAATCTTTTGGCGTTCTTAAACTAAAAGGCTTCCCTGTTGAAATTGCGCTACCCCGAACCGAAGTTAAAAATGGAACAGGTCATAAAGGTTTCTCAATTGAAGTTGATCCAAATCTCCCTTTTGAACAGGCTGCACATCGTCGCGACTATACGATCAACGCAATCGGATTAAATCCGCTGACGGGAGAGATCTTAGATCCATTTAATGGACAGCAAGACTTAAGAGAAAAAATTCTCCGGCATGTAAGCCCTGCTTTTTCTGAAGATCCGCTGAGGGTCCTCAGAGGCATGCAATTCATTGCCCGATTTCACCTTAAACCAAGCCCGGAAACAATCTCACTCTGCCAATCTATATCTATGGAGGAACTTCCTCCTGAGAGAATTTTTGATGAATGGAAAAAATTATTTCTAAAAGGTATTGATATTACTGCCGGGCTTAATTTTCTAAAAGATACAAAATGGTTGAAGCACTTCCCCGAACTAGATGATCTTGTTGGCTGTAAACAAGACCCCGAGTGGCACCCCGAAGGTGATGTATGGATACATACATTGCATTGCCTTGATGCATTTGCAAGGGAACGCGTTGGCATCGAATGGGAAGACCTTGTTGTCGGGCTTGCGGTTCTTTGCCATGACCTTGGTAAACCATCAACCACAAAGATTGGAGAGGATGGACGAATCCGCTCACCTAAACACGAGCCAAGGGGAGAAGAACCAACGAGGAGTTTCCTGTCCCGTCTAACGAATCAAAATGACTTAATTGAACAAGTAGTTCCATTGGTAAGACGACATTTATCCCCACGAACATTCTACAACGATCAAGCTAGTGATGGTGCGGTTCGCCGCTTAGCCGGAAAAGTGGGAAGGATTGATCGTCTCGTTCGAGTTGCCGCCGCTGACATCGCCGGGCGACCGCCAAGAAAAGACGAATTCCCAGAGGGTCCGTGGTTACTCCAGCGAGCTGAAGAACTACATGTGAAAGATTCCGAACCCAAACCAATTATCCTTGGTCGTCACCTGATCGAACAAGGACTATCACCAAGTCCAAATTTCGGACTAATTCTTGATAAGTGCTTCGAGGCACAACTGGATGGAAAATTTAATGACACAAAAAATGGAATTGATTACCTCAAGAATTTATTGTTTCCAATTTAACAATAATTTGCCAAGTAAAATATAGGAAATTTTATGGTAAAAAATAAAAAGTTAACACAATTTGTTATTTTACTTGCACCCGTTATGCTCTGTTCATGCATTTCTTGGATTCCCAACGCGTATTATTATGGCATAAAAGAAAAAGGCTTTGCTAAAAGCCTTAAAACCGAACTCCCAAACCCCAATTTAGGCAAATCCTTTAAAGCCAAGTTTACTTCATTGAGTGGTAAACCTGTAGATACAAGGAAAATGATAGGGCAGGTAATTTTGGTTGATTTTTATGCTTCTTGGCACCCACCCTATGCACGGAATATTCAGCTGATGAAAAATATCTATAATTCCTACAAAAACGATCGAATTGAAATGATAGGGATTTCCGCAGATAAAAACAAAACTCACCTCAATGATTTTATATCAAAAAATCACATCAAGTGGCCTCAATACTTTGATGGAAAGGGTTTTCAAAACCAGGTATTCATTGAAAACAATGTAACTAAGGTTCAATCTGTTTGGTTGATCGACAAAAACGGGGTGGTCGTAGATAC
>JABGWU010000296.1 GCA_018645475.1 Opitutia bacterium
CTGGACTGGACCAAAGGGGCGGTAACCCAAAAGGGCCATGCCAGGCACGGGGAGCCTCGGCGTAAGTTCTCATCCTAGAATACCGTTTCACACAAATTGTCATCGCGAGGGCATCCTTCACCACACTTTGTCATCGCGAGGGCGAAGCCCGTGGCGATCCACTGTGAACCAGTAAGCGAACGGAGAAAACCGGAACGCATCCAGCGATATACGATGGATTGCCGCGTCGTTCACTTCCGTTCCCTCCTCGCAATGACATGAGTGTGTTGTTAAGACTGCATATCAACTCGCAACTAATTTGTTATTTCGAGTCACTCGCTGGGTCGGTAGATTGGGGAAGCTATTAAAAATTTACTCTTTTAAAGATAGGTTACCTTGATTATCTTTTGGATATGATAACAGCCAAAGTAGTTACAAGACTTGTAAAATTGATTATTCCAGTGATTCTTTTTCTCGTCTATTTTTTTTATTGGGATACCCAGCATAATATTGAAGGATTGTGGATTTATTGCGGATGGATGACCCTTCTCTTTTGGCAGGTTTTTTCTGGAAAGATCAATCTGACCAAGGAATCAATTGAAATGAAAAAGCGCATTGAAATTCTCGAGGAGGTGGTGATGGGAATCGTGCCTGAAGAATCCTACGAGGCGGAGAAGAAAAAATCGAAACTTAAGGGAGGGCTCGAAAAACGGGTCGAGGAACTGGAATTAAAAACCGGTTAAGTGAATTGAATATTGCTTGGCCGGCTTGTAGAGATTTTTTCTTTTAGGCGATTGTCGCCAGTACCTGATTAAAGGTTTCACTCGGTCGCATCGCAGAAGATGCTTTGTTTTCATCGGGGAAGTAGTATCCACCCAGATCCACCGGGGAGCCCTGTGCCTCGTTCAATTCATTAATGATTTTTTCTTCGTTTGCACGAAGCGTTTGGGCGAGGGGGGAGAAAATTGCCTGAAGTTCAGAATCATTTTCCTGCTCAGCGAGTGCTTCCGCCCAGAAGATGGCGAGGTAGAAATGACTGCCCCGGTTATCCAGTTCGTTGACTTTTCGGGAGGGTGATTTGTTCTCATCGAGAAATTTTCCGATTCCGTGGTTAAGGCAATCTGCAAGCACTCTTGCTTTGTTATTGTCCTTTTTTTCAGCGATGTCTTCAAGGGATACACCGATGGCGAGAAATTCTCCGAGCGAGTCCCAGCGCAAATGTCCCTCAGCGACAAATTGTTGCACATGCTTGGGTGCGGAGCCGCCAGCCCCGGTTTCAAATAATCCACCTCCGGCAAGAAGGGGTACGATGGAGAGCATCTTGGCACTGGTGCCAAGTTCGAGGATGGGAAAGAGGTCGGTTAAATAGTCGCGCAAAACATTTCCGGTAGCAGAGATGGTGTCGAGTCCATCTTTGCACCTTTGGCAGGATAGTTTCGTTGCCTTAATGGGAGCGAGGATTTGGATATCCAGTCCTTCTGTATCGAGGGTGGTTAATTTCGCGTTAACATACTTGATTAGATTGGCATCGTGGGGGCGATTTTCATCGAACCAAAAGATTACCGGAGTACCGCTCAACCGAGAGCGGTTTACGGCCAGTTTAACCCAGTCGATAATTGATACTTTTTTAGTCTGACACATTCGCCAGATATCCCCGGTTTCCACTTCGTGAGAAAGTAAAACATTTCCGGTTTCGCCAAGCACGCGTACAGTGCCAGTTGTTTCGATTTCAAAGGTTTTATCATGGGATCCGTATTCCTCCGCTTTTTTCGCCATGAGTCCGACATTGGCGACATTACCCATAGTGGTTACATCAAATGCACCATTTTCTTTACAAAAGTCGATTGTTGCCTGATAAACTCCGGCGTAATTACGGTCCGGGATGACCGCTTTTGTATCCTTGGGGTTACCATCGGGTCCCCACATTTGTCCCGATGTCCGGATCATTGCGGGCATGGAAGCATCGATAATCACATCACTTGGGACATGCAGATTTGTAATTCCCTTATCGGAATTAACCATGGCGAGTGGGGGGCGTTTTTCGATTAATTCATCAAGTCCGGCTCGGATGGTGGACTGTGTATTGGGGGCGAGGGTATCAAGTACGCGGTAAAAATCGGAGAGTCCATTATTTGGGTTAAACCCGGCATTTATAAGGGTATGTTCATGCTCATCCATTAAGTCGCCAAGGTAAGCCTCAACACAATGACCGAATATGATCGGGTCGGATACTTTCATCATGGTGGCTTTCATATGAAGAGAAAAGAGAACATCCTGTTCGGTTGCCTCGTCCAATTGTTCGGCCAGAAAAGAGCGTAATGAAGCCCGGCTCATCACCGACGCGTCAATCACTTCCCCTTCGAGCAGAGGAAGGTTTTCCTTGAGCACTTTTTTCTCCCCGAAAGGATCGATAAATTCGATGGTTACTGATTGGTCTTGGTCGATTCGGACGGACTGTTCGCTACCGTAAAAATCTCCCGACTGCATATGAGCGACATGGGTCTTGGAATCAGCGGACCATGGGCCCATCGAGTGGGGGTTCTTTTGGGCATATTTCTTCACCGGCTTAGCGACCCGGCGATCGGAATTTCCTTCACGTAAGACGGGATTAACTGCTGAACCGAGTACTTTGGCATAACTTGCCCGGATTGTTTTTTCGGCTTCGCTTTGTGGAAAGTCGGGAAAGTTGGGGAGGTTGAATCCATTGGCCTGGAGTTCTTTAATCGCTTCCTTGAGCTGGGGAATGGAGGCACTGATATTGGGGAGTTTAATAATATTAGCTTCCGGAGTGGTGGCGAGCCGGCCAAGTTCGGCAAGGGCATCGGGGACTCGTTGGTCCTGGGCAAGGGCATCGGGAAAATGGGCGAGAATACGTGCGGCAAGGGAAATGTCCCGGGATTCAAAGTTCACGTCGCTGGTGGAGGCAAATGCCCGAAGGATGGGCAGGAGTGAATAAGTGGCGAGGGCGGGCGCCTCATCGGTTTTAGTGTAGATGATGGTAGATACGGATGACATTGTGCGATTGGATATAAAATGTTGAAAAGGAGAAAAAGCTAAGAGTTTTCTCTTTGTCCTGCAAACTTCTTTCGTGATCTGGCATAGAAAAAAGCCTTGTTTTGAAAAATAAAACTGTCTTATTCTATCTGGCATGTTCACGATCATTTTTCGCACTTTCCTATCCCTTTTTTTCTGTCTTCCACTTATTTCCGCTCCCAAACTGCAGACTTTAACGAGTACAAAAGGAGCAACGATTCAGGCGGTGGTCTTAAAGCTGGAAGGGGACAAGGTATCGTTGAGACGGGCGGACGGAGTATCTTTTCAGGTTTCGCTTGGTCTTTTTGACGAGGCAAGCCGTGCAAAAATAACGGGGATCGGAAATCAAACGGGGCAAGGTGATTCGGCGAGCACATTGAGGGAAACATCAGGATCACCCGATATTCCCTTTGAGAAAATTAATGAAATTTTTGGAAATCCTTTATTTGGAGATAACTTACTATGGGATGATGCCCCGGGTGATGTGGCTTCCCGACTTCGGTGGCCGGGAGAATCCTCGACAGAGACCTCTCAAAGTTTTCGCCTTTATGCCCCGTCAAATTACAAATTCGCTGCGGCCCGTCCCTATTCGGCTGCCCTGTACGGTGGTTCATCGAGTACATCTGGGGTGTCGCTTGTTTTTGCCAATAAGGGAGACTGTTTCGCCTCGGCAGGAGCGGGGGAGGAGCATTTTAAACAAGGAGAAGTGACTAAGGATCCGAAGGTTCTTGCGTCCTGGATCGAACGGGACGAGGAGTTAATCACAGAGAGAATGGAATCGTTGCTTGGCAAGGGGAGAAGGCAGAATTACGGACAAGGGTCAGCGAAGCGAAAGGTCTCCCGTTGGGACTGGTCGGGGCATAGTTTTTTATTGTCAGTAGCAGAGGGGGATTTTGTCAGCCTGGCAGTGGAGACGATTGAACGGGCCAATGCCCGGGGGAAAGCCCGCAAGGTCGCGGATATGCATATCCGGCGGGTTCACCGTGCCAATGTCGAACGGCGGGACAATGGGGATGTGGTGATTGGCAATATTCCGATGGTGGATCAGGGACCGAAAGGGTACTGTGTTCCCGCCACTTTTGAGCGGTGTATGCGGTACATGGAGGTGCCTGCAGATATGTACCTGCTCGCTATGGCCGGGAGTACAGGACTGGGTGGAGGAACCCACACTCCGACCCTGGTCGAGTCGGTGCAAAAGGAAGTATGGTCCGCCGGGCGGACATTTAAGCCCCTAAAGAGTCACCCATCCTTCAAGGAACTGATGCGGTTCATTGATTCCGGAATCCCGATTTTATGGGGCCTTCATTCGACGGAAAAATTTAACCGGATTGCCAATGAACGAACAAAGGAACGGGTGGGGGTGAGCCCGGGCAGTTGGAAGGAGACGATTAAGGATGCGTCGAAGGAAATAAAGGGTTTTTCAAAGCCGCATATTTCCGAGGCCAGACATATCTGTATTATTCACGGATTTAACAAAGAGACGGGGGAGATCGCCTTTACGGATTCGTGGGGGGATCGTTATAAAGAACGATGGATTGGGGCCGATGAGGCCCTGCATTTCTCCCAAAACAACTGTTGGGTCATTGAATATTAAATTTTAGAATAAACCCTGTTCACAGCCATGAACGAAGGATTCACCCACTCCCTTGAGTTCCTCCCATTCCTTGCGAATTTTTTTACTGTCTTCTTCGCAAATTGTACTGTCTTCCTTATTACTCTGGGAAACGACTTGAAGTAAGTCGGAGAATTCGCGAACTAATTTTTGTGTATGTGCAAATAAATCTTTGGTTGGATTTTCTTCGGTTGCTGGATTGGGGCTGTAAAAACCGTCGGCTTTTTGGCATAGCCATGAAATGATTTGTTCATCTCCAGTAGCTTCGAAGATTCTTGCCAGACGATCGAGTGGGTTCGTGGCTCCACTATCGGTCGGTTCATCTCCTGGTTGGCACCATTTGTAGAGCAGGGAAGGGGAAACCCCCAAGTCTGATGCGATGGTCTTAACCCCCACATCTTCAACGGACTGTTTTAAAACTTCATGAGATTTCATAAAAATTTACTATACTCTTTGTTTTAACAAAAGAACCATTACAAAATTAATATCTTATTATAATACATAAGGGTAAGGAGTTATCTTCGTGAGTATTTAGTATTGGCATTACATAATATTATTCCGAATAAATCATAATATCCAAAACTAGCATTATTGTAATTTGTAATTAAAACCAAATCCGAAAACTTGTTCCAGCAGTCCATCCGCGGTACTGCGTGGTGCCATTTGAACTTAGATCATCGTGTTGAATGCCACTAATTAACTTAAGGTTTTCTCCACAAAGATAGTAGTTTAAACCCAAGTAGAAACCATGGTGCTCATCGCCTCGTCCACTATTTAAATCGATCGTACTATCCCTTGTATCTGCCAGGGGCACATATCGACTGTTTAATTTTAGCCCTTCAATCTGCTTTGACTCTTGGTAAAGATATCGGCCCACTAATTTAATTTTGTCCTCTTTTAACCAGTACATAGGCATGAGGACAATACCTCCAAAACTTCCTTCCCTGTTGGCGTTTGTCTGTTCACCGTTATTTCCAAGTGCAACGGTTGAATGCAGAGCCCACGGTCCATCTCCAATCCGGTTTACAAAAGAAAGTGCCCAATCGTTCCCCCCTGCCAACTGATCCTCATTTAGGGATCCGTCTTGTTTATAAAAAGAGAGCCAATATTCATGCATTTCGTAAGAGCTGGTCTCTGAGAAATCCCCCAGCCATGAGGCGTAGTAAACTTTACTATCACTCCACCCACCAATATAATCATCATAAGTTCCAGAAAAAACCGCAGCATCGAATGTGTTCTTACCCGACTTCCATTTTACCCAAGTTGCCATCGGGTTTCCTTTTTCCTTATCATAAAGCCAAAGTTTGTTTGAGAAGGATGACCTTTCCAAGCAATTGATCATAGTGGAAGATCTTTGCCATTCATCTGCCATTCTTCCAGTTCTTCTGCCGTACCCAATTTCAATAGAGTCTACAGATGGAATATCCCAAAATTCCCCTGCATCAAAAGTTATATTTGCAGCACGAAAAGTTTCGTGACCCCATTGCCGGTATGAACCACCGGAACTTGAAGGGTAGTTATGGCGATCATTGGATAATTGGCTGACCGCTTTAAATTTCCAATAGGTGCCGAATTTTCCACTTAGCCCCATCCAAAATCTTCGTACTTCTTCGAAGTTGTCATTAAAATTTTTTCCAGTTGAATCTGTCCCATCGATTGAGCCAACTTGATGCTGATATGAAAGAAAAAGTTTTGCACTTTGTAAGCTTGAAGCTTCTTGGTTGTTGTAGAACTTTCCAAAATTCTTGAGCTTCGCACAGGTCTCTTCGTTTAATTGAGCGATCGAAAGAGATGGAAGGGATATGAGTAAAAAAGTGCTAAAAAAAAACTTTCTTAAGGAATTGATATGTGTATCAGGCATACGTGTAGAGAAGAGGTATGTGTTTATTGAGTCAACATTCATTGAGCTATGCTCTTTACTTCATTTTGTTATCCAACTAGAAACTTAAATTATGAAACCTCAAGAATTTCTCTTTCATGGCTTGTTTAGTCCACACTCAGGGGATAAAGCTATTTTGCAAAAACAGTTACATTGGACTTTGCGAATAACTGCAGCGTTATGTTTTATTGGCCATGGAACATGGGGTTTAATAACCAAGTCAGGCTGGCTTCCTTTCTTTGCATCCCAGGGAATTGACCTTGATATTGCATGGAAATTACAGCCTTTGATTGGTGCCTTCGATATTTTGATGGCCGTTATTCTATTAAGGAAACCGAATCGGACCATTATTATTTGGATGTTTCTTTGGGCTCTTTGGACTGCCATCTTGCGCCCACTTGCCGGTAACCTTGAAAAGATTCAAGTGGATGGAGAATGGATTGTACAATTGGCCACAGAGTCGATGAGAGTGGCTAAAATGCAGACATGGGAATTTTGGGAAAGAGCTGGTAATTGGGGGCCTCCTTTTATGCTTCTAGTCATGGGGGGAGCGTTTGCGTTAACTCGCAAGGACTTATTAGAACCTTACCAAGAGCCTGAGATGAAGGATTCGACTGTAGATACGGTCTTTTTTCTCTGCAAAACCTGTTTGGCTCTTTTACTCATTGGGCATGCTGGCTTTGGATTTGCGGTAGAAAAGAAGATGCTTATTGACCATTGGCAATCGATTGGAGTGGATGCGGATATCGCATTCATAACCCAGGTCGGTTATGCCGAGCTCGCTTTGGGAGTTTTGATTTTTATTGCACCCATTCGACCCTTAATCTTTTTAGCGTTGTTTTGGAAATTATTCACCGAATTTTTATATGTACCCGCCGATACTGTAGCGGGAATGGGCGTGGTGAATATTTTTGAATGGATTGAGCGCTGGGGAGACTACGGGGTACCTTTAGTTATGCTTTACATCCTGTCTTATCGAAAAGCTAAGATTGCCTAAACTTAGAGTGAAGCCTCTCTAGGTAGAGAGATTTTATTTTTGCTCGTGGATTTTTTCTTTTTCTGATTCGGCTTTATTTTCCAATGAGGCAATTTCTTCGGCAACTTGTTTCCGAAGAAGGTCTACCTCTTCCAAGTTTTCTTTCTGTAATGCATCAGATATACCCTTTTCTAAAAAGATTTTTCTTTCTGCAATCTTTGCTTTGTATTTGGAGTCAATTTCCGAAATAATTTTTTTCTGAGTATCAGTAAGGGAGGAGTCGTTCCCCCCCATTCTTTCCATAGCTAATTCAAATGAACTTTTCATGGTGAATTAATTACTTCAGATTTTGAGAAATGGGAAGGTTCAAATATTTTAAGCGTAATTTGCCCCCCATTTTTTTCTATGATATAAGATCCCTTGCCTTGGGAAAAATAAAGGTGTAACGAAGGATGTTTGATAATTTGCTTATCTGTTTTTAGGTTTACCTCACCAGAAAATAAGTAAGTGCCATCTTTTTTTAACTTCATAGAATTGGAAGAGATTAGTAATTTCTTTTGCTGCTTGAATAGAAAATGAATTTTGACATTTCGTGCCTGTAAAAATCGGATGGCTTCTTTTTCGTGATATTTCTTTATATCCTCCCAGAAGATTTTGCTGTCCATGTTTTCCATTTC
>JABGWU010000297.1 GCA_018645475.1 Opitutia bacterium
AATAAATTATTCCTTGATCACCCAGTAGCCCGAGGTAGTGGATACATCAAATCCATATTCATTTACATTGCCCGGCAAATTCCTTGGCTTAACCTGGTTGGTCGCGGGCCAATTATTCACCGCTCCCGGAGTGGCCGCTTCGCGTGCCTTGGTCACCTCGGCAGTGGTTGCGAAACGATAGCCCAATTTTTTCATCAAGTAATATCTGCCGGAATTCGTAGCGTTCCAATTTGAATTTATTAAGGTTTTGGGTAAGATATCAAAACTTGCCGAACCCAAGGTGATGAATACCTTACCCTGACCTTCGTTGGCTGCCACCATGTTGTCCTGGTTGGCTCCTGCATTAAAGGAGCCGCCTCCAAAAGCCGATCCACTGCCTGCCCAAGTACCAGTAGTTATGCCGCCGGAATAACCACCACCACCGCCTGGCAATAATCGCCCTGCACCACCTCCACCAAATCCACCCACGGATTGAGTGGCATGCCCATTTGGGTTACCACCCGTTCCTCCATTGGTAAAACTATTGGCGGCTGTTGTATCTTTTACTTCCCCATTGCCTGTAAATCCAGCCCCTCCACCATTATCCGATGATGCCCCGCCACCGTTTCCAGCGGACCCGGTGTTTCCATTTGTTTCTTCAACAATTCCATCGCCACCATCTGTTTGTCCATAGCTTGGATCACCACCGCCACCACCGCCGCCGGCAATAATCAACTTCGTATTGTCTGATTTCACAACAAAGGTTCCGCCGCCACCGCCGCTTGGACGATAGCCGGCCGACGTTTCTTCAGATCCTTTTTGTCCCACCAGTATTTTCAATATCTCTCCCGCGGTTAACGCGAACTCTCCTTTCATTCGAGCCCCCAAGCCCCCCGTGGTGGTAGAGGAGCCACTGTTGTTGGAACCATTCCCACCTTGGGCACCCCAGGCTGCAATGGTGTAAGTCCCCGTGACAGGGACGGTCCATTCCTGAATACCTTGCGTCGTCATGTTGATGTCGCCCTCGAGGTTGGTACCGGAATAGTTAGCGTCAACTTGGGCTTGGGTGGGCCCGGTGCGGCCCGTGACCCCCGCATTGCTGAATTCAAAAGGGTTGGTGGCATTCCCCTCAATGACTGCAGACATGACTCTTCCGTTTTCGAGGAAGGCTTCTGTTGTTGCGAGGTGGTACTTTAAGTAATTGACAAAATCTGCTTCTTTTAAAGGGGAACGGCTGATCGTCATATTCCCATCAGAAAAAGGCAGAGTAAGGAAGTGCAGATCGACGGGCTGTGTACGGTTTCCATCCTGGCAAAGAATTTCAAACTTGATTGCACCCGTACTGTCTGGCCAGTCCTGCTTTACATCCCATTCCATGGTATGGACAGTATTGGTGGAGATAGGAGTGCCAATTTTACTTCCCGTACCATTCAACCATGCCTGGGGAACCAGTTTGTCCGATCCGCAATAAGCGAGTATGCCCACAGTCACATTATCATCATCGGTATCGATTATCTCAAAATCAAATTCCATAACATTCGTACCTGTGCGCTGAGCAATCCGGTGGATCACGGGTTGAGGGACAGAATTATGATTCGTCTCCATCTTCGTCCGAAAGGTACGCCTGTACAAATTACTCCCCGAAATAAAATCTCCATTTTGGAGCCATAGACTGACACTTAACCCTGTTGATGGTGGAGAGGCATTAACTGGGTGCCAAAATCCTTCAGCAGACCAACCCCAACCGCCGTGTCCTCTGCCTCTTTTGAAGATTAATCCTGATCCAGGATGAATATTGACTTCCACGGCAGCTCCCGTGCCATCGTACCACGACCAAGCGAAAAGGTTATGATCTGTTATAAAGTCACCCGCCTGGTTGAAGCAAAAGATTCTTGCCGATGAGGCACCTCCGGCAATGTCTTGCTTGCCCCAAACTACGAGTATCCCATCTGAGGTAAATCCAGAAACATTTGTACGGTCACTTAAACTTTTTATTCCATCCACCCATCCGAACTCACTGCTCATGGTACCGTTCTGTTCGAACACATAAATTTTGTTTCCATTGTTTGCACAGAATAATTTTCCGCTTGGTCCCTGAGCTAAACTGCTGACTGACTGAGTAGAGCGCCATTGTTCGGACCACCCACCAGATGCATTCTGCTCGAAGCAGGTAAGCTTACTCGCATTGATCCCGAACAAACGACTTGCGTTCTGATCAAATTCAATATCGGTAAAAGTTACGCCACCCGTATTAATTGTCTGCAGGAGGGTGCCGTTGATGTCCCGTACTTCAAGCCCGACCCCTGTTGACGTCCTGTAGAGCATGTCTCGCTTACTTGTGGCGTTGAACTCCTGGTGGAACACCCCCGACAGGTTACCATCGATCGGGCCATGTAAGTACCAGTTGTCCTGCTCGTAAGCATAGCCGGTCAGGCAACCAAGCAAACAGGTGGTGAAGAAGAGAGTGAATTTTTGGATGGTCGTATTCATGATCAAATATAATTGGAGAAAGGAATTATAAAATATTCTGGTTTATAAAAAGGGGGTGGAATAAGAGCACCAAGGAAAGGATTCTGAAACTTGAGGTTTCAGAATCCTTAATAGAATTGCCCCTTAAAATGTTCATTAAATCTTTTATAGTACGGAAGATGGTGAATTAAAAAATATACCAACTAAATTAACTTATTGAGTCAAAGATAATTTTAACAATTTGTAATCATGATTTTTCTTGAAAAATTTGTACTTAAACGCGTTAGGAATCGTAAATGTTGGTAATCTTATACTAATGTTAGCAAAAGTCTAGAAAATCGTACCTTCAATGTTATAAAAAACCTTAAGGGAAAGAGCAGGGTAGGATGAACAAATCTTGCCAAACAAAATCTGTGGTGTAATAAGTTTATTACCATGCTTGCGTCCATCCTCTTAATCAGCTGTTTGCTTTGTTGGTTTGCTTATCGATTCTACGGGAATTTTCTTAGCGACAGATGTAATTTAAATGATAACACAAAGACCCCCGCTGTGGAGAAGGAAGACGGCGTCGATTATTCTCCAACCAGGGCATCGGTATTATTTGGTCATCACTTTTCTTCGATTGCTGGAGCGGGGCCCATTGTGGGACCGATTTTGGCCGCAACTTATTTTGGGTGGGCCCCCACATGGATATGGATTTTGATTGGAGCCATCTTGGTTGGGGGAGTGCATGATTTTGGAAGCACGTTGATGTCTGTTCGCAATGGGGGAAAGTCTATTGCGGATACCATGCGGGGATTAGTGGGGGAGGGGGTTGGTAAATTATTCATGCTTTTCGTCATATTCGCTTTGGTTTATGTAATCATTGTTTTTCTTGATCTTACTGCCAATACTTTCACCAAGCAACCGGCTGTGGCTACGGCGTCTGGATGGTTCATTGTAGTGGCAATTATTTTTGGTTTATTATTGAGAAGGGGTACCATATCACTGGGAATACTAGCCTTAGTCTTTTTTCCGCTTACATTTGCAGGATTAGCGGTAGGCCATTATTTTCCGATGGTTGAGTTGGGAAAAGATTTTTGGATATATGCCACACTCGCTTATTGTTTTATCGCGGCAGTTCTTCCAGTTGGTTTACTTTTACAACCTAGGGATTTTTTGAGTGCAGGTTTTCTTTACGCAATTCTCGGATTAGGCATGCTCGGAATGTTAATCGCAAAGGAAAGTATACAAATGCCTGCTTTTATTGGATGGGAGTCTGATAAATTGGGCATGCTTGTTCCTTTTCTTTTTATAACAGTTGCCTGTGGTGCCTGTAGTGGATTTCACAGTATTGTATCGAGTGGCACCACATCAAAGCAGATTAAGAAAGAAAGCGATGTTCGTCGCATTAGCTATGGTGGAATGCTAGTTGAGGGGGTACTCGCAGTTTTTGCGATGGGTTGCGTTGCGGTGTTGTCCATGACTGAACGCGAGGCTGGGGGAACACCAGTTGGGATTTTTGCGGCCGGTGCCGCTAAATTTTTTGGAGCCTTAGGAATACCGGTAAATTTGGGTGCGGAGTTTGCCATGTTAGCGATAAGTACATTTCTTTTAACCACCCTAGATACTTGTACTCGTTTGACTCGATTTTTAATCGAAGAACTCTTTGATTGGCGAAATGGAGCGAGTCGATATTTTGGTACGCTATTGGCACTGGTTATACCCTGCTTATTAGTGTTTCAACAATTCCCGGGAGTGGACGGTACATTACAACCTGCATGGAAGGCAATTTGGCCACTATTTGGAGCCACTAATCAATTGCTTGCCGCCTTGGCGTTGCTTACCTTTGTAGTCTTTTTGAAAGCCTCCAAGGTTGGATATAGCTTTGCTTTGATCCCTGCAGTGGTAATGATCATTATGCCGATGACAGCCTTAGTTTTAATGGTACAAAAATTTGGTGTCTTAACATTACTCGGTGGAACTGCATGTGTCATGTTCCTGTTGGGCTTTTACCTGATGGTTATCTCTTGGCGCGCATTATACAGGAAACCAAAAGCAAGCGGTTCTGTTTAATTCCATTTAAAATATGATAGTCGAGATTGTTATTTTAGTGGTGCTGGCCGGTGCATTTGTGATTTTAAAAATTTTTCAAACCGAAAGTGAGCGCAAAAGAAGACTGGAACGGGAGGAGAAAAAAATTCGGGATAAAGCAGCAACGGGTGGATTTTCGAACAAGAATTAGCGATTAATTCCCGAAAGGGTTCACGATTTAATTTCCAACCTGTGGAAATCAGGTTTTACTTTACAGGACAGTATCCGGTGCTTTTTCTTCAACCGTATTTTTGTTATTTTTTTCGTCAATAGCTGCTCTTATAACAGCAGAAAGTTTTTGCGGCGGACATGGTTTATTAAGTATTTTAAAAAGCATACCTGATTGAAGGGCTTGAGAACCGCCAAATTCAAAGTCAGCATGTCCGGTTAGAAGAATAGTCATAACCTCCGGGTTTTCTTCCTTAATTGTTCTTAACATCGTGGCGCCATCCATTCCGGGCATCCGCATGTCGGAAACCACTACTTCGAATGGGCCGTTTTCCTTAAATGAATTGAGTGCTTCGTGTGGGCCGGTGGCTAAAGTGATATCAAAAGTACGTCCTAGATTGAGTCTGATTCCCTTGAGAATGGCTTCCTCATCATCTACAACTAAAACTTTATTCATGCTAATAATGATTCACAGTAATATTATGAATGCAAGCTTTTGATTGGATTATTATTTTGATAGGTATTTTTAATCTTAAATTAGTATAATTCTTGTGGCAAAAAATAATTAGCTAGAATTTACTCGATTTTTATGTGGCAAAAGATTATAAGAAATTCAGTTTAGCCCGAGTGGCGGAATGGTAGACGCTGCGGACTTAAAATCCGTTGCCAGTAATGGCGTGAGGGTTCAAGTCCCTCCTCGGGCACTCTTTGCAATTTTTTAAGTCGAATTAAAAAAATTTAATTCTAAGATTCTGTTTGTTCGATACCATTTTCGGCATCTTTTGTTTCAATAAAAGGGTCAATCTCATCAGGTAGTAATTCGGATTTCCTTTTTTCGAGTGAATTCAAATTGGTTTGTAATTCCTCTATTAAATGAACATCTCCATTTTTATGTGCATCCATTAGTGAACTTTGAACTTCTGCTAACTTGTTTTCGATGTCATCCAATTCCTGCTGTTGTTGGGCAATTTTCTTGTTTTCTTCTCGAGTTGTTACAAAGCGGGTGTGATTAAATTCTTTGAGGGCGTTTAATTCCTCTTTTAATTCCTCGAGGGCTGTATTTTCTTTTGAAATCGAGATAATGATTTGATCTCTTTCTTGTTGTTCCAAGGTCGGGAAATAGAGTTTTTTCTCCAATTCGGAAATTTCTTTTTTCGCTTTTTCCATTTTGGATCGAATGGCGAGCTTTTTTTCGGATACATTTTTCTTGGGTGCAATTAACTCCTTTGCTTCCAGAAATGTAGCATGGCCACCATCCTCAATGGACTGTAGTTCCTTAAAAAGGATTTCGATTTCACCTTTGCAAGAAACAACATCATCGGCATAGTCTTTGCCTAAAGACATTTCCTTTTGGAGTTCCTTTAATTTACTTCGTGCTTCACGCAAAGATTCTCGAACGATGGCTCTCTTTTCTCGTTTAGCATGGAGTGATCCAGATTGAATAATCTCATCTATATTTTCAACTTCACCTAATTTGTCGTCCTTATTCATTGTATTATCTTTAGTTAACCTAAAACTTATTCTTTTTAGTTTATCAAGTTAAAAGTAATGATTTAAGCCTTGAAGATTGTGGCTAATAAATAAAGATTGATCCAAACCGTGCGACGATGTTTCCCTTTTAGTGTTTTTGATCAAACATGCTTGTCGACGACTTACTTTTTTTGAGAGTAAATAGAATTTTAGTCAATTAACATTTCCTTGGCTGATTTCCCCTGGGGGATCATTGGAAGGACATGTTCAGTATAGGGTACAATAACTTCAAGAAGGAATGGTTCATCAGCTTCTAGCATCTCACGTATGCCGTCATGTAAATCTTCGCGCTTGATGATTCGGCGTGCTTTTACGCCAAACCCAGCACACATTTTTATATAATCTGGGTAAATGGCTTCTTCATTTTCGGGACCGCCAATATTTTCAGGGTCACATAAAACTGTGTGTCCACGGACACTTTCGTAGAATCGGTCTTCCCATTGAACCACCATTCCAAGATGCTGGTTGTTTAAAAGTAGGCACTTGGCATTGATCTTTTCAATCTTGGCTGTAGCAAGCTCTTGGACATTCATCAGAAAGGAACCGTCTCCGTCAATATCGACGACTTCTTTATCTGGGCGGGCTACTTTTGCACCCACCGCTGCGGGGTATCCAAAGCCCATGGTTCCAAGTCCAAGAGATGAAATGTATGTTCGGGGTTCCTTGTAGCGGTAATATTGAGCAGCCCACATTTGGTGCTGTCCAACACCGGTAGTAATAATAGCATCCCCTTTGGATACTTCGTAAAGGGCTTCCACTGCTTCCTGTGAGGTGATATGTTTGCCCTTTTGATATTTAAAAGGATAATCTTTTTTCCAACCCGTAATTGTCTCCATCCATGATTTTAAGTCGGGCTTATCGAATCCTTTTTCCTTAATTAATTCAGACATACGCTTGAGGGCGTATTTTATATCGGTTCGAATGGGAAAATGGGCGTGTACATTTTTATTGTGTTCCGATTTATCGACATCAAAGTGTACGACATAAGCTTCCTGGGCGTACTTATCAACCTTCCCTGTAATCCGATCATCAAAACGGGCACCAGCACAAAGAAGTAGGTCGCTTTCACAAACCGCCCAATTTCCGGCCACAGTTCCATGCATACCGTACCAGTAACATGATTGAGGGTGATCGGGATCAAACACTCCCAGTCCCATCAAGGTATGAGTGACGGGTAGACCAGTAAGCTCTGCAAACTCTTTGAGCTCTTCATGGGCATTTGCAGATATGATACCTCCACCGGTATATAGAACAGGCTTCTTTGCTTTTGAAAGCAAATTCAGGACTTCAATAAGCTCCTCATCTGTAGCTTTTGGTTGGTCTAGTTTGTAGCCTTCCAATTCAGCAACTTCATCAGGGAAAAATGGTTCGAATACTGCCTGTTGAACATCCTTGGGAATATCAATCACGACGGGGCCAGGACGACCACTTTCTGCTAAGTAAAATGCTTCTTTTACCACTTTTGGCAAATCTTCTGCGGTAAGCACCAGATAGCTGTGCTTTACAATTGGCAAAGTCATGCCAAAAAAGTCAGTTTCCTGAAATGCTGCCTTGCCAATAAACTCTTGGTAAACCTGACCAGTAATCGCAATCATGGGAATACTGTCCATGTAGGCATCGGCAATGCAAGTAACTAGGTTGGTTGCACCGGGCCCGGATGTTGCCATGCACACCCCGGTTCGTCCGGTTGCACGTGCGTATCCATGTGCCATAAACCCGCCACCCTGTTCTTGGCGTGGAAGGATGGTACGAATCTTGTCTGATCGAGTAAGTGCTTGGTGCAGTTCCATTGAGGCACCGCCCGGGTAGGCGAAAATAGTGTCCACTCCTTCACGCTCAAGGGCTGCGACGAGTACATCAGCACCTTTCATGGCGGGACCACGCTCGCCTTTAATTTCGGGATCAGGTTGGATAATGGATTCTGTGTTCATGACATTTTTTAAGTAAATGTTATTAACATGTCAAAGAACCCTACCTTTTTCAAGGTAGAAACCAATAAGTAAAACTTTAGGAAATTCTGATTAGCTTTCCGGTGTCCAACCCAGCACAATGTCAAATCGCGCAGCTACTTCCCCAATTTTTGAATTGGGTAATGGGTTAAAGGAAACGATGAGAGAATTTCTTTCTTTACTGCCTTTAACTCTCTTGAGAATAAAATCCTTTTGATTCCTTGGTTCCCCCTTTACATAGCACTGAGTGGTAAGTTTTCTTTTTCCTTTTGCTGAGACTGCCATGTGAATATGAGGCGTCCGACCGGAATAGGGACTTGGTTTCAGGGTGCGGAAAGAATAATTTCCCTTTGAATCAGTGACAAATTTTCCGTATCCTTGAAAGTTGGAATCCAATTTTTCACGACTTCCTCCTTTCGAGTGGAGGTACACACCGTTATTATCGACCTGCCAAATTTCCACGAGTGCATTTCGAATGGGGTTTCCTTTGATGTCCATTACCTGTCCACTCAGGTAAGCAACTGTTCCAACTGCGGGGGTTAGGGAGTCATTTATAATAATAAGATCATTATCTGTATCGAGGGGCATCTTGTCAGGATAAAAGGGACCTTCCGTTTGTTTGGGGGTAAGGGTCAGGGCTTCTGCCATTAATCCCGGTGTGACAAAAAACGGTACAGTTGACAGGAAAGAACGACGGGGCAGATTTGGCAATTTCATAATTTAAATTTGTAATTCGTCCCAATACTTGTAAAGAGAAAAGTATGAAGCCCTTGCTTATTTGGATCTGTATAACGGCATATCTAGAATGTTTTGGTATTAAAATGTCTGCCAAAACCGAGACGGTTACAATTTCCATTCAGCAAGAATTGAAAGAAACCGAAACGCCTAAACCGATTTCCTGGGTTGTGGTGCCGGATGAATCGGGTCGATCCCTACTCATTTTACAGGGTGGGAAGGTATTGGTAATTCCCTCGAGCCTAAAAGATAGTCAGGTCAGAACATTTATGGAATTAGCACCGGAAGAAATGATCATTAAAGATTTCGAGGAGGGATTGCTAGGTTTGGTTTTTCACCCGAATTACAAAAGTAATGGATTATTCTATCTTTACTATACTATGCAACGCCCGAAGCGGTCCGTTTTGGTTGAGCGTCGTGTGAAGAATCAAAAAAAAATGGAGTTGGATTTAAAGCACGATCGAACACTAATCGAAATCGAGCAACCTTACTGGAATCATAATTCCGGAGTTCCGGAATTTGGTCCCGATGGATATCTTTACCTTTCAACTGGAGACGGTGGAAAGGCGAATGATCCACACGATTTTTCCCAGAATACATTTTCATTGCTTGGCAAAGTTTTACGTATTGATGTCGATAAAGCAGAAGGTGCATTGGAATATGGAATACCTGAGGACAATCCATTTAAAAATAAACCTGGTTACAGGGGAGAAATTTGGACAATCGGAATGAGGAATCCATGGAGATTACATTGGGATATTCAAAGTAATACATTGTTCTGTGCGGATGTCGGTCAGCATCAGAAAGAGGAAATTAACCTGATTCAAAAAGGGGGGAATTATGGATGGAGTTTTCGCGAGGGCACCGAGGCCTTTTCACTGAAGAACCGAAAACCATCAGGAGAGATCGAATTTATCGATCCGGTTTTTGAATATGGGCACGACGAGGGAACAAGTGTTAGCGGTGGCATTGTTTACCGTGGTAGTAAACACCCAGAATTATACGGACACTATATTTTTGGGGATTGGGGAACCGGAAAATGTTGGGCAATTGAGGTCAAGAATGACCAAACTATTTCAAAAAAATACATCGAATTCGTGCTTGATGGGGAGGTGATTAATGATCTACCCAAATTTGTGAACGGCAAACCACAAAGCCCATTTAAACCAGTAAATTTTTGCATTTCGGCTGGTGGAGACTTGGTATTGCTTGACTGGAAGGGAATGGTTTATTTCGCCAACTGAACAACTCTGAATTAACTAGTCTGATACCAGTTCAATCTAACTCAGATTGAATGAGACTAATCGATTTTATTCAAATGACTTGGTTGTGTAATTGAAAAAAATGGCTCGGCCTTTGTATCTTCCTTGAAAGTAGACCCAGCTCGAATCACGCCATCTGAAGAAGTAGGGGAAGACTCCATTTTGGGTCCATCTCCAACCATCGGTCTGATTCCAAAACCAAAGGCTTCCATCCGCCATCGGAGAAGGGTAGAGCCAGCCCAGTTCCGCATGGTAAATCCAAGTCTGCTCAGTCGGACGAAATGCACCCAGCCACGCCGATCTTTTCCAACCGCCGGGTAAACTTTCCGCATCCTTATACCAACTGGTGGAATCATTTTTTGGAGCGGTTTTGAACTTTTTTACACTTCCGCGGTTTTCACCCGCCGAATTAATTGCATAGGCTTTGAAATAGTAGGTTTTATCAGGTTGAAAGTCTGAAAATGATATTCTGAATTTGGTTGTATTTCGATCAAGCTTTGAGGGAATACGAATGGCATTTTTGAGTAGAATATTTTGGCTAATTACAATTCCAGTCTCATGGATGGATGAGCCTCCATTAAAGAGTAC
This sequence comes from Opitutia bacterium, assembly GCA_018645475.1. Classification (GTDB taxonomy): domain Bacteria; phylum Verrucomicrobiota; class Verrucomicrobiia; order Opitutales; family Seribacteraceae; genus Seribacter. Next base: position 10,754 of record JABGWU010000297.1, read on the forward strand.
TTCACCACCGAGAGAATAGGATTTTTTTTCGGAATATTTTTCTTCTGAAGTTTCTACAATCAGAATGTAAACTTGGGTGGATGGGGAAGGGGTGGTTGAATTTTTGTCGATGACTGGATTGGTAGGCACACTAGCATTGTTCATTTTGTCACGGTCGAGATTTTCTTGAATCCATTTAGCAATTGTACCACTTCCCATGCCATACCCTCCCGGAAAAGGAACAAAGTCACGGGTCTGATTTTGGGGAGGATTACCCCAATGTTCTGGAAATGCTTTCGTATAATTAGAATCGGAAATGGGGAAGACGGGATTGGATTGCGTAGGGCTATCTTCAACAAATGCAGACCAATCATAAGGCCAATTCGAGTTGGATGAGAAAGATGAGTGAATTTTGCCTTTGTTGATGCTGGAAAGGGATGGCGTATTGTAGAACATGCCGGTCATATTCGTATCCGTTAAAACATTCCATTGGCTAATGTCTTGGTTGAATTTAGTGGCAGTTCTAAAAATTGAACTCATGTTTCTGACTGAAGAAACATTCCAATCCCCTATTGGTTGATTAAAGGGAGTTCCCCAAAACATAGCATTCAAATTGTTTACCGAAGAAACATCCCAAGAACTGATATTTTGATTAAATGCCGATCCTATGAACATTCCATTCATTGAATTTACTGAAGAAACATTCCAATTATCAATAGGTTGATTGAAAAACGAGTTTCTATTGAACATCAAAGCCATATCTGAGACTGAAGAAACATTCCATTCTCCTATTGGTTGATTAAATACAGATTCTGCAAACATCGCTGCCATATTTTCTACTGAAGAAACATTCCAATCTCCTATTGGCTGATTAAATGCAGCGGCTTTTCGAAACATTCTAGCCATGCTTATTACTGAAGAAGTGTTCCAGCTACCAATAGGTTGGTTAAAGGTAATAGCTTCGCTAAACATGTGGGCCATGTTCGTCACTGAGGAAACATCCCAACTGTTAATATTCTCATTGAAGTTGGTTCGACCCCTGAAGGTATTGGCCATGTCAGTCACCGCTGATACTTTCCAGTCACTGATGTGACCGTAAGTCGCATTGGCTTCCGCCTGATTGTCAAACCACAGATTTACTGCGGTCTGAAAATTGGAATCGTCAAGTGCTACAAATTCTTGCCAGTCTATGTTCCAGTTTGGGTTGGAGGAGAAAGATTCGTGGATTAATCCCTTATTTGTCCCAGATGGAGTTGAATGAATGTTAAAGAAACCAGTTAAATTACTCGCAGAAGTTATATTCCAATCGCTCAAATCCTGATCGAAAACTTTTGCTCCCCAAAACATCCCATTGAGTTTGACTACCGATGATACCTCCCACCCACCAATGTTTTGATTAAAAGTTTTAGTTAAATAAAACATGTAATCCATATGAGTGGCGGAGGATGTGTTCCAATCGCCAATGTCCTGATTAAAAGCATCAGCACCACTGAACATACCAGCAAAAAGAGAGACCGAAGAAACGTTCCAATCCCCTATTGGTTGATTGAAGGTGGAAGCTTGGTTAAACATACCTTGCAAACTTGTAACAGTTGAAATATCCCAATTTCCGATGGGTTGGTTGAAGGCACTGGCTCCGTGGAACATTCTGGCCATTGAATTCACCGAAGACACATCCCACGCACTGATGTCCTCATTGAATGTATTTCGGTCCTTAAAGGCTTCAGACATATTCGTCACCGCAGATACATTCCAGTCGCTGATGTGCCCGTAAGTTGCGTTGGCTTCCGCCTGATTATCAAACCATAAATTTACTGCCGTTTGGAAATTGGAATCATCTATCAAGACATAATCTCTCCAGTCGTATGACCAGTTCGGGTTAGACGAGAAGGATTCATGGATAAGGCCTTTGTTGGCACTAGAGAGAGCATAGGCTTCTCTGAACATGTGTTCCATAGTCGATACCGAAGAAAAATCCCAGGCACCTATCGCTTGATTAAATAACCTAGCACTAGTAAACATGAATCCCATATTTGTAATATTAGAGGTATCCCAATCACCAATATCCTGATTGAAAGCTCGTGCATGTCTAAACATATGCATCATTGTGGTTACAGCTGTAGTATTCCAATCCCCTATTGATTGATTGAAAACAACGGCACCCCAAAACATTTGTGCCATATTCGAAACTGAAGATGTATTCCAATCATTTAAAGACTGATTAAAGGAAGAAGCATTTCGAAACATCCCATGCATCGTCGTCACCTTGCTCACATCCCATGCATTAATATTCTCATTGAATATTGTACGATCTTTGAAGGCAGAAGACATATCCGTCACTGCGGAGGTATTCCAATCGCTGATATGGCCGTAGGTAGCGATGGCATTTGCTTCGTCCGAGAACCATAAATTAACTGCAGTTTGAAAATTGGCATCGTTGATTACGACATATTGCCGCCAGTCGTAGGGCCATTTTGTGCTAGAGCTAAAGGATTTGTGTATTTTGCCTTTATTCGCAACTGATAAGTTAGCTGTTCCTGAGAACATGGCGAACATGTTATTAATTGAACTAACATTCCAATCACTGACATCTTGATTGAATGATGATGCTCCAGCAAATGTCTGAGCCATGTTATGAGCAGTGGAGACATCCCAAATGCCAATAGGTTGGTTGAAGGAATTTGCATTTTTAAATAAATTTGCAAAGTGGCTGACTGAAGATGTGTTCCAGTCACTTATATCGATATTAAATGCACCGGCACCCCGAAACATTTCTCCCATGTTTGTGATATTGCTAACATCCCAGTCTCCAATATCGTCATTAAAGGTAGCACGATTTTCGAAGGCTCCTTGCATATTAGTCACCGCCGATACATTCCAATCGCTGATGTGCCCGAAGGTCTTATTCGCGTCGACCTGGTTGGAGAACCACAGGTTGACGGCAGTTTGGAAGTTGGAGTCGTCGATCACAACGTGTTGACGCCAGTCGTTGGTCCATTTCGAGTTGGAAGAAAAGGAACCGTGAATCAAGCCCTTGTTAACATTGGATAACGAATCCACGAACCAAAACATACCGTGCAGGTCAGTGACGGAAGAAATGTTCCAATCACTGATATCCTGATTGAAAGAACTCGCTCTTCGTAACATGCCCTTCATTCCCCTCACAGCTGAAGTATTCCATTGCCCGATGTCTTGGTTGAAGTTGGTTGCATTTTGGAACATAAATCCCATTTTCGTAGCTGAGGAAATGTCCCAAGATTCGATGGGCTGGTTGAAGACCGTAGCGTCACTGAAGACATGATCCATGTTCGTAACAGAAGAAACATTCCAATCGCCGAGAGGTTGGTTGAACGAAGAAGCCCCTTCAAACATTCCATGCATGTTCGTAACGTTGCTGACGTCCCATCCGCTGATGTTGTCGTCAAAGTTGACACGGTTGCGAAAAGCGTCGGTCATATTCGTCACGCCCGTCACATTCCAGTCGCTGATATTGCCATATGTATAAGTGGCGTTCGCTTCGTCCGAAAACCACAAATTCAGCGCGTCCTGAAAATTGGCGTCGGTGATCGATTCGTACGTAACAAATTCCACCCAGTCGTAGGGCCAGTTCGCATTCGAGGAAAAAGTTTTTTGAATCTTGCCCTTGTTTGAGGCGGAGAGAGAGCTCGCGTTGTTGAACATGTTGGTCATGTTCCTGACTGATGATACATT
>JABGWU010000298.1 GCA_018645475.1 Opitutia bacterium
GGGGAGAAAGGCGGAGCGCCAGTTTTGAGTTTCCGTGATGGGGTAACCGTTCGGGCACAAGACCACGAAGCCCGGCAGGTTTTGGTTTTCGGTGCCCAGGCCGTATGTGATCCAGGAACCCATGCTCGGGCGAACCAGCCTGCCATCTCCGCAATTCATCAACATGAGGGATGGTTCGTGGTTGGGCACGTCCGCCCGCATGGATCTTATTACGCATAGATCGTCGGCATGTTTGGCTACGTGTGGAAACAAGTCGCTTACGGGTAATCCGGATTGACCGTGTTGCTTGAATGCAAAGGGAGACTCATATGCAGCCCCCGTTTTGCGTTCGGTGTTTAAGCGGTGTTCATCAGGTAGAATCTTTCCATGCCATTTGGAAAGTTCAGGCTTAGGGTCGAAAGTATCAACGTGAGACGGTCCGCCGTTCATGAATAAATGGATCACTCTTTTTGCCTTGGGAGCAAAATGAGGGCCTTTGGGAAGCATCGGATTCCCTTGCCCATGGAGCAATGGAGCAAGTGCGGACAAACCCATTCCCATTCCGCAACTCGAGAGAAAATGCCTTCTGGGAATGTTTGAGTTAAGTGAAAAAGGGAGCATCAGTCAGTGAAAAAGAATTCATTGGATACGAGTAAAGTCTGCGCAAGATCCTCAAGATTCTCAAGTTTTGGTTCTTGCCCGAGAAATTCCATGCCTAACCCGGTTTCCTCCTTGTTGGGATCTCGGGACAGAATTTGGCGGTAAAGAAATTCAACTTGGGAGGACGGATTGGCGGTTGTGGATTCGAATGCTTTCTTTGCCAAGGTGGCAGACCTATCAATTACAAACGGATGATTGAATGCGAATAGAGCCTGCTGAGGAACCGTGGTCTCAACCCGTTGGGGCGCATGGATGTTAGGATTGGCAAAATCAAAGGAGTTGAGTGTCGGGGAAATGTTCTGCCGATCAATATAACCATAAACTGCTCTTCTTTTTGAGTAGGGCTTGGAGTGTAGTTTTTGGGAGGGTCCGTGCATGGTCAAGTTGAGTTCTCCCGATACTTGAAGCATACCATCCCTCATTGCTTCAAAATTCAGCCGTTTTCTATTCATTGAGGACAGATAAAGATTATCGGGATCTTTGACTGGAAGCTTTCGAGATTCTTGCCGGTAGGTCTTGCTCAAAACAATGGCGCGAATCAGCTTTTTAACACTCCATTCATTTTCCATGAAGGATTTGGCCAAATGATCGAGTAGTTCGGGATGAGTTGGTTTTTCTCCCATCAATCCAAAATCACTGGGTGTCCGGACAATCCCTTTTCCAATAAGATGCTTCCAGATTCGGTTTGCCATCACCCGGGACGTCAAGGGGTTGGATGGATCGAGAATCGATTCAGCCAGTTCCAGTCGCCCACTCCCTTTGGTGTAGTTTATTCTTTCCTCTCCACTGGGAGAAAGAGCAACGGGAAAGCGACGGGGGACACGATCTCCACGGGCACCAAAATTACCACGTAAAAAAACATAAGGTTCCTTAATGTTCTGTTTGTCTACAAGTGACATTGCCCTTGGAGGAGCACCCGGATGAGTGGCTTCGTGGGTTGCCACTTTTTTACGGAGATTGTTTTTATGATTGCGATCTTTTTGGCTAAAATACCTCTCGATTTCTTCCAGTTTTATATTGGCTGGAAAACCATTTGCCGAAACGGCGAAGAGAAGACCTTTTTTTTCCTTGGCAGTCTTTGATTCAATCAGCGAATGGTGCATGGCATCGGCATACCAAGAAATGATATCGTTCAATTCTGCGGTATCGTTTTGTTTGATTTTCTTTCGTAAAAACGATGGGAAGGAAGCTTGCTCAGATGACCTCCATTGTTTGTAAAGATCTTCCCGTGACTTGGATTTTGCAAAGGCCAACAAGGGCTTAAGGAAGCTCTGCCCGACTTTCTCTTTTCCTTTAAGATAATCCCTCCAGCGATTGGCCAACTTGGGATAGAGTTTTCGCTTGCCTGCCAAGGCTTCAAAGTCGTTCTTTTTGGTATGGTAGCCATCGATTGATAATTTGACATATTGTTCGATGCCTTTTTTTGATTGAACGAGA
>JABGWU010000299.1 GCA_018645475.1 Opitutia bacterium
CAATGACATCAACATGAAAAAACAAAAGGCGAAACAAAAAGCATTTATCGCAGCCGTTTTAGGAGGACCAAAACCATGGACGGGAAAGAATATGCGCCGAGCCCATGATTCCCTAGATATAGAGGGTTGTCATTTTGATGCGATAGCCGAAAATTTACAGGCATCACTGAAAGACATGAAAGTTCCAGCAGACCTTATTGCAGAAGTGATGACAATCGTTGCCTCAACCCGTAAAGATGTCCTTAATCTATAGTTAGAATCCGGGCCTTACTGTAAGAACATTCTAAAGGAACAAATTCTTACCTCAATGTATCGATCCCCCATCCTAGCTTTTATTACTATTGTATCAGCACATTGTCTTTGTGCGGAGGATCGATTTGAACAAAAACCAATTGAATACAGTTTGACAAAGGCTGAGAATCCAGTTTCACGATTACAAACTAAATTGAAAAAAGGGGAACTTAAATGGACACCTGAAAACAAAACAGGATTCTTAAAACCTCTGTTACAGGGTTTGGGAATTGGCTTAAATTCCCAAACCCTCGTTTTTTCCAAAACAAGTTTTCAGGCGAAAAGGATTTCCCCAAGTTATCCACGAGCCCTTTATTTTAATGATGAAGTATATGTTGGGTATGTACCAGGTAGCCACCTCCTTGAATTATCCGTTGCTGATCCGAAATTAGGAGCAGTTTTTTATGTTTTTGATCAACGAGATAAATCACTCAACAGAGAAACAAGCGACTGCCTGTCTTGCCATGGCTCCTCCCGCACAGATTATGCACCAGGTCATTTCCTCCGCTCAGTAGTTCCGGGAGAAAATGGTCATTCAATTTTATGGGGTGGAAGTAAATTAGTCTCCCACTCGACGCCTTACCACGAACGCTGGGGTGGATGGTACGCAAGTGAAAGAATTCCCCAAGTAGAAAATCAAGCCAACTCATTTGGAGAAATAATCAATGATCGGGAAATTAAAATGAATAAGTCCAACGATGGACAATCAATCTCCAAGCTTTTTAACTCCGAATTCTACCTTTCTCCGCACAGTGACATCGTTGCCTTAATGGTCCAAGACCACCAAGTCACCATGCATAACCTTATTGCCCAAGCCAATTATAAGACTAGACAGGCACTTTTCGACCAAAAGATTATAGACCAAGCATTAGGAAGAAATTCCGCAGAGATGAGCAGTTCAACAAAATCAAGAATCGCGAATATTGGAGAAAAATTATTAAAATATCTTCTCTTTGTTGAAGAAGCAGAACTCCCATCCTGTGTTTATGGATCAACCGATTTTGCAGAGAATTTTTCGAACCGCGGCCCCCATGACAGCAAGGGGCGTTCACTTTATCAATTGGATTTAAAAAAAAGACTTCTCAAGTATCCATGCAGTTACCTGATCCATTCATGTGCTTTTAAAGAATTACCATCTGAAACCAAAGATTACCTATACAAAAGACTCTGGGAAATTCTTAACGGGAAAGACCAAAATGAACCCTTCTCTAAAATTAAGATGTCTGACCTCCAAGCAATTAAGGAGATTTTATTGGATACTCAAAAGGATCTACCTAAATATTGGGTTCAAAAAACATAATATAAAAATGCAAAAAGGATAAATTTTGAGTGAATTTAAAAAAATAATTGAGTTTCATTCAAATGGATCAATCAAAAGGAAAGGTATGATTAAAAATGGAAATCGAACAGGTACATGGTTTGCCTGGCACTCAAATGGGCAAAAAGCAAAAGAAATTAATTATCACGACGGAAATCCCGTGGGGAAATGGACTCTGTGGAGAGAAAACGTAGAAATCAATCGTACTGGTGCCTTTGAAACCAAAGGCGACAAATTGGGGAATTGGTCTTGGCACCAACGGAATGGCCAAATTATTACGAAAAACAGTTGATAAAAATCACTTTCTCTCCCGTCCTTCAACAAACCAAACCATCCGGCAAAATATAGATATAAAGGTCTATTATTCTATTGATTTCGGCCTTAATTCCTGTCACCTTTTGAATTAGCATCATGAATACCAAAGATCTTTTAATAAAATACTCAAACCCTGCACCTCGTTATGTGGCCTACCCCTCCCCTAATATTTGGAAAAATCAGCCACCCACCGGGGAACGACTCAGGCGAGTTAAAAAAATACATAATCACAGTAAATCAATAGACTTGTATGTACATATTCCGTTCTGCTCAAAACTTTGTTGGTATTGTGGATGCAAAACTGAAATTCGCCCCGAAAAAGAATATTATGGCGACAATTTTCTAGAATCGCTTGAGAAGGAAATTAAGCAGGTTAATTTTGATGGTAAAATTCGCCCCAAAGTTGCGTCACTTCATTTAGGTGGGGGTACTCCGACCTATCTCTCAGAAAATCAACTTTCAAGATTAATGGTTCTTATTAACCGAGCCTTCCTTATTCAGCCAAAGGCTGTACTATCTGTCGAAAGTAATCCGGAGACAGTAAATGTAGCAAAATTGAAAACTCTTTGGGAAAATGGATTCTCACGCGTATCTTTTGGCATTCAGGATTTCAACCAAGAGACTCAATGGGCAATCAATCGTGAGCATTCTTATAAAGATGTTAAAAATTTAATTCTTAGCTGTCGTAAAATTGGATACCAATCGGTAAACCTCGATTTAGTTTACGGTTTGCCACATCAGGATCAAAAGTCATTTCTTAAATCAATTGAAAAGGTAATAAGTTTAAATCCAGAAAGGGTGGCACTTTATAACTTTGCGTATTTACCCAAAATGATTCCTCACCAACAATTGATCAATCCTAAATCCCTTCCTTGTTCGGAGGAGAATTGTCAAATATTCCTGCAATCCTGCAATCTCTTCAAACAGCACGGTTTTGTGCATGTGGGAATGGATCATTTTGTTAAACAGGGTGACTCTCTGGCAAAATCATTTACCAATGGTACCCTTCATAGAAATTTTATGGGGTATGTTTCCAATCCCTCTGAAAACCTTTTAGGTCTTGGACCTGGTGCGATTAGTTACCTCAACCATGCGTATATGAGAAACCAACCATCGAGCACTTTATGGAATCATCAATTAAAACAGGAGAAATCAGGGCAGGACTTATGGTATAAACAAACCCTTTCTGACCAAAAGACCCAGAATTTAATCAATCAGATTCTTTGTCATATGTGCATTAAAGAAGATCAAATCACAGAAGAATTCACAGGGAATCTGGAAACGCTAAGAGAAAAGTTAGTTCAATTCGAAAAGGATCAAATACTAATTTGGGATGGAACAAATAAACAATGGAATATAACCCCGAAAGGTAAAATGTTTTCAAGATTTGTGGCCCAAGCGATTGACCAGCACTGGGAAAACACCCGATCGAACGAAGAGTATTCTAAAGTCGCTTAGGGTATAGACAATATCTAATTCCTCTTGTCTCTCTCTGCACTAAGCAAAGATGCAAGAGTGGTGTTATTCAAATAATCATGTATCTTCTGTCTCACACACTTAAATTCGTGGTGAAGTCCGCAGGGAGATTGATCCGAACACTTTGCCCATCCGATGGCACATGTTTTCAAAGAAGTGTCAATATCTTCAAAAACTCTCACAATTTGGAGAAGGGTTACCCTATCGACTGACTTTTTCATCCAAAATCCTCCCCCCGGACCTAAACGGGAATCAAGAATTCGTGCACCGACTAAATCCTTAAGTACCTTGGAAAGAAAATGTTTAGGCATATTTTCCCGGTCAGCGATATCTTTCGCCAAACTTGGCGTATCCGGATTTTCAGCAATATATATAAGAGCTCGAATGGCGTACTGACTGGGTTTACCGTAAAACAACATAATTAATATCTATTTAGATCTGAAACAGGCGTGATCGGCGTAGTTGCTTCGACACAATATTTAAGCCAAATAAACGCAAGCATTATTTGAAGATGTAAAACATAATTGATAAAAGATAATTTTTTAGTTGTCTATTTATGGATCTTTTTATCTATTACTAGTTATTTTACTTCAGATCAAGTAAATCGCTCTATTCAATGAAAATTAAATTTTTTAGTGTATTCATAATTCAGTCCATCGCATGGTCGCTTTCAATATGTATTCAGACTTTTACATACGGCGCAGATAAACTAGATATAAGAGGAAAACAGCTCTTCACAATGTGCTCCTCCTGCCACGGACAAAATGGCCATGGTAATCATGATCTTCTTAGTCCCTCAATAGCAGGATTACCTGAATGGTACTTAATCAATCAATTAAAGAAATTCAGATCAGGAAAACGAGGTGCTCACCCGGACGACTACGCAGGGTTAAAAATGCATCCGATGGCTCGTATTCTCGATGCGGATACCTTAGTACAAAACAAAAGTAAAGGGACATGGAAATATACAGGCGAAAAAGAAATTTTAGCGATCTCGGAATTCATTTCTAAGTTACCTTCCAAACAACCTAAAGATATAATAAAAGGCGGAGACCCGGTGAAAGGGAAAGTAATTTACATGAGTTGCATGGGTTGTCACGGGCAAAACCTTGAAGGTAATGAAGCCCTGCTAGCACCACCTCAAGTTTACATGGAGGACTGGTATATGTTGGAGCAGCTCAAAAAGTTTAGGGATGGCATAAGGGGGAATGAAAAATTAGATCAATACGATCCGACAAGTAAGATTTACATATCTGCCGCTCAAGCAATGGCCATGAGGGGAATTGTAAAAGTAAGCGTCTCAACCGAAGACAAAATGAAGAATGTGATAGCTTACATCAGAGAATTAGGTGCTAAAAAAGCTTCAACGGCACTAAATACGAGGGGAAAAAAGTTAGGTTCTATTCAATTACCGATACCCAAAAATAGAGCCCCAAAGGATGAACAGAATTCTACGTCAAAACCTGAAAAAAAATAAAGCCTATCATGACCGATAAAAAAGAAATCGAAAAGAACGAAAAGGAGTCTGAGAAACTTGGATTAAATGTCTACCGATTGTGTTTATGGGGAACGGTGGCATACTCCATTGCGGCTTGGTTACTTGTTAGGCAAGGATAAATAAACAGAAAAATATCATGATTGAATATTTTATTAACCGAGCCTCAACTTATGCTGGAGATGTCGATTTTTTATTCGATTTAATAACCTACATGGCCGGCTTTTGGTTTCTTGTAGCAGAAGGGGCATTATTCTATCTGCTCTTTCGATTTCGTAAAAAGCCTGGAATAAAGAGCGAATACATAGACGGGACCAAAAAAACACACAAACGATGGATCGGAATTCCACACATCTTGATTATTATTTGTGATATCGTTTTAATATGGGGTGCCGGAAAGGTTTGGTACAAAATAAAACAAAACCTACCTGAACCTGATGCGACGATCGGAATCGTTTCTCAACAATGGGCATGGACTTTTATTCACCCAGGAAGAGACGGAGAGTTACATACTGACGATGATGTAAGGCTCGTCGATGAACTACATGTGGAGAAAGGTAAGACCTATCACTTTGAACTTACATCAAGGGATACCTTGCATAGTTTTTCTGTACCCGCATTCAGGCTTAAGCAAGACGCTGTACCAGGAAGGAAAATTCGTGGCTGGTTCAAACCTGACAAAGAAGGCGTTGTCGATATTCAATGTGCCGAGATGTGCGGTATCGGTCATGGTGTTATGAATGCTCGATTATTTGTTCACACTAAAGAAGAATTTGAAGACTGGATATTAAGCCAACCGCGATTTTCTTTTGCCGGAAAATAAGACATCCAAAAAGGTAGATGAATTCAAAAAAATGTATATGTATTTTCTCCCACTCGATTCGGGAGTTTTCAACACAAATACATCAAATCAATCCTCCCTCAATGGATATGAGTCTCACAAATGTAAAAATTCTTTTATCGGTGTTTCTTGGAACCCACGCTTTCCTCGAGGGAAAAGGATGCGATGCCCTTTCTTCACTTCGGAAACTTAACCATCACATAAATTACTTTTTTTTAAGTATGTGGCTTCAAGAAAATTATTCCAATATTTACCAAACTATTACTCACCCGAGAAATTATCATGTGCAAAGGTTGTAAAATGAATCAATCGTGTCTCACAAAAGGAAAGACTTCCTGTTCTACTCGCGTTGAACCTCAATCGGTTCTCAAGAAATTGAAAGGTTACCTTTTCTCAACGGATCACAAAGTAATAGCCGTACAATACCTGATTACAGGATTGGTCA
>JABGWU010000300.1 GCA_018645475.1 Opitutia bacterium
AGAGGAACTAGGATGAAGGTTATAGCCAGCTTGAAATGTCTCGACTGTGGAAACATCAGATCTAAATAATTGATACCTTGGACGAGATGTCGAAGATGCTGTTAATCCATACCTAATAATTTGATAAGAAATGGCCCGTGCACCACCTGTATTGGGAGTATTCGGGTCAAGTTCTGGTGCTTGCGTAAAAAAGCGAAAAAAGGTACCCGCTTCACCAAATCTTGAATCTACGAGGGAGACTTGGTTATTGGCTTGGACAAATTGATCATTTGGTCCATTGGTCCAATCATTTGGAACAATTCTTAAGGATTCATTGGATGGTTTTGATACGGTAGCCTCTTTCCAGGAACCGCTATTGGAACTATCTTCCAAAATAGTGGCTGCCATCCAAACATTGCCATCGTTTCGATAAATGGCACAATGTAAATCTTCTTGTATGCGGTCTAGTACAAACTGAGCGACTTGATTGGTTTCCAAATCCCCTGAAGCCTGAGTTTGTGTGCTTACAACCTGAGATGTTATATTAAGCAACATACCTGCAAGTAGAGCAGTTACAGAAACTGCGACAAGTAATTCAAGAACGGTGAAACCAGCTGAAAAAGATTTTTTTCTTAGCATTTAAACTTTAAGCTAAAGCTGAAAATTTATTTAGGCAAGTAGAGAGAATTTTAAAAAGTTTAAATCTTTTCTCCTAAAGGCTCACCCATTTTTGCATATAATTCCATTCCTGAGGCAGTAGAATCCAGCAAATCGCCAGCAAGCTTTATGGTGCCTTTTTCATAAAGTGTTAATACGGAGGAACCACCGAAACGAAAATATCCCATTTCTTCCCCTTTTTTTACTTGAGCAGGAACTTGAGCAGAAATTTTAACAGAACCAACACAGGTTGCTCCAACTAGAAAACACGCAACATTTCCTACTGCACTATTACGAATAAAAGAAAGGTATCTTTTGTTTTGCCAGAAGATTCCAATATTTTTCCTAAGTGCAATTGGGTTTACTGAAAAAAGAGATCCGTTGATTAGTTTAGACTCCGATGCAGTTCCAGAAATAGGAAAATGAAAACGGTGATAATCCACGGGACATAATCTACTAATGACCATGGATCCCCCTTTGTAACCCTTAGCTAATTCTTCTGATTGAAAAAGTGCGTCTAAGTCAAACTTTTGACCCTTAACGAAAATTCTTTCTACTTTAGATAAATTTTGTATCCCTATATGTCTTCCATCTGCAGGAAAAACAACGGAATCTACTGATTGATTAATGGGTCTGGCATTTTCTTTAAGTTCACGACTGAAAAAATCATTAAAGGATTCAAACTCGCTAGATTTTTTCAGGAATTCGTTTTCATCTAGATTAAATTCCGAGATAAAAGGAAGAATTTTTTCCTTACTTTTAATGGAATCCATCTTTCTGCCATACCATTTGGAAAACCACGATCTCTGTATCGCCGCCCAAAGCGACAATTTACCTAGGGGTGTTCCATAAATAAAGGAGAGCCAATTTCCCCCATAAACTTTTTCGGTTTCAATACAACCGGTTTCTCGGTTCTTAAAATTGATCTCCTCGATCATTGATCGTGGGTGAAAGGTCTAAAATGACCTGAAAGTGAAAGGAATTAACCTTTAGTGATCTTGCCTGCCTTTATTGCTTTAGCAGAAACCCACATGCGTTTTACTTGACCACTAGGTAGTTTAACGCGGATTCGTTGAACATTCGGGCGAAAAGTTCTTTTGTTGTTTTTAACCAACTGTAAGCCGATTCCACCAGCTTTCTTGCTGACTCCCTTATGAATAATACGCCCACCAACTTTAGGGCGTTTTCCTGTAATTGTGCAAATTCTAGACATGGGTATAAATAATTAAGTTCTTACATATGTCTTTTTTGACCACTGCTGACAAGTTCAAAATGGATCATTTTATAGTCAAATTATGGATTTCTAAAAACATTTAATGACCGCCGACTATCTGATGTAGAATTATATTATTATTTGTTTGATTTAAATAATAGGCGGTAACCTCGGTTTTAGATTGTAAGAGGTTTTTTGTTTCATCCATTCCGAGCACAAGGCATGCAGATGCGAGACTATCCGCTTCCATTGCCGATGGTGCAATAATCGTAATTTGTGCCAAGCTCGTTAGACCTAACCCTGTTTTTGGATCTATTAAGTGAGAATAAGTTTTCTTATTGATCGTTACTGATTGTTCGATATCTCCTGATGTCGCAATTGCAATATTTGATAAGGTAAGAATGGGTAAATCTGGGTGCTTTCTTCCGCCGATTTCCACCAACCAACCTTTTTTATTTCGTGGAGCCTCACCAACAAGAATATCTCCACCCGCGTCTATGAGTACTCTGGGTAAGTTATTAAATTTACAAATTTTGAGCATTTGATCCGCGGCATAGCCTTTAGCAATGCCACCAAGGTCGAGTGCCATTCCCTTTTTTAAGAGTTTTACTTCCTGTTTACTATGATCCAGTAAGATGTTTTTATAACCTACCCTTTTTTGTGCACTCGATAGTTTATCTCCCTGGGGGAGGATTCCTTTAAACCGAGCAATTCTCCAAAGCCTTGTCAATGGTCCAATGGTAATGTCAAAACTACCTTTCGTTGCAATGGACAGAGTTTGAGCTTTTGCTAGAACATTGAAAAGGTCATCTGATATTGCAGTAAAGCCCTGATAACCGGAATTTTGAGATAGCTTCGATAGTTCACTCTCACTTATGTAGTCGCTTAAAATATTATCCAACCTGAATGCTTCCTTAAATGCTTCCTGAGCAACTCTTTTTGAAAAGGCGAGATCGTCCTCATCTATAATCATGGAAAACTCTGTACCCATGCAAGTTTCGCTAAACTTATGATACCTATTTTCTACCCCTTTTTTTGCCAATCCAACATTTAAAATGATTAAAAGATTAGCTAGCCAAAATATAAAAAAAGTTTTCAAAATTATTATAAGTTAAATATCTGATTATGCTTTTCTTAACCAAATTTTTTTGGGATAAAGATCGATCATACATACATTAATAAGTATATAACTGCCATGAATTATTTATTTTCAACATCTGCCGTCATTATATTTGTAAGCTTTTTTAAATATGAGTCTTATGGTGAAACTGATTTTATAAGAGATGTTAAACCCATTCTCGAGCATAATTGTGTGAGTTGTCATAGAAAGGACAACGCTAAAGGCAAGGTAAGGCTGGACACCAAAGAGTTCGCCTTTGCCGGAGAAGATGTTATTGTACCAAGGAAACCTGACGACAGCTCACTTTATTGGACCACCACTCTTCCATCTGATGACGAATTGGTTATGCCTCCATTTAAACATGAGGATAAAGATTATCCCTTAAGAGATGAAGAAAAAGATATCTTAAAAGATTGGATAAAAGCTGGTGCGGATTGGCCTGAAGAAGTGATCCTTGAACCTAAGAAGAGATTGCCTAAAGAAGTAACATTTGTTGAGTATATTAAACCAATACTCGAACAAAATTGCGTTGCCTGTCACTACAAAGGAAAAGTAAAAGGTGACTTGCGATTAGACACATTCGAACATGCATTCTCTTCAGATCATATAATTGCCCCAGGAGAACCATTGGATAGTGATCTTTGGGTTCTATGCACTCTTCCACAGGATGATGAAATGTTTATGCCGCCTGAAGGAAATGATCCACTTTCCCCCACAGATCTCTTTATGCTTCGTCGTTGGATTGAAGAAGGTGCAGACTGGCCTGAATCTGCGATACTTTCTCCTCAAAAGAAAAGTTTTACTGTTTTGGGAACAATGCCCAAGGATCTTTACAAAGAGTTGGGATTTAAAGCCGGACAAGTCCAGGACGATTTCGTTGGTTACAGACAGGATATTATAACATCCAATCTTACTTTTGAAATGTTACCCATTAAGGGCGGGGTTTTTAATATGGGCAGTCCGGCAGAAGACAAAAACCGAGGAAAAAACGAGTTGCTCAGCCAAAAAGTAAAGGTTTCTGATTTCTGGATGGGTAAATACGAAATCACTTGGGATGAATATGAATTATGGATGATTAACTTGGATAAGGACAATAGGGAGTACAAAAAAATGGAGTCTACAAAAAGTGATGCTCTATCGGATGCGGTTACTAAACCAACTGCTCCCTACACTGATATGACCTTTGGAATGGGAAAGGGCGGCCATCCTGCAATTTGTATGACCCAGTTATCCGCAAAGATGTATTGTATGTGGTTAAGTGCGCGTACTGGAAAGTTTTATCGATTACCCACAGAAGCTGAGTGGGAATTTGCATGTAAGGCGGGCACAGAGACGGCATATAGTTACGGTGACGATCCCAAAGAACTCTCAAATCACTCTTGGCATTTGGGTAACAGTCGTTTTAAATATCAAAAAATTGGGCAAAAATCTCCCAACCCCTTCGGACTCTACGACATGCATGGAAATGTTTGGGAATGGGTTTTGGATCAATTTGTTCCTCCATCCAATCAGACTCCTGAAGGGATTCTTGTAAATCCATTGGTCTCTCCTAATACACTATATCCTAGGATTGTTAAAGGCGGTTCATGGGATGATGGAGCAGTTAATCACAGAAGTGCCGCCCGTATGGGATCGGAAGAAGCATGGAAACAGCAAGATCCACAAATACCTAAAAGTGTTTGGTACCACACCGACGCAATTTTTGTTGGATTCCGGGTCGTTAGACCTAGAGAAATACCGACTTTAGAAGAGGTTGAAAAATATTGGCCTTCTGAAGCTGACATTTTAGCTATTCCTTCGCGATAATACAATTTAGGTTTTTTTTAGTTGCAAAAAAGCATAAAACGGGCTCCGTTTAGTTATGATGCCCTATGAAAAAGTCACCTAATTTCTCATGTGATTTAACCAAAAATTCAAAGAAAGGCTTTGCACTTGTTCTAGCCCTTTCTTTGATGAGCCTAGTTTTTTTACTGGTTGTTTCATTAGTTAGCCTTGTAAGTACTGATTTAAATTTGTCTGAACTGAGAAAACAAAAGGTTTTGGCTCGGGCAAATGCACGGTTGGGAATGATGGTCGCCTTGGGTGAGATCCAAAAACATCTAGGTCCTGATACAAGAGTAACTGCGACTGCAGATATTCTTGATGAAAGGGTTGAGTCTAGCAATACCTACTTAACCCAAGGGTACAATGATAGCCTTTCGGTTTCAGACGGTATCGATCTTAACGAGGATAACCAATACAACAAATTATCTTTTGGGCAGAGGTACTGGACTGGAGTTTGGAAAGATCGATCTAAAAGCAAAGGAGGAGTCCAACCAGGGTCAAAGCCCTTTCCAAATATTTTAGAAACAGGTAATTCCGTTAACAAAACGATTATGCCTGATTCTGAATATGACCCTCATCCAGCAGTGGAAGTAGCTTGGTTAGTTAGCGGAAATGAGGGTTATGAAAAAAAACTAGCCGTTTTACTTGGTACAGGATCCTTTGCATCCAGGAAAGATTACATTGAAATACCTGACGCGATAGAAAAAGACCAAAGATATTTTATTGGAAGTCAAACCTCGTATGGTCAGGAAGAAAATGCATGGGAGGACTATCAACAAGTCGTTCGATCAAGTTTTTCTAATTTGGGATCTGAAGAATATGAACCCAATTATTATCACCCTTTGGTGGACTTACCAGATCCAGATGATAGTAAATTTCCAAATCAAACAGTTTGGATCTTAAAAAAACCATTACTTAAAGCAAGTTATGATCCTGAAAATCCAAGAGATTGGAAAAATCACCTTGCTGGCGAACCGGTAAAGGTTAAGAAGACAAAATTTGACATACCTGATGAGGGCGATGGATTAGGAAGCAATGCGGGGTCATATGCATACTGGGTGGGAGATGAAGGGGTAAAAACAAAAGCAAATTTAGTGGACCAAAAAAAAGAAGATAACCCATGGGACGATCTTTCTGTTGCAAAAGAGCCAAATTTGGAAGCGGGTTTTGGTATTACTTTCGCACAATCCATTGAGGAGGAACGCCAAAACATTCTTTCTCTTGGAATGTTTGCCGAAATTGATGATGTAACTGGGGACACGACAACAAAATCCAATAGTATGGCAGCACATTTTCACTCACTTACTGCTGATTCTTATGGCGTTCTTTCCGATGTAAGAACGGGTGGATTAAAAAGAGATCTAAGTGCTGCTTTTGCGGTTGATACAGAAACGACATGGGAAAAAGATTTTAAAGGTTATTTATACCAGGATAGAATTTATTATATGAAAAATCTGTCTTTCCGTCCCAACGCATTTGCAAATCAATGGCATGACCAATCTTCGGGTCAATTTTCACCTTCTATTGACGATAAAAATTTTGTTTTGGCTGGTCCTCGTTGGTCTACTCTTAAGTCTTTTCATAATATGTGGAAGGATTTGGAATCTTCGGGAAGCTTGTCAGGAAGTGAAATATTGCCTGATGGTTTTCCAAGAGTTGTTGGGGATAATAATGTAATATATCCATTTCAATATCCGCCGAATAGACCTAATGGTGAAATGAGAATTCGCGATATAGAGGATCGAATAAATTTATTTAGGGAACCTACTATGAGACCCGAGCCTAAAAATCATCCAGTTGTTCCGTCTTTAGTTGAATTTAAATTTTCTACTGTTCCAACTTGGACCTCCGATAATAAATTGGCCCTTGCCATGTACCCATCCGTTGCTTTTTGGAACCCTTACAATGTTCCTCTCGCAATGAAAGATATTTTTATTGAGATTCCCATGAATGTGGATACTGCAGGATATAACCCAAAGGAATGGGATTTATTCCGAAAATGGTACATTCATAACCCGAATGGTACAGCAAGTTATATCCCTGATCATCTATCCACAAGTAACACAAGTATGCCAGCTCAAAATTGGCAGGTGCCCCCGGGATCAAAGCCTTATATTGATACTAACGGTAATGGCAGGTGGG
>JABGWU010000301.1 GCA_018645475.1 Opitutia bacterium
ACCAATTGCTTCACCAACATCAGTAACTCGTTCACGCTCCCCACGAAAATGTACACTGTTCGCGACTCTCAATACTTTCATGGTTAAAGTCTGGTCAGACCTCATGATTTCTTTAATAGAATGGGTTGAGGAATTTGGATCCTTCAACATTTCAGATAGTGATTGGAAGACAGTAGGTAAGGTTGGCAAATTATCTTTCAACATCTCGCCAATCAGCTTATAATCTACCATTCCACCTATATTTTCCGAACCCACAGCCACATCATAAATTGAATCCCTCTAAGGAATCAACCAAATTTCAAAAAAACTAAATCATATACCATCAAGCAAATTACAAAAGTCTTCGGTCATCTTTAATTCATTTTCAATGTCAGTTGATATTTGATCGATGAGTGAAGAATGTAAATTCAAGCGACTTAGCAGGGCATCCGAGGGTTTGTCCGGTGACTCATGCCCACTAAAACCGAACTTCTGATGGTTTACTGCCCAGTTGGCAAAAATAACCACATCAATGAGTTCGTGCGCTTCCTCGGAAGTAACTTTTTGTCGACGTTCTGGATTCGGTTCGTGATGCCAACGAACAACCCCTTCTACAAAACTAGATAATCCCCAATTCTTACAGATTAAATAACCCAGATAATCGTGACGGGGGGACTGATTAATAAGCTCGGATTTGAAAAAATTAATTTTCTTATCAAGACAAGTCTGCGCATCGTCAATAAATGCTTGGGTTCCATCATTTTCATCCAATTTAAAACGGGCCACTTTCCCAATATCATGGACGAGTCCACATGTATATGCACGCTCATGCCACGGTTTCCCTAAAAAGTTGGCAACGCAACGAGAGGCAGCAGCAACTCCGAGGCAATGCTTCCACAAGCCCTCCAAAGAGAATTTTCTCTCAGCCGAGGGGCCAGAAAACATTTTAAAAACAGAGGTGGTCAAAACCACATTACGAATTTTCTCAAAGCCAAGTGTGCCAATTGCCTCGTTTGCATCGGTAACACGGTCCCGATCGCCACGATAAAATGAAGTGTTGGCAACCCGCAAAATTTTCATCGTCATCGATTGATCGGCCGTCATTACATCTTCAACTGCAAAAGTGGACGCATCCGGATTTTGCAAAACATTAGTTAATTCATTCACAATCGTGGGAAGAGTGGGTAAATTCCGCTGAATTTGATTAACTAAATATTCGTAGTTTATAGAACCTGTTTCCATTTGCATTTTAATATTAGATTACAACACCATTTTCCCCATACTCTGACGAAATAAAAACATTATTCAAACTAAAAACCATGATTTAAGGTTTTTCTTTAAGGAAAGCATCAATATAAATCCCAAACCCATACAAAGATATACAAACCAATCACCGTGTCGCATGTAAAAGGAAACTGTGCCGGGGGCATGGGCAGGGATTGACACATTTAAGATTTTTGCTCCTTCAAAATAAATGCTCCCCGAATCATCCCGTAATACATCTCGCTGATGGCCTCTTGAATCAATCCAGCCTGACCATCCGGCATTCCCACAACGTATAAAGGGCTTTTGGGTCTCAATGGAACGCAGGACGGAATGAGCCGCATGCTGTACCGCACACCCTTCCCGACCGAACCAGGCATCATTCGTGGTCACGAAAAAAAGATCGGCTCCGGATGAAACCTTATCTCGACACAATCTTGGAAAAATATCCTCATAACAAATAAGCGAACCAATTTTCAAATTCGGGCGATCTTTTTTTTTGGAGGGGATTTTAAAAATCTTAGATTCATCACCTTTTTCAAAACTCCCCACGGGTCCAACCAACTTTCTTAGTCCGGGAATCCATTTAAAAGGAAAAGGAACATACTCACCAAATGGAACCAAAATTCTTTTTGCATACCAATTATTCTTGAATCCAGACTTTGGAAGGATTTCAGAAATAGTATTATAAATTGAATCAGCATCTTTCAATACTGCTCCAATGAGCAATGGTGTTTGGGTCTCATCAGCAAGTTGCTCAACCCAGGCAGTATCTTTATTTAATGCATAGGGGGTGGACGCTTCTGGCCACACAATAAAGTCAGGATTCATCAATCCTAAAAAATGAGTCTGTCTCGTAAGGATATCCTTATGTAAATCAGCATTCCCTCCTTTCCATTTCTCCAGTAAGTACGGTTGGCAAAGCCCGACTTTATATTCCTGAACACCGATGGGTGAATAACTTCGAAATAGAAAAAATGGACTCAACATAAATACAAAAAGAAGGATAGCTAAGTAGAAATCTGGACAGATATTTCCGAAAATCCCTCCTTTCGAGTTTTGCCTTCTTACTAACAAATGATGAAGGTATGAACAAAGAGACAAATTTAAAAAAACCAAGAAAAAGGAAATTCCCCAGGCTCCCAACCACTGGGCTGTTTGCAGTAAAACAGGACGCTCCCACTGAGTAACGGAAAGAGGACACCAAGGGAACCCCAAGGTAAACTGACACCTCAACCACTCTACTGAAACCCAGGCAGAAGGCAGGATAATAAGAATTAAAAACCGATGTCTAAACCCACCCTCAATTGCCTTGGGAATGAGTACCCTCGCCAATAAAAACCAAGGCAAATAATAGAGGGACAAAAGAACACAAGCCATCAACATGCCGGAAAAAGAAATATGCCTCATCCATCCGACCAAAGATAAATGATATAAAATTCCCGCTAAGAAAAATGCGAGCGCAACAATTTTTAACTTTGGTTTAAAGGAGAACCAAAAAATCGCAGGCATTAAAAAAAAGTATGCACATTCTGGAGATTGCCTGGGTGGCTGAGCAAGAAGAAGGAAAAAATAAGTACCCATCGAGGAGATCAATGGTGCCCATATGACCTTAAGACCTTCCGTAAAAATATTTTTCACATTCATACTTAACCAAGCTTACATCGGGAATAACCAGATTCCGAACTAGGTCGTGCCACGAGTCCGTCATAAGGCTCGATATTTAAAAACTCATCGCATCGTCCAGACTGAATCAGATGAGTGTCACAAATATAGAATAATTCTTTCCTGGTCTGGGCTCGGCGCATTTGATGCAAAAATTTCCCATCCGCATCCACAGATAAACCAATAAAATTAAGAAACTTTTTCATTCGGTTTACATTTTTTCTCTCATCTACCTCAGGTTTTTCCAGGGAATCATACAGATCTTCAATATAATGATAAACATCTGCTAAAGTTGGCTGAAAGATTGTATCCCTAGCTTGAATTTCGCGAATCTGCCTAAAGATCCAGGGATTCCGAATAGCCGATCTGCCAATCATTACGCCATGAGCACCTGTTAATTCTTTTAAATCTACTGCCGAATTAAATGAGGTTACATTCCCATTTAATAATACAGGACATGGTAATGCCTCAACCGCTTTGGTCACATGAGAATAACTTGGAGTGGAACGATATCCACCTAAAACTGTTCGGGCATGAAGGCTTAGAAGATCTATATTCGATTCAATCATTACCTCCATCAATTCATCAAAATAACGATCATCCTCAAAACCAATTCTCATTTTGACCGAGAGTAAACCGACCACTTCTTCACGGAGCATTTTCAGGATCTCAAAAATTTGCTTAGGTGATCTCAATAAACCACCTCCCACATTTTTCTTAAAAACTCGGGGAGCAGGACAACCCAAATTTAAATCAATACCTGCAATTGAATAATCCTGAAAATCACAAACAGTTCTTTTTAAATCCTCAATATTTTCTCCGATTAACTGTGCAAACACAGGTTGTTCAGTAGGATTTTCTGTTATGGAAGAAAGAATTTCATCGTCTAATTTTGAGTGTGCATGCACACGAAAAAATTCTGTAAAGAAAAAATCCGGTGAACCCCGCCTCGCAACCACTTTCATGAAGGGTAACGCAGTAACATCCTGCATCGGTGCAAGCGCTGTAGGCCATTGTCCCCTAACCATCGAATGAGGTAACGGTTTAGGTGAACCGTTCGGTTTTGATTTCAAGGATGAAATCATAATGCTGAAAAAGCAAAGTTCTCGTTAATCCTGCTTGCGTAGAATGCGTTCCAAAATTTCAGACATATCCTCCACATTCTCCAGGACTTGATTGGACACATGAATAGGTTGTTTCATTTGCAAGGCAAGAACGATAGAATCGCTTGGACGGGCATCCAGTTCAATAATCTTTTTACCCAATTCATTTTCCATTTGAAGAATAATTCGTGCAAAAAAAGTCCCCTCGTCCACATCATTAATCAAGACCCGTTGTATACTTGTCTCCAAACCCCGTAGAATAAGCCCGATCAGATCATGTGTTAATGGTCTTTCTTTTTTCACTTGATTTATAGTCATGTTAATGGCGTTACCAATTGCGGGATCAACATAAATAACGAAGGTCTTTTCATCGTTACCCAAAAAGATTGCACACCCATTGGATGTTGGCATTACTCCTTTAACTGTGACTTCCACTGAGTCGTTATTCATAGAGTTAGTATCTATATTTTTTTTCTTATTCGCAAGCACTTATAAATTTCGTATTATTCATGGACTATGAATTCAAAGGGTAAAAATAACCCAACGCCCAACCTTTACCTGATTGGCTTTATGGGAACCGGGAAAAGTTCGGTCGGTAAAATTATTGCCCAAAAAACCGGTCTCACTTTTATTGATTCTGATCAAGAGATTGAAAATCAAACTGGTCTCTCGATCAGTAAAATTTTTGAAACTCAAGGAGAACAGAAATTTCGCGAACTCGAAAAAAAATTTATTCAAAATGGACATCCCGAATCTGGTTGCCTTGTTTCATGTGGAGGTGGATTGCCGATTCCTGATGGGATGATTGAAATCTTAAAAGAAAAAGGATTTGTATTTTGCCTTTGGGCCAGTGTGAAAACTATTTATGAAAGAACATCTGGAAATAACCAACGCCCCCTGCTTCAAACTAAAAATCCAAAGTCTGAAATCAAATCATTGCTTGAAAAAAGGGAACCCAAATATCTTTTAGCAGATCAAATTGTAAACACGGAGCAGAGGAGTCTGGTTCAGGTCTCCGATTTGATTATTCGAAAGTATAATGAATCTGTTTATTAATCAGAAAATGTTGATTGTACCAAATCAACAAACTTTTCGGGCGGTCTAACCACGCTACCCCCACTCGAAACAAAGGCGTGCTTGGTTACCCCCGTGGCAATTAATTCATCTTTTCGTTTCACCTCGTAAAGAGCTTCTATACGAACAAGTGGTGGTTTTTCTATCTTTACTGTCACTTGTAATCTGTCATCAAAAAAAGCGGGCAAACGGAAATTCCCGCCACAGGAAAGTACAGGTAGGAAATAACCATCTTTTTCCAATTCTATATAAGGACAACCCAACTCATCTAACAATGCGACCCGTGCAACCTCAAACCATGTGAAATAGTTGGCATGGTAAACGACCCCCATTTTGTCGGTTTCTTTATATCTCACACGAATGTCAACGCTTGCCGAAAGCATAATCTTTCTTTACTTCAAAAACCTCAACTTATGCAACGAACGAATTTTTAAATGGCGATTTCAAAAAAAGAAAGATCCTTATCCATCTGGATTGGTATAGCAATCGGAGTGGCAATATCTTCAATGCTTGTTCGATATGCCTTGCAAAAAAAAGCGGAACAAACCGAAGAACGGCCCGGAAATTATCAATCTCTAAAATGTGCATCAGGTGGTAGCCCATTTATTCAACTACCGAATAAAATTAGAGAAAAAATACCACATGGAATTGTGGTGCATTTTGAAAACAACCAAACCATCACGGATGGAAATGGATCGAAATTTCAAAGATCTTGGATCATTGAATCTGCTGGTTCATTCAGGTCGGAAAGACTCTTCGTATCTGCGGAAGAAATTTGCATTAATCCCGACTTTAAGGATTTAAAGGACTATCGATTTCATAGGGCATCCGAACTCTACATTTTACCCAAAGACAATGCTGACATCGAAGAATTCAAAGATCTCATTGACGAAGATCATTACAAAATTCTTGGTGAAAATTCAAAAACTGGGGAATGGATTCTTCAGATAAAACATTTTTCTCCCTCAGAAATCCGCTTAGCCATGGGAACTATAAGGGAATTTAGAACTCATGTATCTTCAGTTCGTTTAATTCCATGGACTCCAAATCGATAATCAATATCGACCCTTTATCTCGTTGACCCTAAGGACTTTTTTTGGTGTGATAATCCATTGTGTTGTGCTTATCGCGTTTACACATAAAACTAATCTAAATCCAATCCAAATTTTTGAAATAAACCGTGAATGTAGAAATTAAAGAAGCGGGAGACGCTCGTAAAATAGTTAATGTATCCTTCGATTCCGACGAAATGTCCAAGATGGGCAAAGAAGTTTGTAGAGAACTCAGTAAACTTGCCAACATTCCAGGGTTTCGAAAAGGAAAAGCTCCTGAACAAGTAATTCGCAAAAAATACGCCAGCGAAATCATTCAAGAACTCAGTAGAAAAGTCTCAAATGCGGCCTACGATGCAGTATTGGAAAATAAAGACATCAAGGTCTTCTCTATTTTAAAAGTTGAACCAGGTGAAATCTCCACCGATGCACCAGCCACGATCGAAGTCACCGTTGATATCGAGTCTGATTTTGACTTACCTAAATACGAGGAATACGAACTTACCACGCATCCGACTGAAATCAAAGATGAAGATGTGGATAAAGAAATTGACTCTCTTCGTGATCAACGAGCTTCCTTTGAAGAGGTTGAACGAAAAGTTGCGAAAGGAGATTATGTAAAATGTTCCTACGAAGGAATGCTTGATGACTCTCCGGTAGCGGATTTATTACCGGACAAACCAATGTACGGAAAACAATCAAATACTTGGGAAGAAGCAGGCCAAGCAAAAGGTTTGGGAATTGATGCGATCGCACAAGCCGTGATCGGCATGAAAAAAGACGACAAGAAAGAAGTTGAAGCAGATTTCCCAGAAGACTTTGAAGTTACCCCTCTCGCTGGAAAAAAAGTAATGTATTCACTTGAGGTGCATGAAGTACGCGAGAAAAAAGCTCCCGATGCTTCAGACGAAAACTTTCTGAAAGCCTTAAAGGCAGAAAATTTGGATGATCTTAAGAAAAAGGTCAAAGACGATCTCTTATCAAGAAAAGAAAGAGAAAATATTGATGGCAAACGAAGCCAGGTTACACAAAAAATTCTTGAAATGCCTGACTTCCCTCTTCCCCAGCAAGCTGTGGAAGACGAATCAAAATCCATTTTTCAATCCAATGCACAGCGTGCGATTCAACAGGGTGCCAAGCAGGAAGATATAGAGGCAAAAAGAGATGAGCTTTGGAAAGAAGCCCAAGTACAGGCACAAGCCCGGGTCAAAATCACTATCACTCTTGGAAGAATTGCAGAACTGGAAAAAGTTGAAGTTTCGAACGAGGACTTAGCACAAGCTGCAACTCGTGAAGCAATGATGATGAGAACGGACCCGCAGACATATGTTCAGGAACTGGCCAAAGACCAGGCTCGCATCAACCGACTCAGACAGGATGTTCTTCACGACAAAACTCTTGAACTGGTAGCTTCTAAAGCGAAGGAAAAAGTTTGTGACATTGAAGGTGAACACTCACACTAAATTTTAAATAACGAATAACAAAATCTTACGACATGGGAGCTTATTTACCATTACCATATGTTTACGAACGTGAAGGTCGCCAAGAGCGGGCCTGGGATATTTACAGCAGACTACTAAGAGACCGCATCGTTTTTATCGGTACGCCCATCGATGATTATGTGGCCAACTCTATTATTGCCCAACTGCTCTTTCTTCAGATGGAAGACCCCAAGAAAGATATACATGTATATATTAATTCCCCCGGAGGAAGTGTTTCCGATGGTATGGCTATTTATGACACACTCAACTTTATGGAATGTGACATTGTAACCTACTGTATTGGAATGGCAGCCAGTATGAGCACCGTATTACTCGCAGCCGGAACTCCTGGTAAACGTTTTGCCCTTCCTAATAGTCGAGTCATGATACACCAGCCAAGCGGTGGGGCGGGAGGGCAAACATCAGATATTTCAATTGCCGCCAAGGAAATTCTTCGCTGGAGACAGACGATTAATGAAATATTATCCCAACACAGTGGGAAAGCAATCGAGCAACTTGAGAAAGACTCGGATCGTGATTACTACATGTCAGCTGAAGAAGCCAAGAATTATGGCATAGTCGATGAAGTAATTTCCAAAAAGCCTAAAGAATAATTCTACAGCGCCATGGCCAAACCAACTAAAATCAACTTTTGCTCATTTTGTGGTAAACCACAGGGGGAAGTCAAAAAAATGATTGCAGGTCCGGCCAGCGTGTACATTTGCGATTCCTGCGTTCGCGTATGCAAAACGATTATTGATCGGGAACTTGGAGAAAAAGCAGCCCCCAAACAGGAGAGCTCAGGAGAAAAGCCTGTGTTCAATTTACAAAGACCAAGCGTGATCAAATCCTTCCTCGATCAACATGTGATCGGACAGGAACACGCTAAAAAAGTCCTCTCGGTTGCTGTTCACAATCATTACAAAAGACTGGCTTCCGAATTAAACATTGGAGAGAATAAATTAGACAAATTCTATTCGGATGAATTGGAGGATGTTGAAATAGAGAAGAGTAATGTTTTGCTTATTGGTCCAACGGGAAGCGGAAAAACATACTTAGCCCGAACCCTGGCCCGAATGCTCGATGTTCCTTTTGCAATTGCAGATGCCACCACTCTGACTGAAGCTGGTTATGTGGGAGACGATGTGGAAAATATTGTCCTCCGTCTGCTTCAATCTGCCGATCACAATGTTGAAAAAGCACAATGTGGTATTATTTATGTCGATGAAATTGATAAAATTGGACGGAAAACAGATAATGTTTCCATTACCCGTGATGTATCCGGGGAAGGCGTCCAACAAGCCCTACTCAAAATTTTAGAAGGTACGATATGTAATGTTCCTCCACAAGGTGGAAGAAAACATCCAAATCAGGAATATATTCAATTAGATACTTCAAATATCCTGTTTATTTGCGGTGGAGCATTTGTAGATATTGACCAGATTGTGGAACAACGAACGGGTAGTCG
This sequence comes from Opitutia bacterium, assembly GCA_018645475.1. Classification (GTDB taxonomy): domain Bacteria; phylum Verrucomicrobiota; class Verrucomicrobiia; order Opitutales; family Seribacteraceae; genus Seribacter. Next base: position 9,086 of record JABGWU010000301.1, read on the forward strand.
AATGGTTGGATATTCCGCCGAGGCGGCAAAAGAATCTCATGAACTTCTTGCTGAAGTTAAACCAGAAGACTTGGTTAAATACGGATTGATACCCGAGTTTATTGGTCGTCTTCCCATTGTTTCGGTTTTGGACGAACTAACTGGTCCCGAACTCGTTCGGATTTTAAAGGAAACAAAAAACTCTCTTCTCAAACAATATCGTAAACTCTTCCTCATGGAAGGTGCACACCTACGATTTACTCGAGAAGCTATTTTGGCAATTGCCATGCAGGCGGTCGAAATGAAAACAGGTGCACGAGCACTTCGTTCAATTATGGAAACCATCATGCTAGACATTATGTACGACCTTCCTGCAATTGAAGGTGCGGTAGAGGTTGTGATTAGTGCCGGTGTGGTCAAAGGTAAAGCAAAAGCAAAAATTTCTCCGATTGAACCGGAAAAATTAGACGCTGCTTAATTTTGTTTTTCGGAAAACGGGGCTTAGACTGCGTGTCTTTTAATTGCAGGTAAAAGTTCGGGTGGTCCAAAGCGGATAATGATCTCCTGAATTAATTGCTTGGGAGTTACTTTACCTATGAATCCCAGAGTGTTAAATAAATGGAATAAATAATCCCAGTTAATCTTTAAAAAGACCGGCTTTAACGGACATTCACGAAAGTGAAGAGTGAGCCATTTTAATCTAAACACATCACCGGTTGAAATAACGGATCGTGCGGCCAAGTTTTTTGTCTGACTGATCAGGGATCCAATCCCCGTCCGGCGGGCAAAGGATTGCAGGGAAGAAAAAGATATTAATTCAATCCCTCCATCCAACGGTTTCATGGATAATCCAAACTGATCATTCGCAACCGAGAGAAAACCACGACTGCAACCCAATCGGTCAAATACCTCAGCAAGTGGAGTCTTTCGAAAAAAACCGGGCTTTTGCACCGCATAGTTTTCCAGTTGTTCCATGTCGAGAAATTGATCCCAGGTTGATTTTTGGGTAAACAGGGGCTCGTCAATGACCTGTACCTTTTCATGCTCAAGCAGGGAGGAAATAGTATCCGGATCGAGCCATTTATCCATTACGCACAAACGCCCAATTTTCCCATCCCGATAAGAGCACCAGGCAAGACTATTTGAACGCACCCGGTCCTGAATTTCTAAATCCTCCTGCAAAGCAAGCCACTGAGGTTCCTGCTGTCCCAACTCGCCCACCGTAACCATGACCTGCTTCCCACAATCCGCCACTCCAAAATGTCTCCAATTTTGATTATCGGACACCCTGAGCATAGAATTGCCCCCCTCCCCAACCGGGTCGAATCGAAAATCCGGTTTTTTGTCAAGTACCCGTAAGCGATGCGATTTGGGAAGATCAAAGAATTGAAAGTTATTTTCCGGCATATAACCACCACCCACAATTCCACGAATTTCCTTCAATTTAAGAAACTCTTCAATGTAATCTGAAAAACAGGTATCCGGTTTCTGATTGGCAAAACCCTTCGCCTCTCCAATCAGTCCATTATTCACAATAAAAGTAAGATGTGGTTTTAATTGGGTACCGGATGCATGAACGACCGACTCACGAAGAGAATAGAGAACATCTCCCCGCTTCCCTCCTTCATTTCCACAATGATGCATAGCAATGCCTTCCTGTTTCGATCTTCCTTCCACAATTTTATACCATGCCCACCCGTTTGCGAAGGAATAAAGCAATGCACCGTCCGTGCAAAACCGTTCAAGTCTAGAATCATCCAGTAGTCTGATTTCCATTTTCCTGAAATCATTCAGGATCTGACTTGCCATACGGGGGACTGATTTTCCCTCAATCAAATCATAAAATGGATAATCTTTCATCGATGGATGGGAATAAACTTCCTGAACACCATAGAAATGTTCCCAAACCTGCTGGGTGAACAAGTTAAAGTCATCCATTACTCGCCCCCCCGACCATCCATCCAACTTACGCTTTACCTTCTTCCTCCATTTTGGCGAATGGAAGAGCGGATTACTCCGATTTTCAATCAACGCAAGCCTCTGAACCATTGAAAGATACCACACAACACGATCATCCTTGCGTAAATATTCAATGGCCCAATTCACCGCATCTTTAAACACAACTTTTTGATCGCCCAGAATGACCCCATTCCCCAAATCTCGAAACATGGATAAATATCTTTTTTTACGGCTCAACTTCTTAAAATAGCACAAAAAATTACATTCCACCAAAAAATTTCGATTCAATTCCATAATGACTTTACCCATTTTTAAAATAATTCGATCAAGAATCACAGTTGACAGATATTATGCAGAATCCTAACTTTTATTACAAATCTCCACTAGTATATACATGAAATTATTCCTCAACTCGCTGATTTTTGTACTTTTCATAACCCAACTGTTCTCTTCTCAACCGGTTCCCTACTCGGGCAAGGTGGCAATCCGGGGGATTAATTTTTCCGGTGAGGCACACTTTACTTTTTCCCTGACCGATCCCAAAGGGGGTATAAAATGGAGAAATGGTAAGGATGCCAAGGATACCATCAAGGTATCCATTTCCAACGGACGGTACAATGTACTGCTTGGTGGACAGGGTATGAATTCCCTACCCCCTGAACTTTTTCTCAATCACGACAAACTATTCCTTCAGGTCCATCTCGACTTAAAGGATGGAAAAGGACTCCAGCACCTCGGGCCCGATCAGCGAATAACCAGTTCCCCGCGTTCCCTAGTTGCAGAAATTGCCAAAGTAGCCGAACGTGCAAAAGTGGCGGATACTATTTCCTCCGGTGTAATCTCTAAGGATTCGCTTGATTCTGCATTGCTTGATCACCTCACCCCACTGCTCAAACCATCCTTTTCCGGCAAAATGCCAGATATTGTGGAAAAGAAAGGAAAATCAATCGCCCTGCAGGCACCCCATTCAACCGGTGCTCATTTATCCTACCAATGGAAAAAAGATGGTGTTCCAATTACCGGAGCAACCTCCTCCCAATTGATCATTCAGAATCATAATGATCATAAATACACCGTAAGTGTAAGCAATGCCTTTGGCTCCACTTCCGAATCGACCCGTTTACGGATTGCCCTTGGTGGGACCGGTGTCTTTTCTTCATCCACTTTTTCTCACTTCATTGACGAAAACGGGGCTCTATGGGGAATGGGTATTAATGATCATGGGCGATTAGGCATAGCTATTGGCGACCAAAAATGGCGTTCTTCTCCCACCCGTATTCTCGATAAAAATGTTTCATCTATTTCCAATAATTATCTGCATGCTCTTATTTTAAAAAATAATGGATCACTATGGGGAATGGGATACAATGGCGACTCTCCAATTAAGCCAGGAAGTGGAAGTGTTGAAATTCCACATCAAATTCTTGATTCAAATGTATCCGCAATTTCAGCTGGTGATGGGTATTCTCTATTTTTGAAAAAGAATGGATCGCTATGGGGAATGGGAAGAAATTCGGATGGTCAATTAGGGCTGGGGCATACCAATAAACAAACCAACCCCGTACAAATCATTTCCAAAAATGTACTCGCTATGGCAGCAGGTTATAAACATTCCCTGTTTATTAAAAATGATGGTTCACTCTGGGGAATGGGAAGAAATCCGGATGGACGACTTGGTGATGGAACCACCACAGACCGTCATCAACCGGTCAGGATTATCGAATCGAATGTACGGGCTATTGCACTGGGACATTCTCACTCTCTCTTTCTTAAAACCGATGGATCACTCTGGGGAATCGGAAATAATTGGAATGGGCAATTGGGGGACGGTACAACCACAAATAAAACTACGCCCGTAAAATTGATCGATTCAAATGTGATTAAGATATCTTCTTTTAAGGATAATTCTTATTACCTGTTGAATGATGGCCAACTTTGGGGCATGGGCACTAATAACTATGGGCAACTGGGGACTGGTTCAGTAACTGATAAAATCCTCACTCCTGTAAAAGTGGCTGACCATGTAAACCGAATGTGTGCTGGAGATGAATGCCTGATTTATGAAAAAATCGATGGTACCCTATGGAGACTTGGAAAAAATACTAGTGGAAAATTGGGAAATGGTGTAACCATGCATTTTCCCTCACCCACAGAAATTGTCAGTTCAGGAGTGACAAAACTACCCATTAAGTCTGGAAACCACTCTTCCCTATTCATCAAAAATGATGGTTCTCTTTGGGCCATGGGAAATAATGGAGGTGGAAAATTGGGAAATGGAAATTCAATTCACCAATATATTCCGGTAAAAATAGTGGATGAAAATGTGACCCTCTCTTCAGCGGGAAATGGTCATAGTCTTTTTATCAAAAATGATGGTTCTCTTTGGGCCATGGGTAGCAACGGGTGGGGGCAACTTGGAGATGGGACCACCAGTAATCGCCCCACCCCCGTAAAAGTGGTGGATAAAAATGTAAGCTATGCGAGTGCAGGGTATGAACACTCTGCATTTGTGAAAAATGATGGTTCTCTTTGGACAATGGGGAAAAATAAAAACGGCCCGTTAGGAGATGGGACCACCACAACTCGCTCCACCCCCGTAAAAGTGGTGGATAAAAATGTAACGCAAGTCGCAACCTGGGGACATACCATGTTTATTAAGAATGACGGATCCCTTTGGGGGGTGGGAGGCAACAGCGATGGAAAGATTGGAGACGGTACGACTACCCATAGGTCAACACCCATTCAAGTGGTGAATAGCGATGTGACCCAAGTGGCAGTCCATGACCATACCCTCTTTATAAAAACCAATGGTTCCCTCTGGGGAATGGGAAAAAATCACACTGGCCAATTGGGGGACGGGAGCACAAATCATTCAAAAACTCCGAAACAAATAGTAAGTTCGGGCGTTATCAAAATAGGAGCCGGATGGAAAAACAGTGCTTTTGTAAAATCCGACGGTTCACTCTGGACGATGGGGAATAATGATTACGGACAATTGGGAACAGGGGATTTTAATTCGAGCCTGGTACCCGTAAAAATAATTAACAATGGAGTGGCCGATGTTGCCTGTGGCTCGAAGCACACATTGGTAAAAATGACAAATGGTTCATTAAAAGCTTTTGGATCTTCAGAATGGGGGCAGCTTGGTATTGACCGCCCACTCTACCGGCTTACTCCTTACCAAATTCCCCATAAATTACTACCCGAATAATGAGACCACTTTTTTATTATTCAAAAAAAGACAATTAGTCGGGTAAAGAAATGGTACTGACCCGGGTATTATTATCCGGGTTAATATCAGTATGTCCGCCCAGTCGGAGTTGTGAAGAAATCCTTACCCCTTTGCCCGACTCTCCGCTTCCATCCAAAAATAATTTTTCACTCCTTGTTTCCCCGGGGTTTAAATTATTAAAGATATAATTTTTCACAACCCCTCGGTATTCCACCTCCAAACTGACATTGTTAAGCCAAGCGGTCCCCTGATTCTGAACGGAAACCAAAAAAGGAGTGGTTCCCCCTTTCATTTCCTCGGGATCAAAATAGTACCCGACAATCGCACCGTCATGTAAATCGGGCACATTCCGATTTTCAATCCGGCCGACATTTAAAATGCCGTTTCCAGTAAATTCATCAAAGCCCGGTTTCTCGGATTCGTTGGAATATTTATAAAGTAAATCAATCGTTTGTTCAGGTAAAAGATTTGGGTTTTTCGAAATCTCCGCAGCCAATGCACCACTCACAAATGCAGTGGCTGTGGATGTCCCGCTAAAGGAGACAAAGCCTTCATCCTCCCACGCGGTAAATACACCAACCCCGGGTGCGGCAATATCCACCCCATCCCCGTAATTGGCAAAGGTGGATTGCCTACCATTGGCATCAACCGAGGTGACCCCGATCACATTTTCAAATTTTGCCGGGTAGGATACTCCCTTGACTCCTTCATTACCGACCGCGGCCACAACAATTGCACCCCGCTCGCGGGCATAATCAACCGCATTTTTAAGCACCGTACTCCCGCCCGTTCCACCGAGGCTCAAATTGATTACCTGGGCCCCACGGTTTGCCGCTTCCACAATTCCCTTGGCCACGGTAAAAGAATCTCCCTCCCCTTCCCCATCAAGTACCCGAATAGAAAGTAGGGATGCAGATGGAGAGACTCCCCATTTACCCAGATCATTCCCTGCAATAATGGATGCAATCGCAGTGCCATGCCCTTTGGAGCTACCCCCACCACCAATCAGATCAATTTCCTCTATGCTTACACCATCCAAATTGGAGTGAGTTTGATCGATACCGGAGTCAAGAATAGCCACCTTGACCCCCCTGCCCCAATCCTGCCTGTCTTGGGGGGTACCCATCCAGTCATCTGCACTGGAACCAAATCCCTTCTCACCTTCAAGAAATTCAGCACGGGGTAATTCAGGTGCTCGAACACGATAGTTATAATTGGGTTCTTCCCTAGTATCCGTTTCATCAAAATATCGGGATGCTTTTTCCAAATCGGAAACTCTTAATCGAACCGTTTTCAATTCTGCCGATCGGTCTCTCACTATAAATCCATTCGCTTTTGCCTCCTTAAGGAATGCCTGCATGTCTTGGGTGGTAGCAAATCCGAGAGTCAAGTCTTCAAGTATCGGTGAATCCATTAACATACTCAAATCGAGCTCAGGTTTGCTCTGTCTGGGAAAAAAAGGTTCTTCTTTTAGGTTTTGTTGGGGGTTGGAAAGAGGAACCATTTCTTCGGTTTTGTCGGTTCCTTCTTGCGAGTTGAGAGTTTGCACAAATTCACTAGAGTCTTTATTAAAAGTTTTCCACAATGTAAAACCCAGCAATACAAAAAGTAAGAGACCGAATCCAATTAACAAACGATTGAACATAATCCTTAATTTTGTCATTACCCGACCGGGTCGCAAGGAGATTTACAATTTGATTCATTTTCCCCATGACTGACTTTATTATCGTTGGGCATGGACTTGCCGGTTCCGTAATGGCCCATTATCTTATTGCCCGTGGGCAAAAAGTAACGGTCATCGATGCCGGTCTAGCCCATTCCGCAAGTTCTGTTTCCGTGGGGTTGGTCAATCCGTTAATTGGACCAAAACTCAATCCGCCTTTTATGATTACTGAATGCCTGATTGAAAATGAATTATTTTTCCGACAGTGCGAACGGGCTTGGGGAAGCAACTTCTACCGATCTATCCCGCTTCATCGGCTCTTTATTTCCGAAAAACAAAAAGATACCTGGAATGAAATGGAAAAAAATTCCGATTTTATTCAATTTCAAGATGGGCAATGGAGCACTGCTCATTATGAGGAAATGGGCATACAAGCTCCTCTAGGTGCAGGGATCACAAAAAATGCATGGCAACTCGATGTACCCAGTTTTCTTCAAGCGAGTAAAGATTATTTAATTGCAAACAAGGCATGGAAAAATTCCGCCTTTCAAGAGGAAAATAAACAAGACTCACCGAAAATTATTTTTTGTGAAGGTTTTCGGGTGCTTGAAAATCCATGGTTTAAATATCTTCCCTTTGCACCGGCCAGGGGAGAAGTTTTGACCGTTCAATCTGAAATTGATTTGGCACTGAGCAATGGTTCCTGGCATCTACCGGGCTTTGAAGATTATGCTTATCTGGGCTCCACATGGGATCACCAAAATCTGGTATCCGGCCCGACTGAAAAGGGGAAAAAAGAAATATTACGAAAATGTGATTTTGTAGATTTTAGTAAAAAAGATTTCCCACAACACTTAAGCGGTGTTCGATCCGGGACCAAAGATAGGCATCCGATTATTGGAGTTCATCCGAACCATAAAAATTTATTTCTCTTTAATGGCTTTGGATCGAGAGGAACATCAACCATCCCACACTACGCAAAAAAAATGACTGATTTTCTTTTGGATGATCGCACCCTTCCATCCGAGGCAAATTTAAATCGGTTTGAATAATTAAAAATTGATGAGATTGACTGAACAGGCACATAGCGAATTGGATAAGTTTGTTCATGCCGGAGATTTCGCAATAGATGCAACATTGGGTAATGGATACGATACTCAATTCCTTGCCCAAAAAGTCGGACCGGACGGAGGAGTCTATGCTTTTGATATTCAGAAAGAATCAATGGAACAAAGTACACGCTTGCTGGAAAAACAGCTACTCGTAAACCGGGTAAATTTTACTCAATCCTGCCATAGTAAAATGCTTGAGCATGTCCCAGTTAACATGCTCGGTAAGATTAAAGCTGTCACCTTTAACCTGGGATATTTACCGGGAGGTGATCAAAATATTATAACACAACCAAACACCACATTGTCTGCCCTAAAACAAGCTCAACTTTGCTTATCCGATGATGGAGTCATATCCCTGATCGCCTATCGGGGGCACGATGGAGGGAAATACGAATTCGAGGAAATCGAAAATTTGATCAAGCAGAAAAATTGGCCGGTCCAAAAAATACCCGGGAATGAAACACCCGACTCACCTGTGCTCTTTTTAATGGATAAAGCTTAAAGTGAGGCGGATGGATCGACTTCTAATTCGTAATCAACATCATTTCTGCCAAACCCGAATAATTTTAAAAATTCTTCCTGATAAAGTTCAAAACTGGTTAATTCCTTCAAGTTTTCGGTGGTAATGCTTGGCCAAATCTCAATTATTTTTTCCTGAACTATCGGATCCATTTCCCAGTCATCCAACCGGATTCTATTTTCCTCGTCCACTAAAGTATCCCCTTCTCCGTAGAGACGATCTTTAAATAACCTACAGGTTTGCTCAATGCATCCTTCATGCGTTCCCATCTCTTTCATAATTTTATAAAGAATTGATACATAAAGAGGAACAACAGGGATGGCAGAACTTGCTTGAGTAACCAATGCTTTATTAACTGAAACATATGCCTTTCCGGAACCAGCATTTCTCATCTTTTCAGAGATCCGTGCTGCAGAATTTTCCAAATGTAATTTAGCCTGTCCAATCGTTCCGTTTCTATAAATAGGCTGTGTGACTTGCGGTCCAATGTAGGAATAAGCAATGTTTAAACAGTTGGGTGAAAGTAAACCAGCGTCGAGTAAAACATCAGTCCAACTTTCCCAATCCTCGCCTCCCATCACTTTTTCTGTCTGTGCAATTTCATCTTCAGATGCCGGATCGATCGTAACTTCTTTCACTTCCTGTTTATCTGTGTCTAAAGTCTTGTTCTTATATATTGCCCCAATTGGTTTCAGGCAGGCCCGGTAAGATACACCATCTTTAGGATCTGTGCGTCGAGGAGAAGCAAGGCTATAAATGACCAAATCAAATTGCCCGCCAAATTCCTTCGCCTTTACCACCACTTCATCTTTGATTTCGTTTGAAAAAGCATCTCCGTTTATATCCTCAGCTTGTAATCCTGCCTCTTTAGCCAACTTGCAAAAAGCCTGGGAATTATAAAACCCTGCACTTGCAGTTCTTTCACCCGCGGGGGGGCGTTCGAAATAAACTCCAAGTGTATCCGCACCACAGGAAAATGCCGCCGAAATTCGGGAAGATAAGCCATACCCAGTTGAAGAGCCAATCACTAATACGCGTTTGGGTTTATGTTCGTGAAAAATTTCCTGACTCTTTGCGTAGGCAACTTGCTCACGAATATTCTCCAGACAGCCAGTCGGGTGAGAGGTTATACATACGAAGCCCTTGATTCTAGGTTTGATGATCATTTATATAAGAATTACTATTTTAAAAAGTTATGGTATATTGAAAGGTATGATTTACATACCATTGATTCATCGATAGTAGAAGATCAATATTTATTCATTAGTGAGTTCCAAGCATTCAAATTATAAAAAGTTAACTTCTTTCAATGAAAGAAGATTACTTGCAAATTTTCTCGAATTACCCATGGGAGAAGATATTAGCAAGCAGCGCGAGCCGATAAGTATGAAAGATTTGATTGAGAAAACATGGGCGAATTGGGGGATGGGTGAAGAAAAAACTCCCGAACAATCAATATCAGAAAATTGGCATAAAATTGTTGGAAAAAAACTCAATATGAAATGTGCACCCGAGAGACTACAGCCATCTAATGGCATGCTCTATGTCAAGACATCCGGTGGTCCGGTTAAACAGGAACTATCTTTTCAAAAAAAGAGCATTCTCGCCAAGATCAAGCAATTAGAAGGTTGCAGCGAAGTAAAAGATCTAAAATTCACCTAACTGTTATCGAATCGTACCCTACTCATGAAGGTAGGTTTTTTCACGATACTTCATGGCCACGGGAACATATATTATTGCAGTGACCAACATAGCCCCGGCAAAAAATATATAATACGTGGGTCCTGCCAATTTACTTGATCCATCATCGTTCAAAATAAAGATATTCACCAGACTGGTAAATAAATTACCCAACGCAACAGAGGCCATAAAAAGACCAAAGACCAAGGATTTCATAGTGCGGGGAGCCTGAGTGTAAGAAAATTCCAAGCAGGTTACCGAGATCATTACTTCCGCTGCGGTGAGTAAAAAATAGGAAAATAATTGCCAACCGATACCGGGAGTTTCCCCCAAGCCAATGCGATATTCAATCCATGCGGGAATCAAAAAAGATGGAACCACTAGAAAAAAGCCAATCCCAATTTTTCGTAAGGGGGTGAGTGGAAAAAAACGATTGATCGCTGGATATAAGACCCAGGAAAAAAGAGGAATCATAATAATGATCAATGCTGGATTGACTGCTTGAATTTGAGAAGACAGCCATTCAATCCCCAAAAAGTTTCTGTCCATTTGCTCAGCCTGAAATACCCATTTCGAAGCTGTCTGATCAAATAATGCCCAAAACATGGCGACCATAATATATATGACCATCAGCTTCCCCATTGTTTTCAACCCCTCAGAGGAAAAGGTTTCACGCAGAAACTCCGAACCTCGGGCGGGAATATGGGCAAAATCATGTCGACCGGCCCAAAAAACTAAAGTGGCAATCAACATAAGTAATCCCGGCACTCCAAATGCCACAGCGGGTCCGTGATTTTCCAGAAGCCAGGGAGTTAAAAGAGTGGAAGCAAATGCACCCAAATTAATCGAAAGATAAAACCACCCATATATTTTTTCTAAAAGACCACCATTTTCTCGACCAAACTGATCACCCACATGTGCCGATACACAGCCTTTGATTCCACCTGCTCCAATTGCAATTAAGCTTAACCCTGTTATTAATCCGAATCGGGTTTCGTCTAATGCCAGGGATAAATGACCCAGGCAGTAGACAATCGATAAATATATAATGGTTTTATATTTCCCAAGAAAGGCATCGGCTAAAAAAGAACCGAGTAATGGTGTAAAATAGACTGCGGTTACAAATGTATGAACCCAGACTGTTGCTTCACCTTCTGACATATAATTGGAATTACCAGATTCATCCAAAAGAAACTGGGTCATAAAAACAGCAAGAATTGTCTTCATGCCATAAAAAGAAAACCTTTCGGCGGCCTCGTTTCCTATTATGAAAGGAATTCCAGAAGGAAGACCGGCAGTTTTTTGAGGAACGGTGCGATATGATTTCATTTTAATTTTGCTGAAGACGATCTTTTTGCTTTCTCTGGATTGCCTCTTTTTCCAACTCTTCCATCAGGGAATTTTTTTCTTCTTCAATCTTTTTATTTTCCTCACGCAACTTCTGCTTTGGCTTGATATAAGAATCATTAAGAAATCCAAATAAACTCAGACTCGCTCCTAAAATACATGTTAACATGGTTAAAATAAGCCATACATCCGAAAAAAACTGAACCGCCAGTACATTTATCGCGATAAATAGGTAGAAGATCGAATTTAAAATATGCATATTATTTTTGAGTGATAAAAAATGACTTTGGATACTTGAGTAGGTTATCTTTTAGAATTTGTTCAATGAAGTCCAACTCATTGAGATAAAATCTTGCCAAAACTACTACTTTTTAATCAAATCCATCAATGCGTTTAATTACATCACTTTTATTTTTGTGTTTTCTATTTTTTCAATCATGCGAAATGTTGGAAAATAATTCAGAAAATACTGAAAACAATCAAAGCAGCGAGGTTAAACCTAAGGAAATTAAAAAAGTTAAGCCCCAACCCAAAAAAGAAAAAATAGTCCCGCCAAAACCAGTAGAAATTAAAAAAGTCCCCCCTGCTCCTCCCCCAAAACCAACTCCTTCAAAACCGGAAAAAGCTGGTTTCACCCCAGAGTTACTCAATGCCGTAAAAAATTGGAACGCGATTCCAAGATCAGTTTTCCCATTACGGGCTGTTACAATAAATAAAGATGTAAAATTTAATATTTATTCCAAATCGGGACAACCTATTGGTTCATCCATGCTTCCTGCTGGCAGAGAAGTAGTTGCCATCGACCACAAAGGAAATCTACTTTCAATATCTCCTTCAAACAAGGGAACGATGCGAGGAACAATCGCGATGGACGATACTGACTTTAAAGATGGTGTTGCTTATTTATTTGAACTTAGAAAAATGCAAAGAGTTGCATATGCCCAAAGAAAAGCTCGAGAGTCAGAGAAAATTGCGATAAAAACAAAACCGTCCAGCTCGAGTATTAAAAAACCTGCTCCCAAAGCTAAAACTACTACTTCTCTCTTTGAAGATCTGCCTTCACCTGGTGACTACGGTCATGGGAAATTTTGTATCTGTTCGGATTGCCGAACGAAAAGACTCGCACAAACTGGATCAATAAAATAGGCAGTAATTATGGCTTTTGGATCAAAAAAGAAAAAAAAGAAAAAAGAAATCGAGATAGGAGATTTTGTTCGTGAAACTGTGTCTTCAAAGGGCAAGAAGCGGTGTGGCGAAGTATTAATGATTCTCCAAGATAATCCAGGCGACCCGACGCTTGAATGCGTGGAGGTTCACCCAGATGAACTCACTCCGTTGGTTAAAGGTTCCGATGGGATGAAGACTTTCAAAACCAAAAGGTCAAAACTCAAACACTACACGCCAAGGAAACAGCTTTTCTCCAAGAAAGTTTTTGAAAAAGGAGATGTGGTCAGGCATAAAAGAGGTGCCACGATTCGATATGGTCGAATTGTCTGCTTTGTTCATCCTGATGGATTATATTCATCCTCTCATGAAGAAGGATACAATGGCAAAGACTTACTTGAATGTGTTGAGATCGAGAAAAAGCCGGGACTACTTCAAGTTATCGGACCGGATGGAGAACCGAAGAGATTTGAAGCACAGGGTAAGGATTGTAAAATCATGAAAGTCATCACCGTTGATTCAAAGGGTGAAGAGACTACCATGCACAAACTAGATATTCCCGACGAAGAAGAATTCTAAAAGTTCATTTCGTTTTAAAATATTCGTCAATTTCGAATTTTCGAATTCTTACGGTTTTACTATTTTTTGATTTATATGCAGGGAGCAACATGCGGTCTCGTACTCCATCTTTGCTCTCAAATGAAAATGCAATTTCATCCCTACTCCATCGAGCAAAACACCATTTTGCATGGTAACCTTGTAATATATAAGAAACTGCTTCCGCTCGGTTAAGATAAAATTCTCCTTTTATTTTAATTACCATTCAATTCATTTCTTATTTAAATTCACAAAAAAACCACAACCCGAGAGTTGTGGTTTAAAGTTTAAAAGCAAGTTTTAGGAGTCGTAATCACCTTTCTTAATTTTTTGACAAGTGGCAGGAGAGACACCCGACTCGTCGGAAGCGGTCTGCAAGGTAGCTCCTTGCTCAAGCAATGATTTCACATTCTGGACGATTTCAGGGGTTATCTTAGATCGCTTTCCTTTAATTCCAAATCTTTCGTAAAAACTAGCCTTTGCAATAGGAGGCAATCCTTTAATATAACATTCCAAATAATCAACGACTCCCCTGAATACTTTACGACCATCTTCTCTTTTGTGACGAGCATGATCATTTTTAATCAGATCGTAAAATTTACTCAAATCTTCCTTACCTGACTGCTTAGAATTTATTTTCTTTTCAATTTTACGCTTTAAAGCCTGTAATTCTTTTATGCTAGCATTCTCGTCAATATTCATAATATTTATATTTATTTTATATATTTTTATTACTTATAAACTATTTTTTTTTAATATGTAAAGACAATTTAAAGAACAAGCGAACGGTCTAAACTTCGATATTGAATCGCTTCTAATAAATGCTTCATTTGTATATTTTCTGAACTATCAAGATCAGCAATGGTTCGAGATACCTTGAGTATTTTATCATATGCCCTAGCGGATAAAGAAAGTTCATTCATTGCATGCTTTAAAGTAGATGCTTCTTTTACACCAATTTTACATAATTCAGGGAGCATTTTATGGGTAAGATTTGCATTGCTAGAAATCTTGGTTTCTTGAAATCTCTTAGACTGAACCATTCTACAGTGATGGATTCTGTCTCTCATCTCACTAGACGACTCGCCTGTTACTTCATTTTGTAGATCTTCCACTCGGACCGCCGGGGCTTCCACATGAATGTCAATTCGATCAAGTAATGGACCACTTACTCGTGATCGATAGCGTTGAATCTGCGGCATAGAACATCGACAATTATTGGTTAAGTCTCCAAGATATCCACAGGGACAGGGATTCATGGCAGCTACCAACATAAAACGACTGGGAAGAGTAATTTTACCAGCACTTCTAGAAATTGTTACTTCTCCATCCTCCAATGGTTGTCTCATCACCTCAAGTGCAGATCTTTTGAATTCCGGAAGTTCATCTAGAAAAAGAATCCCGTTATGAGCCAATGAAATTTCCCCTGGACCGGGTATGGTTCCACCTCCCAAAAGTCCGACATCACTAATGGTATGATGAGGAGAGCGAACTGGGCGACGAAAAAACTTTTTTTCACTCAAAACAGAATTCCCGGCAGCTGAGTGAATATTTAAGATTTCCAAAAACTCTTCTGTACTGGGTTCGGGTAAGATAGATGGAATTCTTTTGGCGATCATAGATTTGCCCGAGCCTGGCGGTCCTATCATAAGCAGATTATGCCCACCTGCTACGGCCACTTCAACAGCCCTTCGAACATTGGCTTGCCCTTTAACCTCGGAAAAATCGACTTCATCCGAATACTTTGATCGATTTGAAAAATTGGTTTCTTTTCGCTCCAGAGGTTTTTGGGAATGCGGATTTTTAAAAAAAGCAATTGCTTCCCCCAAAGAACCAATTGAAAAAACATCAATTCCATCCAATAAGCTTGCTTCCTCAGCCGACTCAGCAGGAAGCAAAACTCCCTTCCTGCCTTGTTTTTTGGCAAGCATGGCCATAGATAGTCCCCCTTTTATTGAACGAGTTTCTCCTGATAATGCGAGTTCTCCTGCGATTAAAAAATCTTTTAGTGATTCTTCTGGCAAATGCCCCATGACTGCCAATAGGCAAAGTGCGATGGGTAAATCAAAAGCGGCCCCCTCCTTTCTTAAATCTCCAGGCGCTAAATTAATCGTGACTCGGGTTCGGGGGCCACTAAATCCAGAGTTTGCCAAGCTTGAAAGGATTCGATCTAGAGACTCCTTTACTGCTGCATCGGGCAAACCAACCAAAACACAACGGGGTTCTCCCTTTTCTCCGCCATTTGCTTCAACAGTTACTGGAACTGCAACCACTCCTTGAAGAGTTGCTGAATTTGTTGCCGCTAGCATTGTCTACTTATTTCAGGGCAGTCTTAGTGTTCATTTACTCGATTACGAACCAGTTTACTAATCACTCTAAAATCTGGGTGTTCAGCAGTTCCAAGATACCCGTACAAAAAACTTTCAAGGGGAATAATATGACAACCAGAACTCTCTAATTTTTTTAATGCCACACTCCCATCTTCGGTTCTTCTGGCACCCACACAATCGGATAAAATAGTAACATCATATCCAGCCTTCAATGCATCAATGGCACTTAAATATATACAAATTGAAGTTTCAATTCCTGTGAGTATTAAATGATTTATATTTAGCTCATTTAATTGATTGGTAAATTGATCAGATCCAAAAATGGAAAAAGTAGCTTTAGGAATTCGATTATGATCACTTAAATGTGTAGATAGAATTTCTGAGGTATCTCCAAGCTTTTCTGGAACCTGTTCAGTTATAATTAATGGAATTTTTAATATTTTAATTGATTGAATGAGAAGGAGGAGTGCATCAATCAAATCATCTTTGTTATTAATTCCAGATATTAAACTTTCTTGTGCATCTATTAAGATAATTCCAACACCATTGAGGTGTTTTTTCGAATCTTTGATTCTTTCCTCGATTTTCATTTCAAATTTTCCTTTTTAATGCTTATGTATCTAAATCAAATCCATGTATTGCCTTTTTCACAACAGAAATTTATCAATCGTTTAACAAGGTTGTAAATATTTTGAACTCTAAACACATATCACCGAACTATTTTAGTAGAAGATATTTTTTATCCTTACTACCCTTTTCAATTTTAGGTTCATGTCGAAAATCTCGATCCGATCCTAGTAAAATAACAATGCGACCAAGAGTATTTCTTGAAGGATCTGCTCCCATTCCCATTTTGGATGAATATGACTTTACCAGTCTTCGAATAGGTTCGGTTGATAATATTTTATCGGATGATCCTATTGATCGCAGGTTTGCCCTTTGGTTTGGCTTGGATCGTAGAAGTGCAACAAGCTTACAACAAGAAACAATCAGGAATATTGGAAAACGCCTGCATTTAGTTATTGGTGGGCAAATTGTTGGCGTTCATCCAATTGAAAAAGCCATAACGAATGGCGTTCTTCCATTTGTACTATCTACAGTGGCAAGTGAAGAAAACGCAATGATGCTTTACCAAGAACTCACCTTATCCCTAATCCATATAAAAGCTGAACTTCGAGACCAGAAAGGTTAGTACTTCGAGATGAATTATCTTCTATTGAGATATTGTGGAATCTTTTTTTTAATTGCACTTCACCTCGGTGCCAGTTCCCCCAATTTTAAATTATCGTGGCCAACCCCGAATCCTGCTTTTGCCCGCGGACTAGGCTATTCGACTTTTTTACAAAAAACGGGCCCAGACAAAGCCGTAACTTCTGGTGCATACGGCTGTGTTAGAAATAATGGATACAAGTTTCATGAGGGTTTAGATCTTTATCCAGTCAAAAGAGATAGAAGAGGAAAAGCGGAAGACTCAATTTATGCGGCGATGGATGGCGTGGTCAGTTATGTAAATTCAACTGCATCTTATAGTGCTTATGGAAAGTATATTGTTTTAGAACATCCGCAATTAAACCCTCCCCTTTATTCTCTTTACGCACACCTGCATTCAATAACTCCAAATTTAAAAAGAGGAAGCCGGATAGTTATTGCACAAGAGATTGGCAAAATGGGAAACTCTTCTTCTGGATATCGTATTCCACTGGAAAGATCTCACTTACACTTTGAAATGGGTCTTCGACTGACCGATAAATTTCAGAATTGGTACAACAAAAAACCTTTCACTTCAAAAAATCGACACGATAACTTTAGTGGGTTTAATTTAGTTGGGCTGGACCCGTTGGCATTTTATACAAAATACAAAAACAAATCTATATCGAACCCCATTGATTTTATAAGAGCACTCCCGGTAACAGTGATCGTTCAGGTAAAAACAAAAAATATACCTGACTTTATTACACGTTACCCAACCCTCACAACCCAGACCAAGTCCACTGCGACTAATGGATGGACAGTTTCATTCGGGCCTTATGGAATCCCTCTTCAATTAAAACCGGTTGAAGAAATGATTTCTGAAAAAGAAAAACAAATTAAAATCCTTCAATTTAATTCCAATACGCAAAAAAAACCCTGCCGTAGGTTGACAACACAAAAGGGAAGTGAATTCTTCCCGACCGAACAATTGCAAACCTATTTGGAATTAATATTTGGACTATAAGTAAGTTTTGAGAATTGCGTGTTTTATAACCTCGCATGGATTTGGACATGCAACACGATCTCTTGCTTTGCTTAACAAACTTGCTGAAAAAGAAAATTTAAATGTTTTCATCTTTAGCACCCTGCCCGCTTGGTTTTTCCAAGAAAATCTCAATGGAATTTCATATAAATACCACCATATTGAGACTGATGTGGGTCTTGTCCAAAAATCTCCCTTTTTACATGATCTAAATTTAACAATTGATAGGCTAACGACCTTTCTCGACTTCAAAAAAGAAGAGACCGAACCCATACTTCAAATATTGGAAAAGGAATTATTTGATTTTATTTTCTGTGATATTTCTCCACTTGGGCTATACCTAGGAAATAAATTAAATATTCCAACCTGCCTGCTTGAAAATTTCACCTGGGAATGGATTTATGAAAGTTATCTTTTCAAAAATCAAAACTTCAAAAGACCAATTGAAAAGTTAAAAGACATCGTATCCAAAACAAACTTGCACATTCAAACCAATCCAATTTGCAAACCAGATGAAAATCTTCTTCAAATAAATCCAATTTTTCGAACCTGGCGACAAAGTAAACTGCAGACCATAGAGCAAATAGGAATCAATATTGATAAACCAATCATACTGATCACCACCGGAGGTATTTCTCAAAAATTTTCCTTTTTGGAAAAAATCAAAAAAGACGATAAACACTTCTATCTTATCACTGGTGATTACTCAAAGATGGAAAAAGGGAAAAACTACATCTTAATCCCCCAAAAAAATGATTTTTATTTCCCGGACCTAGTTCAACTATCAGATGGAGTGGTTGGAAAAGCAGGATATGGAACAGTAGCTGAAGTTTGGGGTGCCCAAAAACCCCTAATTGGAATATTTCGGGATGACTTCAGAGAATCCGTACCGATGAGAAATTTTGTACAAAAAAATATTGCTGGATTTGAAGTCAGTAAATTTTCCTTTCAGCAAGGTGATTGGATACCAAAAGTTGAACAACTCCTGAGCGAACCCCCAAAATGTTCTTCAACCATTGAAAATGGTAGTGAAGAGGCGGCTTTAATTATTTCCAAGTGGAGTAAGAATGGTTTTATTACCGAAGGAAATTAAGCCAACAAATCTGGGAAACCGGCCCCGCCTCCTCCAGGCGTTCTAAGGATTAATCGATCACCTGGGTTCATAATGGTGGAATCAACCGATTTCATATTATCTCTTTTTCCATCTTGACGGATAACAAATTGTTCACCCGATTGTCCGGAAAAACCACCATCCATTCCGTGAGGCTTGCATTTCCGGTTTTGAGTTAAAAGACTAAGATTTGATTTTTCTTCAAAAATATAAATTCGTTCTATTCCATCTCCTCCGTTCCATGAACCCCGACCACCCGAGAACTTCCTGATTTTAAAACCGACCAGGCGAACCGGAAAGCGAGATTCAAGAATTTCTGGATCTGTGATTGCGGTGTTAGTCATATGGACCTGAACGGCTGAAGTTCCACTCGATCCAATCATTGCACCCGAACCACCACCAACAGTCTCATAATGACTGAATGATTTATTTCCAAAAGTAATATTATTCATGGTCCCCTGTGAGCAAGCAACTCGATCAAAAGCACCAAGAATTAAATCAACCAGTTTTTGACTGACCTCAACATTTCCACCCGCTACTCCTGGACACTGACAAGGTATTCTAGAAAAGGTTGGGGATAATATTGAACCCTGAGGAATGATTATAGAAACCGGCTTCAGGAGGCCTTCATTGAGAGGAATTTCTTTATTAATTAAAACCCGCAAGCAATAACAAACTGCACTTTGGGTTATAGCCACAGTCGCATTCAAATTGTCTTTTCTAAAAGAAGCAGTTCCAGAAAAATCAAAAGTCGCGTGTCCGTCTTTTATTTGCAAATCAAGTTTCAATTCCTCTCCATCATCAAGGCATTGCGTGGAGGAAAGGAAGCCATTTCCCCATTCACATAAAAACTTCTCACAAATCGTTGACGCATCAAAGTGCAGGTTTTTCATCTGCACGATCAATGTGTCACAGGTATATTCTGATTCTAAAATCTTCATCTCTTTAAGTCCTTGTCTTAAAGAAGCGACTTGAGCAGACAAGTCAGCCAGATTATCTTTTATCTGTCGGGAAGGAAATTCGGAATCGCTTAATAAAACTGCAATTTCATTCATACAGGAATGACCCGCCCGAAATAGATATCGAGGGGATATTACAACCCCTTCTTCCAGTAAATTTTTAGATCCTGCAGGCATGGAACCAGGTAAGATCCCTCCAATTTCAGCATGATGGGCTCGGTTGGCGAGAAAGCCAATAATTTGATTAGTGTCAGAAAATATTGGTGCGATTACAGTAATATCAGGTAGATGAGAGCCACCGTAGGCAGGATGGTTTGTGATTATAATATCTCCTAGTTGTAAATGGGGAAAAAGCTTTATTGATTCACGTACACAAAGTCCAAGTGCACCTAGATGGACAGGTATGTGAGGAGCATTCGCAACCAAGTAGCCTTCACTATCCAAAAGTGCACAAGAGAAATCTAACCGTTCACGCACATTAACAGATATGGCGGTTCGTTTAAGTTGTACTCCCATTTCCTCGACGAGGCAAAAAAACCTACTGGTAAACAATTCTCTTTCCACCGTTAACTCATTATCAGAATCAGAACCAGTGGAAATTTCCTCCACCATTATGCTTCCTAAATCCCCTTTTATCCCTTTCCAACCTCTTTCTATCCAAAGTGCTCCAAAATCATCGACCACTAAACAGGGACCAAAAACAAACTCTCCATGTTCAAGATCATCCCGACATATTACCTTTTTTTCTCGAAATCGAGCAGAACGGATGTCTTTTGAAGTAAATTTCTCCTGTCCAAAATCAGGCGACGGAAAGGCCAGAAGAATACGAAGCCCATAAATTTCGACTTTATTTCTAGCTGGAAGGTATCCAAAAATATCCTCGAATTTATTCTCATATAATTCCCGGATTTCAATTCCTTCTTTATACTCAACTTCCAAACCTGATTCCTGGCCCTTCATTCGGACAAATGCGGTCTTAATTTCAACATCGGCTTGACCCGAAAAACCTGATAAAAGCTTATAGCCTTGTTGGATTAATTCGTCTTCAAAATCTATAAATTCGATCTGACTCAATGGGCGGTAAATGGGTTTTTCAATCACCCTTTCTATTCTGGACATCGACAAGCCATATGCACTAAGAAGTCCTGAATCACGGGGTGACAAAAGCCTACTCACCCCAAGCTTTTTTGCCACCCCACAAATATGCTGCCCCCCTGCACCTCCAAAAGAAACGAGGGCATGCTTAGCCGGGTCATAACCTTGCTTGACGGATATTTTACGAATTGCACTAGCCATGGTTTCATCTGCAATGGCAATAAAACCAGCCATCAATTCTCTCTCCAAATATCCTGACGACTCCACGCATTCCATAAGTTTTTCCCTTGCCGCCTCTACAGACAGTGGCGTGGAGAATCGATTACTATCCAATCGATCAAGAATCAAATTAATATCAGTTAGGCAAAGGGGGCCACCAAATCCATAGCATGCCGGTCCAGGGTAAGCTCCGGCACTTTCCGGTCCAACGATTAACCTTCCATTTTCGACCCTACAAATCGAACCGCCACCTGCTGCAACTGTTTCTATCTCCATAGAAACTCCTACTAATTTAGCATCGCCAACATTTTGAATTGATTGATAGGAGAAAGACCCTGAAAACCTGGAAACATCGGTACTGGTTCCTCCCATGTCTAGGTTTATAAAATGATTCAAACCAGCTCTTTTCGCAACTGCACATGCACCAACCACTCCACCAGCTGGACCGCTTAATAAACTATCAATTGCGCGATAGTGATTTCGATTCAATAAACCACCTGAACTCTTCATAATTAAAAGCTCACCCAGTTCACCTAGACCGGAAACAATATTCCCGATATACTGTTGAAGAATGGGATAAAGATAACCTTCAAGAACAGAAGATTCACTCCGACCTAACCAATTCATAAAAGGATGAATTTCTGCGGAAGTTATTACTGTTTGAAATCCAATTTTTTTTAAACTATTAGCTACAAATCTTTCATTCCCCTGATTGATATAAGAATTAAGAAATGAAATGACTGCCACCTTATGCCCTTCTCTTACAAGTTCTCTGGCCTTAGGTATGAGTGTAGAAAGATTTGGCTCTTGAATTACTTTTCCCGATCGGTCGGTCCTTTCTTCCACTTCCACACAAGGACCAGCGAAAGATTTTCTCTTTCTTGGAATCAGATCAAAAAGATTCACCCTTCTTTGATCTCCAATTTCCATTAAATCAGGAAAACCTTGAGTTAAAAAAAGTACGGGCTTTTGCCCTGTATCTTCTAAAAGTGCGTTCGTACAACGGGTCGTTGCTAAACGCATTCGTATTTGACAATCACTTTGTTTTTGCATCGTCCGGGCTAATATTAAGCGCATCCCAAGGATTGGGGCTTCCCAACCAGAAAACAGCTCGATCGTTTCACCTGTAATTTCACTTTTTCTTAATGCTTCAGAAAAACGCAGTATTTTGGTCTCCACATTCCAACTTTCGACTTTCAGTGCAGTCTGATCAATTTCTGTAAGAAATATTTTAAACCCAGATGGAAAATTATTTGGCCAATCGGATTCATTGCCCAACTTAATTTCAAATTCTGACAGTTGCTCCACTACCTTTGCAGTCAAACTTCCTCGGGAAAGAACTTTTTCTCGGATTTCTTTTTTTCCAACTTCTTTTCCCAGGCAATCGGTAAAAGTTCCCCCAGTATCAATAAAGAAATCCCAAATCTGCATATTTAGGAGTTCTCCTTCGTTATTTCAAACTTAGGCTTTTGAACTATTAAATTTAACTCCATTTCAATAGCATTTGAATATAGTTTTCGGGCAACCCTACTTGTCTTGCACCTTCAAGTACCTCTTTTTGATAATGCCGGGCGGGTTTACCGTACTTTCTGTTGTTCGATAAATAGACAATGGTTTCATTTTTAACACCGGTGGGAACTAATGATGCCTGAATCGTAGTTCGATCATAATAACCTTCCTTCACCGCCTCATATTCGTCCAAAGATTTCAAATGATTGTCACCCAATTTCCAAACACAACCTAATGTGTAAGAATTTAAATTTTCTTCAATACCTGCATATCCGTTACCGTTTATAAAATAACTCCAATTATTTACCCGAGCCTGACAGACAAAAATGGCCCCCGGACATCGGGTTTCCATTTGTTTGAAATTCATATTCGATCCGTAAGCAAAATAAAGACAGTGCATTTGAATAATTTTTACCTTTTCCAGTTAGGGTAGCAAGCGGAAGCTTTCAAGCTTGTATAAAAGTAAGATTTTAGTATTTTACTTTCAGCGTTAGAGGCCATCCATTGGATTGCCTCCTTGAATTTCAATTCTTGCAACTGCAAATAATTGGGCGGAACGGTACTTTGGCTCACGCTAAAGTACGAATTCACAAGTGTGAATTTCACGCATCGAGAAATT
Organism: Opitutia bacterium; assembly: GCA_018645475.1. GTDB lineage: Bacteria > Verrucomicrobiota > Verrucomicrobiia > Opitutales > Seribacteraceae > Seribacter. Next base: position 32,414 of record JABGWU010000301.1, read on the forward strand.
AAAATATAATTATGTCTGAACAAGTAAATAAACAAAATATAATCGAAGATAATCGTTCTCACGAGAAGGACACGGGCTCAAGCGAAGTGCAAGTTGCACTACTTTCTGCTCGTATATCTCATCTTACAGAACATCTTAAGACTCACCGTAAGGATTTTCATTCTCGCCGAGGTCTCCTCATGATGGCCGCCCGTAGAAGAAAAATTTTAGATTACTTAAAAAGGACCGATTTAAAACGCTATCAAGCTATTATTGAAAAGCTTGAATTACGTAAGTAAATCACACTTTTCCATAAACTTGGGGTATAAACCTCAAAATTTCTCTCCAATTTTAACCACAGAATTTTGATTCTGTTGATTGGAGTTTCGGTTAAACAATTCGGTTGAATCGAAAAAAAGAAGATAATCGAAAATCAAAAAAACAGTACGAAAACATGAATCAAAAGCACAATGTAACCGCCGAAAAACTTGGCATCCAAATATCCACCGGTACCTTAGCAGGATTAGCAGGTGGAGCCGTCACTATTTCCCTGGGAGAGACTAATGTATTTGTCTCTGCCACTGCCGCATCAAATTTGCGTACAGGACAGGACTTTTTCCCGCTCACCGTGGACTATAAGGAAAAATTCACCGCAGCCGGAAAATTCCCAGGTGGATATTTCAAACGTGAAGGTCGTCCTAGTGAAAAAGAAATCTTAACTTCTCGTTTGTGCGATCGTCCACTCAGACCCCTTTTCCCAAAAGGTTTCCTCAACGAAGTTCAAGTTATTGGATATCTTCTTTCCACGGATCAGGTAAACGAAGCAGATGTGTTGATGGTCAATGGTGCATCAGCAGCATTAATGATTTCAGATATCCCTTGGAATGGTCCAATTGGTTGCGTTCGCTTGGGCGAAATCAATGGTGAATTCGTGGTCAACCCGACTAACGAACAAATGTACGATTCATCCCTCGATCTCATCTATGTTGGAAGCGAGAAGGAAATGATGATGATTGAAGGCTCAGCGGACCAAATGCCAGAAGACCGATTCGTGGAAGCTCTTGAATATGCTCATGAACAAATTCAGGATATAATTTCAGCACAGCGCAAACTGGCTGAATTGTGTGGCAAGGAAAAGAAAAACTTTGAATTAGTCAAAGCACCCGACGACATTCTTACCTTATGCAAAGAAATTACGGGCGACCGCTTGGAAGATGCAATTTTTGCTGACTCCAAACAGGAAAGACAGGAAGCGGTTGATGTCATTAAGGAAGAAGCGTTGAAAGCGTGTGAAGAAAAATTCGGCGACGAATTTAACCCTGATCATGTTAAAATGGCTTTCGAAGTTCTTCAGGAAGATGTTTACAGAGAAAACATTTTGGTGCGCGGAAAAAGAGCGGATGGTCGCCAAGCGGCAGACCTTCGAGAAATTTCCTGTGAAACAGGTGTTCTTCCAAGAGTTCATGGATCTGCAATTTTTACAAGAGGTGAAACTCAATCATTGGTCATGTCCACACTCGGAACAAGTCGTGATGTGCAGGATTTAGATGGTTTGACTGGTGGTCCGACTGCTAAATCGTTTATCTTACACTACAACTTCCCTCCCTTTTCTGTTGGGGAAGCCGGGCGATTTGGTTTCACAAGTCGTCGTGAAATGGGACATGGAGCATTAGCTGAACGATCCGTTTTACCTATTCTACCAGCTGAAGACGACTTTCCATACGCGATTCGAATTGTTTCAGAAATCATGGCTTCCAATGGTTCGACCTCGATGGCTAGTGTTTGCGGCGGTTCATTAGCCCTTATGGATGCGGGGGTACCTATTTCCCAACATGTTGCAGGTATATCCACCGGTCTGGTCACCGAAATGGATGATGATGGGAACATTACCAAGCATGTTGTTCTTACGGATATTATCGGTGCTGAAGATCACTTCGGTGACATGGATTTTAAAGTATGCGGTACCAGAGATGGAGTTACAGGATTCCAACTTGACCTAAAAATTCAAGGGCTACCTTTCGATATTGCAAAAGAAGCCGTAAAACAAGTCACGGAAGCTCGTATGAAAATTCTTTCCAGCATGGAGGAATGTCTTCCAACTCACAGAAAAGAATTACGCGATCATGCACCTCGAATTGAGGTTGTTCAGATTGACCCTGAAAAGATTGGTGCATTAATTGGTCCTGGCGGAAAGAATATTCGTCGAATTACTGAAGTTACCGGTGCAAACCTTGATATTGATGAGGACAACAGTGGTAAGATTCGTGTTTACGCAAGCGACTCGGAAGCAATGAACCGAGCCCTCCAAGAAATTGACCTTGTTACCGGTGAAATCGAAGCTGGAAAAACATATCGTGGAATCGTTCGGGGAGTTAAAGAATTTGGTGCTTTCGTTGAATGTCTCCCCGGAAAAGAAGGATTATGCCATATCTCCGAGCTCGCTGATTTTCGTGTCAACAAAACTGAAGATATCTGTAAATTAGGCGACGAAATCATTGTAAAATGCATTGGCATTGATGATAAAGGCCGAGTAAAACTTAGCCGTCGTGCTGCGATGGAAGAATCAAAATCTGAGGACGGAGAATCCAAAGATAATGATACCAAGGAAGAAAAATCCGAAGAAAATGCCGAACCGGCAGCTTCATAAGAGATTGCTCTTTTTATAAATCTTACTATCGAGGGGAGTGGTGTAATCATACACCCTCCCCTCTTTGTTTATGAATTCTGAAAGACCACTCGCACTGCTTACCAACGATGACGGTATTGATTCAAACTTCCTTCGAGTTTTAATTGATGAAGTATCCAAGCTATTCGAAGTTGTTGTCTGTGCCCCTGACCAAGAAAGAAGCTGGATTAGTCATGCCATTTCAAGACATCAAAAACTGAAACCTGAAAACAGGGACAAAGACTTCGATTGCCAAGTCTATTCATTGAACGGAACTCCGGCTGATTGCGTTAATTTTGCAATTGGGAATCTGTTACCTAAAGAGCCTGATTTAGTCATTAGCGGAATCAACCTTGGATACAATGTCACATTACCTATGATCTTATCTTCCGGAACAGTGGGTGCGGCATTAGAAGGCTCCTTGCTTGGCATTCCCGCGTTTGCGGTCAGCATGGCTCTTCCTGAAGAAAGCTTTGAAGAAATAAGAGAAAATATGGGGAAAGTGGATGGGGAAATTTCAAACTCACTCACGCATTCTGCGAAAACAACCGCTGCTTATGCGAAAGAATGGATAAAATATCCTTCATCAGAGGGTCTTTCCGTTCATAACTTAAATTTTCCCCATGATTTCGATGGAAAAGAAGAACCCATTTTATCTTTTGCGGGGGCATTAAGATTAGGTAGTCTATTCCCAAAAGTGAAAAATCAAGATTACCACCAACTCGAATACCGTCCAGAATGGTTAAAACAAAAGGAACCAGAAATCGGTTCGGATCTATGGGTGCTAAATCAAGGCAAACCTACAGTCTCCCGTCTCGACTTTGCGGATATTTCGGGTAGAAAACACCTTGAACCCTGATTACGAATACTCTTCAATGTAAGTTATCTTATGTTGCATAAAATTTTCCAATGGTGGTATTTACGAAGAAGATCTTCGTATGGAAAAAGTTATAAAAAAATTGATAGTCGCTCAAAAGATCGTGATTTAATTAATTATTTTCATGATTTTGGAGGAGAAACCACAAATTCTCGAAGATCCTACTGGCTTTACCGAAAAATTTTTCATGTGATCGCTTGGATAATTTTCTTGGTCTTTGCGATGTGGTTTTCCCTCGAAAGTTATCAGGGGTTGATAATTTATGATTAAATACCTTATTGAGCTTGATCGATTGCAGGGAAAAGGTTAGATTAAATCCTTTTTTGTAGAACAACATGAATAAAACGCACAAAGGCATCGCTAAAAGATTCAAAATTACTGGATCTGGAAAAGTTAAATTTCGCAAACCAAGTAAACGGCACCTTCGCCGTAAGCTAAGCACTAAGCAAGTTCGAGCTGGCAGGCAGGATCAAATTTTAGCAAAAGGAATGGCTCGCCGCGTAATAAAAGCCATTTTATAACTTCACACTGTTAATAGAGGAAATAAGATATGCCACGAGCACGTAATGTAGCCGCTACCCGTAAACGCCGTAAAAAAGTTCTTAAAAAAGCTAAGGGGTATTTTGGAAATAAATCTCGTCTTTTTCGATATGCTAAAGACGCAGTGGATCGTGGTGAAGCATATGCTTATTCCCATCGTCGCAAAAGAAAAACTGAATTTCGTCAATTATGGATTGTTCGTATCAATGCAGC
>JABGWU010000302.1 GCA_018645475.1 Opitutia bacterium
ATTTTAGAAATAAATAAAACAATAAGACGCGACGCATATAATGATGAATTTACTGAAACAAATCATCATGTTGAACAGAAAATATCGCTAACCAAAGAACAAAGCCAAGCAACCAAAGAGATTTGTAATTCCATACAGAAAAAGAAATTCCAACCACATCTCCTGCAAGGAGTAACGGGATCAGGAAAAACCGAGGTTTATTTCCAAGCCATGGAGAAAGTCTTATCGAATGGCGGGGGCGTACTGTTTCTTGTGCCTGAAGTAGCACTTGCACCCCAAACTGTATCACGTCTAAGAAATAGATTCACCGTTCAAAACGAGAATGTAGTTGTGTGGCACAGTCATCTATCTGATGGCGAGAGATTAGACGCTTGGAAGGCAGTAACTTCAGGTGAGGCAAGAATCGTAGTTGGTGCCCGTTCTGCAATTTTTGCCCCTGTGCAAAACCTGAAGCTCATTATCATAGACGAGGAACATGAGCCAGCCTACAAGCAGGAAGAAAGCCCCCGTTACCACGGGAGAGATGTCGCGGTATATCGAGCAATGCTTAATCAAGGTGTCTGTCTATTAGGTTCAGCAACTCCCTCGCTAGAAACTTTGCATAATGTTGAAGTAAGAAAATATACTAAGAGCGTATTAACCAAGAGAATTGACGGTAGAGAATTACCACTCGTTCACTTGATTGACATGCGAAAAGAAGCCCAACGAGAAAAACATATTCCGATTCTTTCACAACCATTAGTGGAAGCTTTACGCCAAAGGTATTATGACAGGGAGCAAAGTATTTTATTTTTGAACCGCAGAGGTTTTAATACAACCATGCTTTGTACTGACTGTGGCCATGTTGAACAATGTAAGGATTGTAGTATTTCAATGACATTCCATAGGACAGACGGATATTTAAGGTGTCACATTTGTGGTTATCGCAAACCGACGCCTAGGTTTTGTCCAAGTTGCCGTTCCATTGAAATCCTAAAGAAAGGCCATGGCACTCAAAGAATTGAAGATATAGCAGAATCCTTACTACCACGCAGAGCCGTAATTCGAAGAATTGACGCCGACCTGATGTCTAAGAAAAACGCATTTCGTCAAACATTAGAAGAATTCCGCACCGGTAAAATTGATATACTGGTAGGGACTCAAATGATTGCCAAAGGGCTAGACTTCCCCAATGTTACATTAGTTGGAGTGATAGATGCGGATTTACCTTTACGCATGGAAGACTTTCGAGCCTCCGAAAGAGCCTTTCAATTATTAACTCAGGTATCAGGCAGGGCAGGGCGAGGAGATCGAGCAGGAGAAGTTTATGTTCAAACTTATGCACCTCATTCACCTTCAATTCAATTTGCAAGACAAGGAGATGTAACTGGATTTGTTGAAGAGGAAATGGAAATGAGAAAAGAATATGCATACCCTCCATATAGGCACTTGGTACGACATATCTTTAAAGGTAGAAGCGAGGATAAGACCTCGTTTTATGCAGAGCAATGGGCAAGAACACTAGAAGCGAACCCGATAGAAAACCTTGAAGTAAAAGGCCCTGCTGCTGCACCTCTCGAAAAAATTAAAGGATATTACAGATTTCACCTTTTTTATCTGACAAATAATGTGACTCGCTTCCTGAAACAATATCAGGAAAGGCGGAAGTCATTTCCCTTGGATCAGGAAATCCAGGACATCATAGATGTAGATGCTTTCCAAATCAGTTAAAGTAAGAACCCTAGAATCTTTGGACCGGATTATTTACCCGAATTAAAGATGACTGACCATTAGGGTGATTTCTAGTTAATAGCAAACCTGACCCTGCGGGAACAATTGCATCATTAAAAGGTGAATTACCTGCACCAAGTCGGCGCCACCCACCTGAGTAAATGATTGCCTTTGGGGGGGCAACATAGCCATAACCTGGATTGGTGATTATAATAGACTGAACAGAACCGTTACTGACTTGAGCAATCCCCTCAGCCCCCTGTCCGCCGCCGCCGACGAAAACCACATACCCATTATTGTCATAACCAGATCCAGGACTTCCTGTTATCCAGGAAGCAGTACCATCAAAATTACAATTTCCGATTTTTCCTGAAAGTTCGAAAGTATTTGTAGTTACATTAGTAATTTCAAAAAATCCGTTCGCAGAAGATGATATTAACAACCTGTCTTCACTGGTTAATGCAATATCTCCATCCTCATTAACCTCTCGCTTGGGATTTGCCTGATTGGTCTTGTAGCCATATGCACCCGAGATAAAAACCGTAAAACCTCTTTTCAAAGAATGACCATTGGAAGTGACAACAATATTCGCAGAATGAGGATTCGTCATTCCAGTGATGGTACCACTGGACATGGAAATATCCTGAGAGGTTATTGAGCCAGCAACACCAGTGCCTCTCCTCGCCGTCAGGTAGGCTTTTTCAACTATATTCATATTTGTGCCATCATTCCAATAAGTTGTCCATATACCATCTTTTAGAATTTCAATATTATCAGCATTTTCCTGATCTGCGGAAACAAACCATTTTTGGGTTTGAGATGAATCAGAGGTTAAGTTGTCGTATGGAATGAGATCCGAAAGCATAGCATCAACCCCAAATGGATTATTCATTAACATACGCCTTCCAACTGGAGGAATTTGCACAAAACTATCTAATGTTCCGGCAACACCACTCAGTTCCAAATCTAAGGATGGTGAAGAACGCCGAGCCAAGATAAATGATTCATCTGGATAAATAATTGTCTGCGAAGCATCAGTTACTGAACCATTGGTATCCTTCCAGGTTATTCCGTCATGAAAATATGACCTATAATCATAATTAGTCCCATTTTGTTCACTTATTGGTTTCATAAGATAAACATAATCAGCCACAGAAGAATTTCCTTCTTTTAATGAAATATTCGAATACCCAAAAAGTGAACCCAATGTCCATGACTCTGTAATCTCAACCATAGAATTTATAGAAAAAATTGAGCTTAAATCATAAGATAAAGAATTCTCTAGAGTTAAAGTATCTCCAGTATTCGAAATAATCCGAAAAAACTTGCCTTCATTCTGATTGTTTTTTTCCACACATTTTAAAAAATGAATACCACCTTCTATCTCAACATTGGGAGGAAATTGATATCCTTTACCTGAATGATTTGCATCAATAACAATAGAAGTTACAGAACCAGTATTTATAGTTGAAGTTGCATAAGCAGGTTCATTATTAAGCCATGATTGATTTCCCTCCGATGGCATTGATATAAAAACATCTGGTTCCTGCAAATAACCACTTCCTCCATGAAGTAAGTTTATCTGCAGGATGGACTGATTGGCATCGAGGATTGCCTGTGCTCGTGCTTTTTCACATGCAAGCATACCTTCCTTAAATGGCCAACTCAATGTTGTAGGATCGAGTAAATCCGGAACTCTATGAAATATAACACTATTACCGCTAACCTGTTTTACTTGACCGCGAAATACAACCTTTCCCTTTACACCGGGAGAAATAATTTTATAGGAGGGAGATTCTGGAGTTGCAGAGGGAAGAATCACAGACAGACTTCCAACAGGTAAACCGACTTCACCTGATTTACCTCGAAGGCAAACCACAACCATCAAAACGATAAAGAGTTTGAAAGATGAAGAAGTTAGACGATAAGGTAGAAGCATGGAGAAAAACAAAATAAAAACCTTATTTAAGATGCTATTCTTTCTTAAAGAAAGCAAAGCGAAATTTCTATTTTTTTAATTTCTTTTTATAAAAAACTATACCATTTAAAAAATTGTATTTGGCGAGAAGTAAATAAATGAAAAACATATGCTTTTTATCTGTCTCCATTATTATAATTTTAAAATATGTTTATGGGACGAAGGATGCTCTGATAAACTTCAGGGACCCGGTACACTCATACCAGAACAAACCTCCTCAAGATCCATTTTCTAAATTCTTTAAAAACCTCGAAAATGGAAATATTACACTCAATTTCAATTCTGAAAAAGAATACCTTTTATCCCTCTTTAAGGAACTTGAAATAAGTCCTTACAGTCAGTTACTAGTTTATTCAACGACAAGCCTGCAATTAAGTCGGATATCGCCATCTAACCCAAGGGCCATTTATTTTGGCGATGATATTTACTTAGGCTATGTCCCGGGTGGGCAGATTGAAATTATTGGCATTGACCCTGAATTAGGTGCAATCCCTTATATCTTTAATATCCCTCGTAAAAATGACTTGAAGCATCCTTCCATTTATAGATCCAAACGATGTATGAATTGCCATGCATCCCAAGAAACAAAAGGTGCCCCGGGATTGCTCCTTAGTTCAGTTATACCAGGTCCAGGAGGAGGATCTATAGATGCATTTCGTAGGGGAGAGTTTGGGCATGCGGTTTCCTATGAAAAAAGATTTGGAGGTTGGCATATTACGGGAATGAACCCATTTACTAATTCTTGGGCAAATCATACGGGGATCATGCAAGATGGTGAAATTAAAAAAATTAACAACCCACCAGGTAAATACTTTTCATGGGACAAATATCCTATAGGGCAAAGTGATGCCTTGCCTCACTTGGTTCTGGAACACCAAGTAGGATTTACCAATCTTTGCATATCTATTTCATACAAATTTCGAGAAATCAAAAGTCTAGACGAACAGCCAAAATCTGAGGAATATAAAGAAATCATTGAAAATGAAACGAACTCTCTTTTATTTTATGTTCTATTTAAGAACGAGGCTAAGTTACCTAGAAATAAGATGCGTATTGATTCTCCATTTGCAAAAGATTTTAAAAACAGTGTAAAACCGACCAATCAAGCTATGCTTTTGCGGGAATTTGACCTCGAAGACAGAATCTTTCAATTAAGGTGCAGTTATATGATTTTTTCTAATTCCTTTGAAGGACTACCTGTACAAATCAAAAATCAATTTCTAAAGAAATTACGGTATATCTTATCATGTGAGAGAAAAAACTTACCTAAAGAATATTCTTACCTTGATTGCGAAGAGCGACATAAAATCAATTCGATTTTACTCGATTCACTATCTGGTTACTCCCCAAAAAAAAAGGCATCTATTGATGCCTTTTAAATGTAAATAAAACAGGATGTTTATTTTTTAGCAACATCTGCACCAGCTTTTTTCCATCCAGAAATTCCTGCGGAAAGGTGCTTGATATTTTTATAACCTAATTTAGCGGCAGCATCGGCTCCTCTTTTATAAGCTCTGCAACCAGGGCCTCCACAATATGACACAACCAAGGTATTCTTATCTTTAGGTAAAGATTTTGCCAATTTCTTTCCAGCACTGGAGAAATCAATAGCAGTAGGTATGTGCCCTTTACTGTAAGAACGTGCACCATTGACATCGATTACGGCAACCTTCCCGGATTTTATAGCTTTTTGTAATTCATTAATACTAATGTCAGGATATTCACCTGCAAACAAAGAAATGCCAAATAGGCTCAGAATAAGAATTGAGATAATTTTTTTCATATTTGATTTATTATAATTAGATAAAGGATCAATATTCAATTTCAGAAGTTACTTAGCAATAATTAAAATCAGGATTTATTTTTTTTGTTTCAAGTAAAATCTAAAATATGAACAACAAGAAACATGAATCGGAGTTTCTTTTGCCAAGTAAAAATAAAGAAAAAAAACTGAAATATTATGGGGTGGTTATCCTTAATCGGAGAAAGGTTTTACCCCTAGATGGTAAACCTTGCGAAAGAACCCAAGTTTGTCTTTCCATACCTCCACCGAGATAAATTGTTTTTTCCATTTCCACCCCGCTAGTGCTCCAAGTTTGCAAGTTATCACTTTGTTCAACATGATAATGAAAAATTTCCCCAGCTGTATTAATAGTTGAATTCCCATCTTCTTTAAACCTAACAAAAGAAATCCTTGGCCGATTGTCATTCAAAACGGGGCGATAAGGAAGATCCTGCCTGCGATCCATTGCCAATGAATCTGCCCCAATTGCCCTTTCAAACAGATTCGAATATCCATCTCCATCAGAATCAGTATAGTCCTCATTAAAAATCTTTCGTGCTTGAATAGAATCAATAAAAGGATTCCTCAATAAAGCCCTTTCCAGAAAACGATCTTGAATACCCAAGTATCGAACATCACCTTTTCGGAACTGCCTCCATACCGTTTTATTAACATCAATAATGTTCAATGTTTTAGAAACTGGTTGAGCCGCTACAAAATAATTATTTCCAGGCACATTAAAAAGTAACTCTACTGAACCTGACCGAAGAGGAATTATTTGGCTTCCTCTAAAAACTCGAGCGACACTCGGGTCAGAACTAGTGATTTCAAGAGGAATACCACTTGTTGACCGAACTCCCTGCAATACTAAAGGACGATGCCCCCGTGGAGTATCCCTTAATCCACCAGGTTCGGTTGGTAATGGAAAGCGAATCTCCTGCCTTTGTTTTGAAGAGACATAAAAAACTTGAGTAACCTCAGGTGCGGGATTTACATATGCACTTCCACTTTGCCGTGCGGTAATACTAACATTTCCCTCAAGCCCATCTAGAGTAACGACTCCCACTGAATTAACACTGGCAGGACCTGAGTTAACGATAAAAGTAACGGGCAAACTGAAAACTGAATGATTAATACCACTTGATACAGCAGTTGCATTTAGTTCAAACGCGGGATCATCTCTCACTTTTTCAGGAATCAACTCAAAGGTAATGACTTGATCGTCTTTTATGCCTGGATGAATGACTGAGAGAACCCTGCTAACAGGATCAGCGGGATGAAAACGATCATCTCCAAGTTGCATCGCAGTTATGGTAGTCGATCCTACACCCGTAATGGTAACGATATTCCCAACAACCATAGCAACAGATGGGTTTGATGAAACATAAGAAATAGAAAGCCCTGAAGATGCGACTGCAGTTAAAGGAAACGAGCTATCACTCGAAGCTTTATCAACAAGAGGAGAAAATGAAATAGTCTGGGCGCCACCAAAAGAGGGTGGTGTCGTGGAATAGGGGTGAATTGGATCGAGTATCGATGTTAGTCCCCATTTATGCGCAAGGTACCCCTCAACTTTTTGGCGATTGACCGAATTGACTGATTCATCGTAAACGAGAACTTCGGCAATTCCCCCGTCGAATGAATCACCAACTTTATCAAGAGCCGATGCTGAAGCTGAGTCTGAATCTGAGCCCACAATTTTTCCATTAATCCACAGAGATTGAGCATCTGGAATTACCCTCATACTATTAACGCTCCAATTTGACGATGACTCCTCGGAGAGAATGTCAATTCCACCAGAAGCAGCCTCCAGTCGAAAAAGTCCATCTGGGTTAGTTGTGGACAAATCCCCACCAAGAACTGTCGATATACCAGGTGTATCTTGTCGGTGAACGATGAATATGAATTGTGCATTCGGTACTGCTGACTGAATAACAAAAGACTCTCCAGGGTTCGATGATGAATCAAATTCCATAACAGGCTTATTATTAAGCATATTAGGATTCCATGTTGGCATAAGATTAACAGTAGCTTGAATTGGATTATTTGTATTCCCAGATTTATCTCCCCACATGCTTACGCGTTTACCGGAAATGAAATCAAAGACATTATCCACTTCGTTGTCGGCATTAACATCATTTGCATCGAACCATAGTTTCAGTCCAGGAGCTGAGTCAGAAAATAAATTTCCATATCCGATGGTAAAGTTTTGATCAACAGGGACTGCAGGATTAAAACGACTATCCCCGTGCTGAAGTGCTGTAATAGTAACATTACCTGGTCCATGTATGAAAACTTTACTTCCATGAATGGTGGCCTTTGCTGGGTCAGATGTAGCGAATTGCAATCCAAGTCCAGATGAAGAATTCGCATCGAGCTCAAAGGGGAAATCGCCTACTGACTGATCCACAATGGGCCCAAATGTAATATTTTGTGAAGTTTTCAACACGGTTAAATAGTTATAAACGGGAAGTGCAGGTGCAAATTCATCGTTACCCGACTGTCTTGCCGTTAACTTCGTTGTACCCGCACCAACAATTTCAAGAGTTTTAAAATCGCCTCCCCCGAGTCCATAAATTTGAGAAATCTCGTTGATATTCAAACTGTCATCATAAATTCGTACATCATCAACGATACCGTTAAAAGGATTATTCGAGCCACCAATCTCCAATGCTGAATATCTTTGTTTTAAAGGCAAACCAGTTATTGGGATAGATGAGAGTTGATTAGAAAGATTGCCATCTACAAAAAGTTTAGCCGTTCTATTAGATTCATTGGAATCATCATACACAACCGCAAGGTGAACCCATTCATCTTCTTTCAGAACAGGAAGTGAACTAACTAAGTTAACTTCGGTCGTATTTCCATCGGTAAATAAATTAAAGGATACTCGTCCATTCCCACTTTGCTTTTTAAGATCAAAAACATTCATAGGTACAAATCCACCTTTTGATATGATTAGTGACTCTGAAGAATTAAGATCCGATGAATTTAGCCATAGGCTTAATGTAAAACCACCATTCACGGGGACACTTCCAGTCACCACACGACCATTAACCGCACCTAATTTAAGCCCGTTACCAAATCTACCTCCGACCCATGCGTTTGAAACTCCGGTTGAATTCAGATCAAGCAATGTGCCGTTATAATTTCCAATAGTATCTATTGCGGCACTGTAAAGACTTTCATCAAGTTTCCAGTATGCAGTTAAAATATCCTCTCGTGTGGTTAAAATACGAGCCACAGATTCATCATCGACCTCGTATAGTAATGGAAGACTGGTTAGATTTCCGTCCATAGTTCTCGAATATCCAGTCATGGAAAGGCTGGATAATGTTGCAGAGACTGAAGATAAATTTTGATCAAATACGAGTTCGTGCTGAGTTTTATCTGAAACAGTCAAGAATCCATCAAGATAAGTAATAAAGTATTTGTCAGAAATAACACCACTTGCATGGATAGGGTATAGACCTTCTGGAGTTCGAACGGTTTGATTGCCATCTCCAACAGTAGTCGAAACCGAGACACCTTGAGTCAATTCGCTTTCATTGTCATCATGAGCAAAACCTTCAAATGAATATGTAAAATTTGGATTGGACTGATCAGATTTCCTGAACTGGTCATGAACTCGTACAACAAGTTCCTTTTTCATAATTTGAACATCCAAATAAAGTGGCTCAGCGGACAACCAATCTAAATTACCGGCTTGTGAAGCCCTAATTCTCACTGAACCTGGAGCCAATATGGATAAGATCGAACCATTAAGATCCACAGAAGAATTTCCGTCGATCAAATCAAGGGAGACTGGCAAACCTGAACTTGTTGTAAAATTCAAGTCAATTGGGTTTATCCCGTAAGAAAGTACACCCAAATCTTGATTAAAAGAAATACTTTGCTGCCCCCGTAGAACGACAAGCTTTATAACCTCTGAATCCCATCCCGAAATATTGGAGACTAATAATGTGGAATTATATTCACCAACTGCTGTTGGAATACCAAAAATCAATCCACTTACAGAATCAACCTCAAGACCTGTTGGTAAATTCGTAGCATTGTACTCAGTTGGTCCCTTTACAGACTCAATGGCGTAAGAATATTCTTCGCCAAAACGAGCAATCAATGGAGAATTAGCAAATTCGTACACAGACTGTCTTTCCTTCGGTGATAAACCCTGATCAAAAATTCTTAAATCATCGATGGATCCGCTTATAAAATCCGTTGTAGCTGTTTTGCCACCAAAATAAAAAGTGGTGTCAGTGAAATCACCCGTCAAACCTCCTTTTGCATTAAATGGGGCAACGGCTTCCTCTGTGTTCGCATAAATTGTAATTTTATTACCATCCCATTGAAAAATATAGTGAACCCATTGATCTGTGGTAAGTGGAAAGACATTAGAAATTTTCCAAGAACCGGCAATCCTAGCTTCAGCATTAACAAATCCATTTGATACATAAAATTTGATTCGATCACTATTAAATATATAGCCATCCAAATCGTTGGTGTTGAGCCAAAAACATATAGCAAAAGGACCGGTGAGATTAAACTTGTTCACGACATTGGGTAAGCGAATAGTTTGGTTCTCATCAAACCTTAATGCAGTTCCATCTCGACCAGGGACGGAATGAAGATAGAGATTAAAAAACGAACTGGCATCACCCGTATTCCCAACGCCCGATGAATCTACAACATTTGTGCCATTTAATTCATCAAAGGTCCAGTAAACAATAGGATTGCTCGGCAATAAGATTTCAGGTGAATTGTCAAAAATCGGACTATTTGTACTATATAGATGGGCCCCAAAATCACCATTCCCTCCGCCAAAAAGCTCGATTACCTCGGAAACACCAAGTGCACGACTGTAAACCCTAAAATCATCAATCTTATCCGAGAAACGACCTGCCCCGCCGAGATGATTACCAATCACCGAAATAGGTGAAGCAACATTTGCATTCACGGAACCGACAGAAACTCCATCGACCCAGAATGAAGTCTGTCCACCATTGCCCATTGCAACCAAATGGTGCCAACCTGAGCCCAGAGTTGTGGCCCCAAATCCAGTCATCATAAAATTACCACCATCATAAACTCCTAACTCCTTGGCCCCAGCTTGATCAAAAACAACATGAGCATTAGCACCACCACTGACTAATGCATGGCTGAGTAAAACATCAGTATCAATGAGTGGAGTAGTAAACCAAGTCGAAATTGTCCAATTTGTTGGAAGTGCAAGTTGATTAACACCAAGACTAATTTTTGTTTGTTCAGAATTATCAAATTCCAGTCCCGAACTAAACTTTCCTGTGGTATTTAAATTAGCTTCCTCAAGTTCAGCATTTCTCAATTCAGGTGACGCATCTTGAACCGTTGTTCCATCTGTCTCCTCGAACGGGTAGTAAAGAACTAATCCATTCTTAATTTTGTAACTGCTTCCAGCCAAATCAGGAACAATTCCCCATTTATGAGCTAAATACCCCTCAACCTTTGCTTTCTCTCCTTGAGACAATAAGCGGTCAAAAATCATAACTTCCCCGATCTCACCGAGTAACTGACCAAATCCTGTACTCGGATCATTACCCAAAGTCAGTTGCTGAAGTACATTATATTCATTGGAGTAAGAAACCAAGCGCGGTGTAGTTTTGGCATCCAAGGTCCAACCAGTCGAACCATTGGTTGCCCCCACACCCACACCCATTCCTTGGGCAATCATAAAAATGTGTACATTCCCAACAATAAGATTCAATGAACCAATATTATAGGACTCTCCCGTTGCAAATCGCATAGCAGGATATCCCTCAAAAACTGATCTTGCATATGTAGGAGAAGCGTTAGGAACAGACTGAGTTGCATTCTTCATGCTCTTAGATTTGTCCACCCAAAGGGGGACGACTGCACCATCACTCCATAGATCATTACTTCCATCTCCGTCTGGGTCCATTGCATCTAACCATAAAACAAGGCCATCTAATGTATGCTTTGTGAAGCGTGTATCACTTGCGGTGAAAGTTTTAACTTCAGAAGCCCAACTGCCACCACCCAAGTTTTCAGCATAAGCTCTGTAATAATATGGCTTATTTATTATCAATCCTTGTACCAGTTCATCATATGATCCCAATGAAACAGGGTTACCACTATTTACATCCAAAACATAATCCCACTTTGAATCGTTTGTATCATCAATCAAAGTAGAATTCTTATCGATCCATTCGTCACCCCAGAATATCTTCACGATTGGGTCATCACCACCACGAGTCTCAACGGTTGTGTTTTCACGTACGCCACCAAAAGGATTAATTAATGAATATGGATGAGATAAGGGTAACACATCTTCATTAAGGCGCCATTTATGAGCCAGGTATCCCTCCAACTGTGAACGCTCCACTTGATTAAGTTCGCGATCAAAGACCATAACTTCTGCAATTTCACAGGTGGATTTCTCATTATTATTTCGATAACCGCCAAATTGGAGAAGACCGGGGCCAAAATTATTATTATTTGATCCACGGCTATCGGAACGCAATTCATCGCCATCTCGCCAAAAAGAAGCTCTTGGGTCACCTCCCTTGGCTTCGATTATCCCAAGATGCAAATGCCAATCTGTATCCATTCCTGAAGCCAAGTGAACCCAACCTTGCGCAAACCATCTTTTTGTTGAACCATTATGAAAGCCAAACACCCAATTTCGTGTTCGCGATGATATTATGCGTCCGTTCACTCCACCAGTGTACCTTGCAAGAGATAAAATGGTATATCCATTATTTGTAAGAAAATCAAAGTTCGTCTGTCCCCAAATCATGTCATCGCCATCAAAACTGACCACAGGCTTACCCTTAAGGGCGGAATTGAAAAATCTTGGATTACCAGATACCCCCAGCATATTTCTTTGCTTACCTGAGCCATCCATCCATTCGGTAACGACATCTCCGTTGGATAATAACGAACCTTGGTCCTCTACATTATCTCCATTCATATCTTGAGCGGAATACCAACCGGCCAAACCAGAAAAAGTATCAACCTTGAAAGACAAATCAACCACAGATCGGGTGACTATAATTTCACCCCCAGTTGATACTACTTCAGCTCGAAGGGTAGCTTGTGAAGGCAAAACATTGGTAGGACTCTTCGTTAAGACAACTGGCTTTTTAATCGATAAGAATTCAATAAATCCTTCGTTTGAAGAATCTCCTGCAAAAATCAAGCCCGCTTCCGCTTCACTCAATCCACGATCATAAACTCTGACTTCATCGACATACCCTTGATAATTGCCAAACCCAGAAAAAACACTTGTTCCCTGAGGAGCGCCTATGGAAGGTATTTCGGGATGCAAAGACACCATCGGATAATCAAGTAATGCCGGCTCTCCTTGTAATATTCCATTGAGATAAAGTTTTAATGTTTTAGGAGAATCGCCAAAAGTTACTAGGGCATGGTGCCATTGATCATCCTTAACATTAACATTACTTGTTACTTCTGCATAAGAACCATTTTCCCCAACCTTTGCCTTTAAACTACTTCCTTCAATGGCAATCCCAAAACCTGAGGACAGCGAGCCTTCATCATATATTGTTTGATTGATGTACCCCGCTTGAACCGAAGACGTTATATCGTCGTTAAAAGTAGCATTGATTTCAAAATCAGACAACGCAGAGCTATAAAAACGAAGGTCATCTATCTGCCCATTAAAATAATCCCTGGCAATTCTACTTGTTCCGCCAATCTCCCAGGGTTCCGAAGCTAGAAGATTTAAAAAGGCGTCCTCTGGCAAAGCTATGGTGTCAATCAATGCACCGGATTGGAAAAGCTTAAGGTTTGATGCATTGTAATCTAAAACAACCGCAACATGAGTCCAATTGGAAGAAGCCAGAGGAATGGATGAAAATACAGAAACAGTCTGAGTCGCAGATGAATGAGTGAAAGACAGAGTATTATTTCCATCCATCTTAAGAGAGAAAGGGCCTCTTTTTATAACACTTGAAGAATTTTCAGTAATAAAAAGATCTGGATTTACGGTTGGATTAACGAGAGTGAGTGATGAAGGACCAGAAATTGCACTAGGCGTTGAAAAATATAATTCAACTGAAGAACCACCAGTTCCTTCTCCATGAACCAGTGCAATGGGGTAATATCCTTCACTTAAAACTACATTATTATTTTCATTATTTGGGGAGGCTGCATCTAAAACTTTTTCATTTCCTAAACTTCCGGAAACTTCAAAGGCACCATTTTGATTTAAATCTATCCAAAGAACACCACGATTGTCATTCCCTCTTGTTTCCCAACTATAAGTGCCTTCCTCTTTAGCTCGAAAAACTCCGGTAAATAAAGATAAATAATTATTATTTTGGTTGATACCAATTCCAGCATTCTTGAAGTGATCGTCATTTAAGAAAGATAATCCGTTACCATTCGGTCCACTAGTTAGGACATTTGCACCGCTTGGATTAAGTGAGAACAGTATATCAGTACTTGAAAAATAAACTTCACTCATCGGTAATGTAAACCCGTATGAATTTAATTGCCCTTCAGTATATTTACCTGGTGCAGGATTTGTGGGGTTAAGCCATAATGAAATTGTATATGATTCCTTATGAAGTTCCTTAAGCACTCCTTGGGTTTCGAGAGAAATTGAATCATCTAGACCATCAAGACTGATCGAATTGCCGTAATTACCTGTCCCCCATGAAGAACCACCGCTAATATCACCTTCGAGTTGATTCACACTTATGTCTGTTGCGAGCACACCACTACCTTCGTCAAATGGGAAGTAGGCAACCAAGTCTTTGTATTTTGTAACAGTCGGTCCAGCATAGACCTTAGCATTTGGCTTAAAGTGAAAACTCACACTTCTACCCTCAAAAGAATTCTCTAAATACCCCGTTGTATTTAAGTCCATATTTAGCCAATTTGAACTTCCATCAAAGAACAAGCCTCTTGAATTGAAGCCAAGCGGGCGAGTTGCGTTATTGTCAACCCCTTCAAATCTTGCAGTCTTTTGAGGATAAGTAGAGTCATGAGCAATCTCTCCATTCTCCTCGTCTAATCTTAAAAACACCATCAACCCATCAAGAACCTGAGGGTCTCCACTCGACCAGTCTTCTCCATCTGCACTACTTGCAAACGCTCTGAAAAAATAAGTTTCTCCTGGATTCAAGCCGGTAACGGTTGCGTTAAAATCTCCCAAAGCTAAGGCATTCCCCGATTCGACATCAACAAATGAATCCCAACTTGCCGGATCAAAACCGCCATCTTCATTACCATAATAAACACGGGCAGTTGGAAAGTTTATATCCTTACTGACGATAGTGCCGGCAAGATTTACCGTACCCATCGCTTTGGGTGTTATACTGAGCATTTCAACAATGGGGGGTAGGGCAACACTGGAAGTTTGGAATTTCATGGTGCCATTTAAAGTCACACTCATGATATCAAGCGAAGAAAGCGAATGTTCATACAATCGAACTTCATCAATGATTCCATTGAAATAATTTCCATTTTCATCACCGCCCACACGCATGTCTTTACGTGCGACTGTATTGACCCCCATTAATCCCCATTTATAAGTTAAATAGGAACGAACCTCCTCTATTTCAGAATCGGTTAACGCTCGATTAAAAACAATTAATTCACCAAGATCTCCATTCGCAGTCCTACCTCCAATATTTCGATCATTTGAAAAATTATTTGCCCTTACATTGGAACTTGTCCGGAGAGAAATAACAGAAAAGTCAGATGGCCATGGATCATAAATACCATATGGTTTTCCATTAACGGCAAAACTGGAACCTGATTTTATACCCACATTTGCATACGTAGGATGAAAAACAGATAAACCACCATTGCCATGAAAATCATAATTTCCAGAATCACCCAACAAATACCAATAGCCAGAGTTATACTTTACTGCAGCAAAAACAGTTCGGATATCGGAAATTCGGTTAAAGGAATGATATTCTCCATTATTGCCTCCATAACGCATAACTGAATGACCATTAACTACATTTGGTACCACAATGGGACTACCGTTTTTCGTCGCGTGATTATTATTTCCACTTTGATCATTCCATAATCCATCAGCACTCGATAATTGACTCGCATCCAACCAAAGGCTTACCCCACTTATAGTTCCAGGGAAATTATGATCATGTTCAAAAGTCACATTCTCACGATTACCATCGATATAAATAAACGCATCAGCAGCACCATTCGATCCATTAGGTAGGACCACAGCCAAGTGTCTCCATGCATTATTATTTAAAGCGGTTGAACCGACAAGGCGAGATCCACCAATATCAAGATGTGCCTTTCCATTCTTTAATGAAACCGACCAATTGGAAAAGTCTGCAGATTCTCCCCAATCAATGAGTGTACCATTTGGATTGCTGGATTTCATCCACAAGGAGAGGGTTCTCGATTTATCGCCCAAAATCCCCTTGAATGATTTTGTGACTACATGGGACCCTGAACCATCAAAACTAAGGGCTTTACCAATTTCTCCAAAGACTCGAGATGCATTATCAATTCCAACAAGTGTACCGGAATATCCACTTATTGAATCCACCGCTACAGTCCCGGAAGACTCATCGAATTTCCACCAAGCTTTTATTCCCTCTTGTGGGGGTAAACTCCAAACTTCAGATTGTACGGAATTAGAAGCCATCCAGCGGTAGAAATAAGTTGAACCAAGGTTCAGATTATTCACCAACTGTGTCGCCATACCCTCGGAGTGAGTTCCATTTAGATCGATACGATTATCCCAAAGGGTATTATCAATCGGATTAACCTGGGGGTTATCTCCACCATCGTTGTCTCCCCAAAATAAAGATAGGGTAGGCGGATCTCCACCATCATTATTAATTAATGCAGTAAAGCGAGCTGAGCTTGATGTGACATTTCTTGGAGCAGAACTGGAAATAACGGGTGCGGCTTTGTCCACAATTATCCTCAATGTACCCTGACCTGTTCCCGCTAGGTTAGAAGCCGTCACATTAATATCAAAGATCCCAATATCAAGAGGCTTACCAACAATTTCACCATTTAAAGGATTCAAAGATAAACCAGAGGGCAGGGCAGTTGTGGAAAAAGAAGTAGGATCACCGGATGCCCCAACTGCGTGTTGTAAATAAACTACCTCTTCAGTCAAATCTTTTGAAGAAAAGATTTGATGAATTTCCCCTTCATTTAACGCATCTTTATAAATTCTCAGATCATCAAGTATCCCCCCAAAATAAGCTCTTGAATCATTTCGCCAACGTCCAAATTGAAAAGGCTCTGCAACTCCGGTTCCAATTTGTGATCGCGTCCAGTTAGCAATACTCACCCCATCCAGGTATATGTAAATTTCTGAACCGTTAAAAGTATGAGCAAAGTGTGCCCATCGGCCAAGCAGACTATCCGTGTGATAAGCTCTTTGATCCCACCCCCAGTGTTGACTTATCAATTGCGTGTATCCACCGTCCTTAATATTGCGCAACCCCCAATACCTATTGACACCGTTAGCTCCGGAAGTTTCACCATAGCCATAAAATCCAGGTTCGGACTGCAAATTATTAGCGTCCACCTTGACCCAAAAAGAAATAGTTCTTGGTTTCTTTCCATTTACATCCAGAATATCTGCCGTTGCTTGGGTTGAAACATAAGCATCGGAACCATTAAATTGGATTCCTTTTCCGTAATATCCATCCTGCCAAGTTGTACCCCCAATAAGATTACCATTATATCGAGCAAGTGCGTCTTTTGTTATCTCGCCACTGCCTTCGTCCATTGGCCAATAAGCAACTAAACTTGAAGGCCTAGTTGAAACACCTTTTCGAGTAAGCACCTGCCCAGTACTTTTATAGGAAATGTATAAATCACTTGTTCCATTAACCACCGGCGGCTTTACCTCTTTGAAGGTTCCTGAACCAATCGAAATAGACCCTTTAATGATTGAATTTGAAGCAGCCATCACGATACGCCCTCCACCGGCACCACGATTACCACCAAGTGCACGAAGAAGGCCTTGATTGTATATATTTTTACCTGACAATCTGAGTGCTCCACCTGAACCGCCCCCACCGTGATCATACTGATTTGCGTTACTTCGTCCATTACCACCGTTTACACTGACAATAACTCCCGGGGCTATAGTCAAATCACCTTCTGCTTTCAGCTCCAATGCACCACCACCAGCTCCAGAACCTTGGAAGTAACGCCCGCTTGAGCCGCTACTCCCTGGCATTAAATCGAAAATTTGATCATCACCATAGCTGTAACTTGCTCCAACACCCCAATTTCCTGCAGTACCAGGTCCTCCGGGGCCTTCGCCTGGTATTTTCTCCGAACTCTTACCCATCCATGGGTTTAATACCGGACGCCCACCATACCCATTAACACTCGAAGCATCACCACCATCAAGAAACAAATCAGCACCGATATAAATTTCGCCTCCAGCCACAGTGGTCAAGGAAAGGGAACGATTCCCCCGAAGAATAACTTCTGTATTACCGCTCAAACGAACTTGTCCAAAAGTAAAAGTGCAGATACCATATTCCCAGTTTTGACCTACACTATCTGTATAAGTGTGACTAGAAAGTACTCCCATACCATGGGCACCACCTTCAATTGAAAAATAACCAGTTTTAGTATCGATAGTAACTCTAGAATTATCAGCCATTAAGCTGGAATTTTGGTAATTACCACCAATAAAAATTGAACCATCACTACTAAGCCATTCTCCAGATACATCAATATCACCAGACTTAACTTCAGCAGATGCAATCATGGAAACCCGACCGCCAGAAGACCCTCGATTTTGATTATTTCCATCAACCTGAACTCCACTTCCAGCCCTCGCTTCAATTCTTCCATGATTAAAAATTCTTGTGGCCTCCAAGCGAATCGCTCCACCACTACCCGAGGCGGCATTACCATCACCATTTCCGCCATTGGCAGTTATAAGTACATTAGGCTCTATAATAAGTTCACGAGAAGCCTTCAAGTGAAGAGCACCTCCACCCGCACCAGCTCCATCCGAATCAGCTGAACCGCCTGAACTTCCACCCAATAGAGAATTTAAAGAAGCATCTCCATATTCTTTAGCATTTCCAGAACCATGCCCACCATAAGAAGCACCATGCCCGACGGACGAAACTAATTTAGGTGAACCTGGACCATTTCCATAAAGAGAACCCCCATCAACTCCAGAATAACCACCCAATTTTCCAGTTCCTCCAAAATTCTCATTAGCTGCTCCACCGTCTGCTCTAATGTTTGCACCCATGATTAAATCTCCAGAATAAGCTTCCAGGGCTAAAGCATTTCTACCTTGAAGCCGTACCACAACACCACCGCTAAGTTGAATTCGAGTAAAGCTAAACTTACAAACAGAATAAGGCCATGCGGCACCAGACTCATCAATATAAAGGAAATCCTCAGTCATGCCATAAGCAATAGAACCATCACTATGAAGTAGACTTCCTACATCAGTGTCTATAACGACGGAACCACTTCTGAAGTCTAGTTCCTCCATGTAGGATGGACGAACAAAACGCAAAGTGCCCTCCGTCCCGAATGCGGCACCTGAGCCTCCAGATTTCTTTAAATTGTTAATCCCCTGATTGATAAGTGATGCTTCACCTTCTAGATAAATCCTGCCAGCACCACCTCCACCGCCTCCTCCAGAAACATCTACAATTGAATTTTCTGTTAAAACTAAATTCTTGGCTTTTAAGTATAACGCACCTCCTGAACCTCCCCCAGATCCAAAAACTCCCGCACCACCCAAGGCAAAAACCCGTGAATCTAATGTTAAGGTTTCTGAAGCCTCTACCTTGAGAGCCCCACCTCCACCTCCACCGGTATAATCAACCGTAAATCCTCCACCACCACTACCACCAACAAAATCAACCAACCCGCCCACACCGTATGGTTTTCCATTCGTGGCAGTTGAAAGACCTCCCGCACCACCATAACCACCACCACCGGCTGAAATGCCTCCCAGTCCACCGCCGGGGCCAAATCCAAGTCCTGCCACTTCACCCCCGTTAAACCCACCAGGACCCGCTTTTCCGACTGCCTCTATCGAACCATCGCCACCTGATACTGAAATAGGAACACCAATGAAAGCATTTCCTGCACGGGCCACAATTTCAAGGGAAGCAGAACCTTTTACTTCCACCTCTAAATTACCTCTTAAATCAATACGGTCGAACTCAAATCGACAAACATTGTAAATGTATTCATTTCCGATATTGTCTGATACTTTCTTTTGTTGAACAAAACCGGTCCTTTGATCACCTCCACTATGTCTCCATGTTCCTAAATTAGTGTTTATGACAAGTTTTCCAGACTCATAAATAACGCTATCTTCAGCCTCAAAGCTAATGGTTTCAGGAGCCCATTTACCCCCGCCATCGTTAGAAGTAAAGCTACGATAATGATAGGTCTGCCCCTTGGTTAAACCATCAACTTTTGCTTCGAATAAACCGCTATCATTGACCCAAAATTCAACTTCTCCCCATTGATGCCCCCAACCCTGAAACTTGGGAGCCAATCGAATGGCACGGGTGGTGAGACCATCGAGGTCATATTCAGTAAATAATCCCTGTTCCCTTAAACCAACTCCTCCCGGTGAAACCCTTAAAAGTGAGAAGTTCATCTCCTCATCCGCAACCCAAATCTCAACTTCTTTGAACTCATCAGAACGATCGTAGGGTTGGAAATAAATTCGCATTTTTTCCATCGCTCTTTCTTTACCTAAATTAAAAGTAAGAATGGGATCTACTTTAAACCAAGCAGTCCAGGAACTTCGCCAACCATCCTGCGGCAAATTCCCATCAAGTAACCGATTAACCCCATAAACGCCTCCGGATTCATTCGGTAACGGTTCAGCTAAAACAGTAACATCACTCGACAATTTTCTTAACCCTACACTGACTTCCCCTACATCAATTACATTATCCCACAGGGACGGATCAACACCACCGTCAGTTCCACCCCAATAAATCTTCGTAGTTGAAATATTCTCGGCCCTTGAAGGAGCAAAGTTGCGGTATGGGTGAGAACCGACTAAAGATGACTGAATACCCCATTTATGGGCTAGATATCCCTCCACCTTTCGTAATATAGAGGTGGGTAGTGGTTCGTTATAAATAAGCATTTCAGCCAAATCTCCCTTCCAATAAGTCTCATTATTACGATCTTTAGAAAAATTGGAAGCAGTGACCGAACCGCTTGTACGGATTGAAATAAGTACATATTGATCATAATCAAAATCACTGGTAAGCCCGTCCCTCATATTACCATTTATTTGAGTCAGTCCGTTTATTACATTTGGATGTGTCCAAGTACTTGACCAAATTGCATTATTTGCACGATGAAAATGGTGGTTTGTATCATCCCCCAACAGAAAACCTTGATTTCCAGTTTTTCGATTCACCACAAGAAATACCGTTCGAACAGTTTCTATTTTATCAAACTCCATGTAATCGTTCGCACCATCAAAGCGAAGAACGGGCAACTCATTAAGACCTCCATGTACAAAAGAAGGCTGTGCAGTTGCCAAAGCTTGCGTCACATCACGCCCCTGTCCTGACTTGTCCCGGACAAGCGAAACAGACTCACCAGGGATTAAAGATAAAACATCCCCAGATGCATTAAGATCAGAAGCATCTAACCATAGCCTGAGTCCAGAAAAGTCCATTGGGGTAAAACCAGAATTTCCTGCTTGGGGAACAAAAGATAAAGTGGAAAGTCCCCAGACACTTCCGGCAGAATTTTCAGCTTTTATTCGCATGTAATATTCACGAGGAAATCCAAGACCACTCGTTATCTCACCATTAAGCCGCCCCACTTGTGCCTGATTAATGGTTATAGAATGTTGCCAAGAGGATGAATTGATACCTCCATCACTTTCTCCCCAATAAAAAGTAAAAGTAGTATTTGAATCTCCCCCATCACTTAATAAAACAGCATTAAATTTAACACCTACCAAAGTAGGATCTGAAACAGAGTAAACGGGACTCAGAGTGGGAACAGAAACATTTGAGTCCGTGGTAAATGACTGAACACCTGACCAAGAAATTCCACCCGTCGCACCATTAAAATTATCTCCAGAGAACTTAAAATAATAAGTGGTATTCGGAGAGAGTCCGTTTACAAAATATGAAATAGCTCCTTTCCCCTGATTACCTAATGAGAAATTATTATCCCACAATCCATTCCCTGCATCATTATCGCCCCAATGAACAGTCACTAATGGATCCTGTCCCCCTGTTTGGTTAATATCCCCAATTAAATTAGCAGTTGTGGATGTCACGCTTCCCGCGGGGAAAGAAATAATATCTGAAGAAGTATGAGAAACGGATAAAAGAAGGGTTGCATGTGCTGCATAAGTAGAATTTTCTGCAATCAGGTAAATTTTGTAATTCCCTCCCACGCTAGGATTGCCTGAAATTAATCCAGACGCATCACAAGTTATTCCGGATGGTAGATTATAAGCCGCGAAATTTGGTGCAGGAATGTTTGTTAAAATTTGGTAATTGAAGGGATTACCAATGGTTGCAGAATCCGACTCAAGACTGGTAATCTGCGGCAACTCTGACAAATGATATTGTTTATGCGGGTGTGTACCTGGTAGTGCACTTTGCAGTCCCCATTTTTTAGCAAGATATCCTTCCTGGTTTTTAATTTGCTCGTCCGAAAGAGGAGTATTAAAAATAATAAGTTCTGCTAAATCGCAATTAGCGAAGCGATTATTAATATTCCTATCACTGGCAAAATTAGAAGCTTCCACATTACCTAATGTACGAAGCGAAAGAATCGACATAGTTGAGGGCTTTGCTGTGTTCCAATATGCCGTATTTCCATTCAAAGCAAAATTACCAGATTTTACATTCGAACTCGTATATCTGTTATGAACTAAACGATTCGAATTGAATGGATGGAAGTGGTATCTGTTATCGTCACCCAAAATAGGCCAATAACCACCAGAATTCTTAAAGACCCAGAAGACTGTTCGAACATCAGTGAAATTTGTAAAACTGTGATATTCCCCATTCGTCCCACTATACCTCATCACTGGCAGTCCATTCTGAGCATTCGAAACAACAGTAGGACTACCATGCTTCGTTGCATGATTTCCGCTACCACTTTTATCTGACCATGTTCCAGTTAAAGCCGATGAATCATTCGCATCGAGCCATAAAACTGGTGAAGGCAATAAATAAGAAAGTGAACTCGTTACAAAAACTCCGACCTCAGAAGATACAAAAGAGCGAACAGAATTAGAAACGACTATTCTAAAATAGTAAGTTTTTCTTTCGCTCAAGTCTCCAACAGGCACCGAGAATGGTCCAGCTTGAACATATCCTAAAGACTGATTAAAATCCCAGCTGGCAAGATTACTTGAATCAGATCCCCAGTCTTCATCTCCCCAAACAAAGGTTATCGTAGGGGTCTCCCCGCCAATTGAAACAAGGGAGGCTTGTAAATTTGCACTACTATGTGAAATATTAGTGGCATTTAAATCACCCAATGTAGGATGAGATAGACTGGGTAGAATATTAAAACTAGTATTGATGGCACCAACTGGATTAATCGGGAGAACCCCTAATCCTGTATCAATAATAGTTCCTGTTAGAACTGCGGAAGTATTTTTCAAGTTGGCGGGTCTACGATTTATAACCGTGGGCACATCAGTACGGTCTGTGTCCACAATTTCAGTAGATCCAGATATTACAACATCACCATAAGAGGGAACATCATTCGCCCAAGGGTGGGAGGAGGGTAGGGGAATTCCCCATTTATGTGAAAGATATCCCTCTATGTTTAAGCGTTCATCCTCAGCAAGTTGACCTTCAAAAATCATAAATTCAGCAACTTGACATTTTGAAGCTTCTCGACCGGATGTCATCGCACCAAAAGAAAGATGCTGTGGAAAAAACCAGTTATTATTCGATCCCTGCTTACTCCCCCTCCGATAGGAGCCTTCAATTCCGTCTGTCCAAACAGTTCCAGATGGATTATTACTTACGGATTTGCCATCATGCAAGGTCTCAAAAATGTGAAATTGGGTGTCTGAAGAAAAGCCTTGGTCAAGCCATCCATCAAAATGATACCGCCCAATCTGATTTCCATGGTGACCAAAAATCCAGTTCCCACCGACTGATGCAATTACCCTATTATTCGCCCCCCCCGTGTATCTAGACACACCAAAAGCACTATATCCTTCATTTCGCCATAGTGCTGTATCGGAGCCACGAAAGTTATAGCTGGTTTGCATTCTGGACTTGCCGTCAAAATGGACAACCTGCCTACGACTGCCCTCCTCGACTTTTACAACTGGATAACTTGTTGTAGAACCACCGCCAGACCTAACGATATCACGCCCCTTTCCTGACTTGTCCAACCATGTTAATACTTGTTCGTCTTCTGGCAGGTTATCTATCTTTCCATCTGCATTTAAATCCTCACTATCAAACCAAATACCTAATCCTTTGGGCAAATGTTCCACAAGAGGTTGAGTACGAATTAAAAATTGTTTACCAGTCCAAGCTGAGCCAACCGAATTCTCGGCGTAAATGCGGATATAATAACTTTTATCGGGAGCCAGTCCACCAATACTTGCCGAACCAACCCCTAAGCCTAGTTTCCCCAATCCAATACGATAAGTCCAGGAATAAAAGCTCGTCCCATGATCGATAGTATCTGCCAATAAGTACACATTGGGATTATCACCACCTGTTGCATTAACCTCAAACGACACTGAAATGGTTGTAGGGTCAATCGTTTGATGATTCAAAAACAACAAATCGGGTGGACTTGGGCTAACCGTAAATGAATATTCCTGATCAACTCGAACACCACTCGAATATAGAGCACTAATTGTGGAAGAAAAATCTCCTGAAACAGATGGAGTTCCACTTAGATTTCCATTATTTGGATTTAATATAACTCCACTTGGTAAACCAACAGCGGTAAATACCATGGGAGTTGCCGTAACGGACACTTGATGATCAAAAATTTGATCTGCAAAAAGGGTGAACTTAGAAATTGAAGTAAAACTGGGGGAACCATTTACCGCTGAAATTGAAGGAAGGGTAGAATTAACTTTTTGGTTAAAATATTCTGCATTAATCCAATCAGAAGAACGGGTTTTATTGGCAACTCTCATCTCGTCAAAAGATGATGGCACAAGACCCTGGCCGAAAAACCAATCTTGCGATGCAACTGAATGAGCCAAACTACCTGCGATAAATGAATGTGATCCGGTTTCATTTCCATCTTCAAAAACCTTAAGGAGACCCAATTCGTGATCTACGCTGACAACTAAATGCTTCCAATGGGCAGTGCCAAAATTGTTGGAAGATTCAATGGACTCACTTCCGTCTTCAAGGTCGTGAAAAAAGGCGATTTTACCACCAGATAAAGCAATTCTTTCAACACCTCCATGTTTGGCAAAAATGAAGGGACTAATTTCATCAGTAATATTTCCGTCGAAGGTAACCGAAAACATGCCTGCCTGTGTGGGATCACTGGGATCAATGATTTGCCAATCTAAAGAAGGTGTTTTGATCCAAGGTCTAATTCTAGATCCCCCCCATCCTTCACCATGAGCAATAGCTATTTTATAATCTACACCCGCAGACAAGTTATACTGTGAAGAGGTAAAATTACCATTACCACCTAACTTCTCTCCCCCTGACGCACCACTTGTCTCAAATATACCATCCCTGTCCAAATCTAGCCAAATCGTGGCGTAGTCATCTTTCCAATCACATCTAAATTCATAATTCCCGGTTTCCTGTGGTGTAAAGATTGCCTGGAATAGAGTCATGTAATAGTCATTTCGATTGATTCCAAACCCACCTTTTTTGAAATCGTTATCACCATCAAAAAATAGTCCTTGGCGAGGTCCGGCCTGCATAATTCGACTTCCACTAGGTGTTAGGTTATAGAAGTTATTTATATCATCGAAGTAGAGGTCACTGGGCCCGGTAAGATATCCGGAAGCATATACAGAATCCTCTGCTTGCGAAGGTGGAGATTCATCCAATTTAATCCAACTAGAAAAAGTAAAACTCTTTTCATGTAAATCATCCATGGAAAAGGAAGAAGGTACACGTAAATATTTCTCAACCCCACCGGACAAGGAACGACCAGAACCAACAATAGCTGTTTCACCAAAACCAAGTTCATCATAAGCATGATTCCTATAAACGGATGAATCAGTTAACACTTCAAACCCATCAAAAGATCTCAAGTGCCAAACTCCTCGATAACCATTACTCCAAGTAGAACCATCATCTCTATACGACGGCGGAACTTCAGCCAGGAGAGGATTACCCCAATAAGAAGAGATTACCGTAGATGCATTAAAATCCTTAACTTTCACCCAGACAGACAGGCTACCATTTGCATCATTAATCTCATCGATTTCATACTCCAGTTCACGAGATTCTTGATCGTAAAATCTCAAATCATTGCAGGACTTGGATGCAAAACTTTTAAGACTGAAATTCGAAACCGCTTGATCCAGTCGAACGAGAAGAGGGAAATCATTCAATGTGGAACCAGTATACGAAGAACAATTTAATTCAACATTATGTGAAAAACCACTTCTTTCAACTACTGAAAGTTGAAGAATACCTTGATCTTCACCAAAATTATTGGACGCGGTGATGGTTACATTGTAGATACCTCCCTGTAAAGGAACCCCAGAAATTTCGCCTGTGACAGAATTCAAGGATATACCTGCGGGAAGACCCACTGCCGCAAAACTGTTGGCCGAGGGAAAGACCTTTATAAAATATGAGATATTGTCATCGTTTGCATATCCTTCTGCAAGTTGTCCATCCACAAACAAAGGTGGTCCCACCACTGCATCCATTGAGGAAAAATTAGCATCCGGTTTTTGGCTATTGTAGGAAGCCAATATGTAATCAGGTGAATGCAACTCAAAACTTATACGTAATTCATCTAGCCAACCGTGCCATTCATTCCATGCATTCCTGTTAGCACCTAACTTGAAAGTTTCCAACTCGTCGCCAAATGGCCGAGTTAAATTGTACGCTTCATGCCAACTTACTCCATTTCTATAAATATACATGGCCCCCATATCCACATCTTTTTGAAAGGTCCAAAAATCCCACCTTCCGTTGTACGCATTAAATTCCTTATTAATGCTATCATAAGAATTATCGTTCCCGACCTGCCAATACAAACGAGAGTTAAGAGGGAAGTGAATATTGATAGACCTACCAAGCGAAGACCCAGACTCAATAAGGGAAGTACCGCTAGAAGGACTCAAATTAGTTCCTCCGAAACTCCAGAAAGAAATACTCAATTGTTCATTTTCTGATGTGGGATGAACAGTCAAAGGCAAATCCACATAATCATCCAATCCATCAAAAGAAAGTGCAGTCCCAATCACTCCAACCACTCTCATATCTTCGAAATTATAAGGTGTACCATGGGCACTTGTTTTGGATTCATTAATTGTAGTCGAACTTTTTCCATCCATGTGCCAAACCGCTTCGTAATTACCCCAAACAGAACCATCATTGCAGTAACTCGGCAGTTGAGTCACATTGGGATTCCCCCAAATAGCTTGAATGGTTGTATTTTCGTCAAAATTAGAAACCAACACCCAAAAACTTGAGATACCTTGAGGGTTCCACATCACAGGTTCGTAAAAAATCTCCTTCGAGCCATTATTCTCTAAAAACCTAAGATCGTATCCGTATGTTGAAGCAAATTGATCGTAACTAAACCCAAGTGATGATGAATTAAATTCAATGTAGACTGGAAAATCAGTAAGGGTGGAAGTACCCGCATAAGTGGGAAAATTAATATTGACCGAATACTTCCAATCTGAGAAATCAGTTACCACAAAATTGATATCCTTAGTGTATGTGCCAGCTTGATTAGATGTTTCCACACTGACATTGTAAGAACCCGCAACTGAAGTAGCTCCTGTCAATACACCAGTAGTCGAATTAAGTTCAAGACCAAGGGGTAGCCCGTTGGCTGTAAAATTTAATGCGGGGCGATTGGTGGAAAGGGTAATACTGATGTTCTCATCCACCTTTATTGAATAGCTGTCGGCTGATATGATTTGTGGTCGATTTTCAAATTTAGGTTTCTGCGTCTTATAAGAATGTGCCCCAGGTAAATTCAAATCCAGACCCCATTTGTGTCCCAAGTGACCTTGCAACTTAGAAACATCTTCATCGCTAAGAGCATGATCAAATAAGAGGATTTCTCCGATCTCAACACCCCCTAAAGCAACAATTCCGTTTTGATCTCGACCAGCGATCACCAAATCACTTGTAGTCGAAGGAATTGAACCGCGATCATCTATTCGAAATTCAAGACTACCATCGGACCATTGAGAACGCTTAAGGGCACTTTTTCTCATTGACCAAACACGAGGACTGCCATTAATCGGAGTTCCTCCCTGTTGCCCATCATTACCTGTCGTTCCCCTAACCGTGAAGGTGGCAAAACCTGTATCACCTTTCCTGAACTGCCAACCAAGATCATCTTCTCCTCTCTTGGAAATTATTGGCCTCCAATCATTTAATGTGTCCCCCTTAGCAACCACAAACAAAGTCATATCTTCACCAACTTCTAGAGTAGAGGAGTGCGGGATTCTTAAATAATTTGTTACCCCATCAAACTTCAATGTGGAAAGCGAATTCCAACTATTCAAAATTAACTTTGGACCGTTTCCGTTTCCAGCATGCCGACTTGCTCCTGATTTATCTCTCCACTCATCAACTGCCCCACCAAAAGGTTCATTAGAAAAATTTCCATCACCATTGACATCTGATGCATCCAACCAAACCAAAAGTTTTCCATCTGATATAGAATCAGATCTAAACTCAAACGCACCAGTTGAAAAAGAAGCCACAGGGCTTAACTGGGTGGAACCTGCAGCATTACTTGCCAAGACCCTGTAATAATATGTTTTCCCCAGACTCAGACCCGATAAACTTGCTGAAAATTCACCAATAGGAAGCACGCCCAAGTTTACACTAGCATCCCAACTTTCGTTTGAAGACGCATTAACATCAATGCTTTGCCCCGCATCTTCATCTCCCCAATAAATTACAACACTCGGATTCTGACCACCCAGGATTGTATCTTTTTTAAGATCACCCATAAATATTGTTTCCACCTCGTTGGCTGTAATTGCACGATCGTAGATTCTCAAGTCATCCATCATGCCTTTAAAATATTCATCCGTACTCCAATTGCTCTTCCCAATGTAATGGTTTGTACGAGTAACAGTAGTAGGAGTGTGTCCTAGGATAGAACCTCTTAATTCACCATTTCGGTATACCTTCATCACGCCAATTGCATCAACCGTACAAACTACATGTTGCCATTCATTGATCGTCCAAAAATTTGTTGCTATCAATGTCCGGGCATCACCTCCCCGTCGGATCGACCATTCAACCTCACTGCTTCTCGTACGATTAGTAAGCAGTAAATTTTGGTCATTCGGACCATTACCAAAATCAAAAATTCGTTGAAAATTACCTAGATTTTCTTTGTACGCCCATGCAGAAAAACTCATATCTCCATCAATCACAAACGATCCGGATTTCAGATAGGCAAGGGAACTACCGTCAAATCTGAGTGCTTTGTTCCACTGACCGCCCATCCCCTCAACCCAAGAAACGCCATCAAAAATTTGAGCAGCACTCGTAAACCCAGTCGAATCATATGCTTCCTTTCCAACCCCTTCATCAAATCTCCAATGTGCAACTAAATCCTGATTGATTAAGGGCGTTGGTGGAAATGACACTTGAACGATTCCTCCATTCCCCGAAACTGCCCCCCTGAGCGTTGCCGTTGAAATTGTCAATTCATTGGGAGGTAGAATCATAATGGATGGCATTGCAACCATTCGAACCAAGCCGAATTGATCGGACCAATCGCTATAAGTTGGACCTTTTGCTTGCACGCGATAGTAAACAGTCTCTCCAGGCATATAGCCGCTAATAGTATGATTCCCTTCACCAGTTCCGCGAATACCTAAACTCTTATTATTATCCCACAAACCGACATTTTCTCCTCTGTCAACCGTTCCCCAATACATAATAATCTCTGGTTGAGTTTCATCAAATGAGATAAGGTCATAATGGATAGATGCATTACTCTCAGTTATTTGAGATGGGGGCCGAACCTCAACCACGGGGGGGACAGTCTGAACCGATGTGGTAAAACTTTTCATCGACCCAATTTCAGCCAATATTGCGACTTCTGTGGAGGAAAGTTCGGCATCATAAATTTGAACGTCTTGCATGGACCCTTTAAATTCGCCCCAACTTTCTGAATTTGGTCGGGCAAGACCTAATGTTAGGGGAGAAGTCGTACTATCGTCCAACCTTCCATTATACTGAGTCCAAGTCGTAATTTTATTTCCATCAATGTATAAACTCATTTCTGAACCATAAACTAGGGCTAGGTGATGCCACTGATTTAAGGATATACCAGCCTCAACAACTACCGCAGTATCAAGTGCACCTGACAATCCAGAATCAATGTAAACTTCCACCATAGAACCCTGGGTTCCGACTTCGAAATTATCATTCGACAAACCACTTGATTGGGCAAGTAGAACATTGTCGATTCCGTTATTAGTAGGTCGATCGACGAGATCTTCATCTTTTTTAAACCACAAGGACAATGTAAAGCGACTGGGTGAATCCAGTTCGTTACGATCCCCAAAAGAAACATAATCATCTACACCATCAAATCGAAGAACATTCCCGCGAACCAAATCAACATTTTGGACAACATCCCCACCAACCATTCCAGGTGCGCGCCCCGTTAAGTCACTTACAATTCCCGAATCAATACTTCTTAGGGGCCAGTCAAATAATGGCTTAACGGATAAAGCTTCCCCACTAGAAACCCCAGTTGAATTAACTGCCCATGCTTTGTAGAAATAAGTGGTATTGGGAGTCAATCCTGTGAGAAGCCTTGCAACCGACCCATTATTTGCAAAAATCTCCTGGGTGGTATTTTGATCTAAACTAGAGCTATCCAGACCATATTCAAAAGATACAAATGTGCTCTCACCTCCATTTTCAAATAAATGACCACGCAAACTTGCAGAAGTTGATCCAACCTGAACAGCTGATTGAGTCTGTATTTGTGGGGCAACTGGGGTGACTTCAAGAGTGAAATTCTGATCAACTGAACCCCACTTATTAGATCCCGTTACATTGATAAGGAAGCTACCAGCAACCTCTGGCACTCCTGATAATACTAAAGATTCTGAACCTTCGGGCGACTTCGATTTATAGGAATGAGATTGAGGTAAAAGGTCAGCAATAGACCACTTATGTGCGAAATATCCTTCAAGTTTGACCCTCTCAGATTCCTGAAAAGTTCTAGGTAAGAACAATAAATCACCAACTAAAAGAGATGTGTTTCCATTGATACGGTCGAAGGGAATATCTGGGTGCCAATTTCCTGAAGTACTGGTAGAAATGATAGTTCCATTTACTCGCAACTCATACCCATATCGATTTAATGTCCAATGAACGATGGAAAGAATATTAGATGGAGTGGAAGACAGGATATTAGGATTATTATCATCCCATCTGCTAAGTCCCCAATTTCCATTACTGGAAAGGCGCCAACCCTTTTGGGTAAAAAGCTCTCGGTTGGGTAGGGCAATTCCGTTTTCACGACCGACCATAATCACACTCATAGGCATAGAAACGGCACTACTTATTTTTAAACTTTCACCAAAATTGAATGATACCAGTTTCTTTCCAGTACGGGTATCCAAAACGGTGCGAGGCGAAGATATAAATGAGTCAGAAAAGGCGTCCCTGTTACTTATAGAAGCGTCTTCCCACAGACGAATACGACCTCCGTCAATATTGGTTCGGGATGAAGCATTCAAGTCACCATTACCACCACTAAAAAGAAGGGAGACTTCCGTGGCATTTAACTCTCGTTGAAACAATCTGTAATCATCAATGCTCCCGTTAAAATCCCCCGTCTGATCAGAATGTGGGCGGGATAACCCAATCGAAATGGGGGAGTCCGAAGATGAGTTAAGTGGACCATTTACCATAAAGGATGATGCATTTAAAGGAAGTCCACTGATTCCTTCTCGATTACTGAATGCATACAAGTGCCATGTAGTACTCGAATTAACAGGATCAATGGTAAACTCAACTTCGGTATCTGGTGCACAATAAGAACATTCCACCAATAAACCATCTTGGCCTGATGAATTGAATTGATCCTGATTTACCATTATCGATTGAGACAGTGCAGAACTACTTAATGTGCAATTTCGCTCCCCCCCGCCCCAAGACTGACTGTAAAGAGAAAATGTGTAATTTTTGCCGGGAGTTAAATCGGTTAACTTAATTTTCTGAGGATCTCCGGCATATCGAAATCCATTTCCTAAAATGTCTCCAATCTGACCGGTTACGGTAGAAGGATTGCTATTATGAAGAGAATTAAAACCAGAGCTGATAGACCACCCACTGCCAGAAGTTGCATTAGTTCCTGTAAACGGAACTCCATTCACTGTTTTTGTGGAACCGTTCACATTAACAGCACAGGTGTAGGTTTGAGTACTTGAAATTCCGGAATCACTATCTCCAGTTAAGTGAGATGTTACCCAACCACTTATATGAGCGGGCAATCCATCCAGATAGACATTAAGATCCTCTCCGTAGGTAACAGACAAATGGTGCCAAGTATTGTTGGAAATATTTGCATCATTTGTGGTAAAAACTAAGTCCGACCCATTATTTAAATATACCTGGACCTCAGACCCTGCTGTTCCAATCTCCACATTATCATTAAAATCAGCACTCGATTGAGAAAGTAAAATATTCGAAATGGTGTGAACTGTGGGGTTTCCTTGAATATCACTAAATCGATTAAACCATAGAGACAAACTAAAGGAGGATGCACGATCGAGTTCTTGGATTTTAGGAAGAACTATCGCGTCTTTTGCTCCATCAAAACGAACTGCTCCATTAAACTTACCTGAAACTCTGGAAACATCATTCGTAAATACACCATGATGCCCGTTTCCAGTTTCGTCAAAAGATACGCTTTCATTGCTTTCGTTGAAAGAAAATGCGACAAGTTGGTCAGAAATTGCAATCGAATCGTTTCTTTCAAAAGAAACATTTGTGAAATATTGAAAACTGTTATTTCTGTCGGCATCATACCAAGCAATAATACCGGGAATTTCGACAGGAGAAAAGGATGACTTATTTGTTACTCCAGATGGGAGACCCGTTAAAGTGTAATCTAATCCTGCTGTATGACCTAAATCCAAGCTCCCTAAATCACTACCATAGGAAAGAGTTGAAGTAGGAATAACAGGAAGAGTAGGGGTAGAAACTTTTAATAGAGAACCCACCCCGGCTAGTTTAGATTCTGCACGGGCAGAAGTATAATCAATTAATCCGGGATCCCCTTTGTAAAGATGATAAACATCTTCGCTGCCAAGAAATACATCATAAAGGCGAAGGTCATCCATTTCACCGAGATAATATTGATTTATTGAACCCTCGTTTGACGGATCAACCCCAATGTTTAAAGGAGCTGTTTGATTCTTAATCAAGTTATCAAGAATTTGTCTTTCATACCGTTGGTTATTCGAAATGAACGAGCCATTCACATAAGTCCTAGCCTCGGATCCAATACCTCCGTTCGTACACACAATATGGTACCACTTATCCCAACCACTTAAATTAAAATTACCTACCCCTTCATTAAAATTACTTCCTTCTCCAAATCGATGATGAAGAAAAGGACGGTCGGTATGATTTGAATCGCCAAGCCATATTGCGTAATTTCGACCGTTCCTCCCAAAAAGACCAGTGTATGATTCGTCATTTTTCTCAGGCTTTATCCAAAATGATACGGAATAGCTTTCCAATTGAAGAGAACTAGAATTATTCACCACAATCTTATCATCAACACCATCAAACATAAATGCAGTTCCTTTTCTACCAGGGACGCGTAGTGGATTACCTGATATTACTCCATCTAGGGCTGTGTCCCCTGTCTGATTTACAGCAATATTACTTGATTGATTGTCATCTAATGCCCAATGGCCAACAAGGTCTTGTTGACGATAATGAACGAAGGTCAGGGATTTATTCTGACCACCTTCCATTAA
Source organism: Opitutia bacterium (assembly GCA_018645475.1). Taxonomy (GTDB): domain Bacteria; phylum Verrucomicrobiota; class Verrucomicrobiia; order Opitutales; family Seribacteraceae; genus Seribacter. The sequence goes on from JABGWU010000302.1 coordinate 33,628, forward strand.
TATATTGCCCTCGACAATAGAACCTGGTGACAAAAGAGAAACACGACCACCTCCACCAGCACCAGCGAGAGATGAATCTCCGAGAGCATCTCCACCACGAGCATCCAAAAGTCCATTATTTGTGATCGATGACGCCTCTATACGAATTGCACCTCCAGAGCCACCGGCTCCAGAACCATCTGAGTTTGATTGGCCATGACCACCCCTAACAGATAGGGTGGCATTTGCGTCCAAAGTAAAAGATCCCGTCACTCGAAAACTTATTGCTCCTCCTCCTCCACCAGCATTACCAGAACCAGATTGTGCATGACCGCCTCCCGAACCACCGTAAAGAAGGGAAATTTCATCATCTCCATAAGTCATTCCTGCAACACCGCTATTTAATCCGCCAGTACCCAAACCACCATAACTTCCACCACCATTTGAATTACCCACTTCGTAACCTCGTCCCCCTCCTGGTCCTTGTCCATTAAGAGATGGATGCATATTTGAAAACATATCAGTGAATCTAAGACCCCGTCCAGAACCCCATCCCCCCGAGCCCGGAGTTCCTGAATAAACTCCTGACATTCCACTTTTCCCATTTAGGGAAAAATTCGTTCGAATGGACGCATTTCCTTCAACGACGATTTCCAAAGCATTTATTCCTTTAATCAAAACGCTGACATTTTTTCCGATGGAAAAATTCGCGAAAGTAAAAGTAGAGACGCCGTATCCGTATCTTTGGCCTAAAATATCAAAGTAACGATGTTGAACAACTCCACCACCTTTTATTCCTGAAGTGTGTGACCAAGTCCCGCCTGTATCAAAAATTAATGTCCCTTCTGTCAAATTAAGATCATCGGTAGGGGCCAATGACTTAACACCATTATAAATACTGCCAGGGAAGCCAGAAAAGCCATCTCCGTTCCCAACTCCTCCATTTACATTAACCTCTCCTTGTTCGACAACTCCATCCGAAATGAACGCTACGCGTCCACCACCGCCAGCACCACCAGCATTGGAAAGAAACCTAGCACCAGATTCGAAAGGGGACGCTCCTGAAGAGTCACCACCTTGGGCTTCAATAATACCTAAATTTGTAATTGTTTTCCCAACTAAACGAATGGCTCCACCTGAACCAGCACCCCCAGAATAATAAGCACCTTGAAATGGATTTACGAAAACAGTTCCACCGTTCATAGAAACTAAAACTCCTGGATTGATGACTAAGGAACCATTTGATTCAATTTCCAAAACTCCGCCCCCAGCTGCGGCCTCTCCCAAATTACCATACCCGCCACCAGACCCTCCAAGCAAAATATCTATTGCACCAGAGCCATACAAAATACCTGCAGGTCCTGACGCACCAGGTCCACCTTCACCCGCAAATGAACCTCCTCCTCCAGAAAGTCCGCCAGCACCAGAAGTTCCCAAGCTCAAACCTTTACCGGGACCTTGCCCACCAGCGAATCCACCAAGCTGGCCCCGACCAACCCTCAGTCCCTTGTTCGGATCATCACTATAATGAGAGTCAAATCCGTCTTGTAGAGTGCCTCCCATTACATGAGCAGACAGTGGAGCAGTAGAACCAGACAAACTCTTGCCTATACTTACATTACCATCACTCACAATGGAAAGTGAATTTTTGCCTTCCAGGACAACTTGTCTCAAATTTGGCCCCAAATAAAAATCAGAAGTAAAATGAAATGTTGCCTTTCCTAACATCCATGAACTCCCATCCGGTGCTATGTAATTTTGGGTGCTCATATTAGCATCCAAAACCTTGACTTCCCCACTTCCATTTTCTTTGTCCCAAAAGAGACCAGAAGAATCTCCCGCGTCATTTAATCCTGTATGAAAACGCAGAGTGCCTTGATCATAGGCGAGGGTAGTAAAAGAACCAAGACCAGACCACGATGAATAATCAGTATTATTTGCTTCAAAACGATAATAATACGTCACCCCGCTTTCAAGGCTTGTTAAAACAACGGGGATCGGTCCCTCATCAACAGAAGTTATATTTTTTTGTAAATCCCAATTCACCGAACTTTGGTTACCATCTACTTTTCCGTAGTGCAATGTAACCGTATTTGAAACTCCACCAGTATCAGATAGATATCCATTCGCTGTGGCACTTCGCCCCCCTACTTCAGTTACAGTACCAGCATTAATGACTGGCATAGTCTTATTTGCTAATAAATGAACAGTGAGAGATGCATTAGAATCTCCCATTGCATTGGACGCAATAATGGTCATATTGAAGTCACCAATCTGTCCAAGCCCAGGCGTACCTGATAAGACACCAGTCGCAGGATTAAAATTCAAGCCAACAGGCATACCAGATTGAGAGTAAAAAGTGGCAGGTGGTTGAGTTCGAACTTGATAATTCATGGCCACCCCTTGAACGACTGTAATATTAAGATCTGAAGAAAAGGTTGGGGCAGAGAGGTAGCTCAATTCATAAGTAAGAAAAGTGGATGAATTTTTCTGATTTTCATAGGAATGCTTAATCCAAGCATCGCCTCTGGATACAGAGGAAATGCGCACCTCATCAAAATTTCCAAGGGTAGATGTGGTGCCATCATGAAGAGCACCTATCTTGACTGCCAAGATTCCACTAGTGTTAATAATACCAGCAACCGATGAAGCGGGGGCATCCACTAATTTACCATCCACAAATAGTCTTGTCTGATTAAGATCGCTGGTAATTCCAGGGAATGAAAGTGCAACATGATGCCATTGATTGTCTGATAGGTCAAAAAATCCCTGCTCCACGGAAGTTCCATCAATTTGAACTCTCGGTCCAGTCGAATTCCAACTGAAGTTCCAAAGATCAGATCCACTTCCCCAACCAATCAGTTCTCCATTGAGTTCAGAACTTTTCATCCAAACGGAAACCGAACGTGCATTATTTCCTGCCACACCATTGTAAGAATTAATTGATAAATAATCAGCGGTTCCATCCAATGATAATCCACCACCAAGCAAGGAACTGGCCCCTAAGATTGAATCTCCGTTCACTGAAGCGGTATTTGAAGCGGAGGAGGAATCATTGGCATTACCAAGGTGCCAAACACCGTCAAAACCAGACCATAAAGTACCATCACTACGGTAACTCGGTGGAGTTACATTGTTATCATTCCCCCAATAAGCAATTACCTTACTGGTCGGATTTAAACTTGGCACCTGAACCCAGAGTAAAGATTCATCTGAGACATTCCACTCGTCTACCTCGTAAATGAGTTCTTTGTGGTCTTCATTGTAAAACCGAAGATCACCACCTGCAACAGGATCTGAAAATGTATTAATATCAAAATCAGGATGATTGATGTAAGAAAGCCGGACGAGCATAGGAAAATCTTCTACTTCGCCTCCTGACCATTTTACTCTGAGGTAATTTTGTAAATCGTCTAACTCTGAAGCAGATAATACTCGATTATATAATAGAACCTCCGCTACTTCGGAATGAGAGAAGTTTTCATTAGTTTGGGATCCACCCAAGGCTAAAAAACGAGGGTAGGAATCTACGGACACGGTAGTGTTTTGATCAAAAACTGTAATTTGGTCTCTTAACAATAGAGCATCACCATTGCTAGAAAAACTTCCTGCAAACAAATGCCATTTAGTATCAGCAGAAGTTGCCTGTGTAACTAGTGACCCCATTTTCCAATATGCTGAACTGTCATTCCCTAAACCAAAAACCCAGTTTGAACCGACCGAACCCAATACGGTCCCATTGTTTTCTCCAGTATGCCGGCCAAAATATAAAACCGTGAAATCAGAAAGAGATGCACCAAATTCAAAACTAGAATATAATTGTGAAAAACCATCAAATTGAACCACCTTGCGATTCCCCAATTCTACACTTTCAACAACTCGAGGTAATCCACGAACCCGATCAAAAGAATGTCCTGTGCCTGAAGAATCTGCCCACGAATTGATAACCGTACCATTTACTTCCTGAATGAGAGAACTGTCTAATTGAAGGACTAAACCTGGCAAATTTTTAGGATCCGCTCCACCAAGTGCACCGACGGGTGATAGATTCAACTTTGCAGAAAAAACATTGGGGTCGTAAACTTGGATTTGATGATTTTGAGTGATAGTTGAAAGAGAATTCTGAACGGACAAAACAATTACTGAATCATTACTGTCAGTGGGAATACCGGATAGCACTCCCGTACTGGAATTAAAATCAAGCCAACCCGGTTTACCCGACGAGATTGAAATACTCTCGCCATGTTGTGTAACGAATGAAAAACTTCCATTCTCTCCGACAGCCCAGCTAGAGAGGGCAGGGGAGAGAATACTGGGCACCTGAATATTATGGGGCACGCTTTGATTTGCGTCGGGGAAAGTTTGCTCGAACAAATTAGTACATATACCACTTCCAGTTAATGAGATCAGCATGGGAGTCGTGCTATTTTGATCCAAGGGAGTCAATGTCACAACATATACTCCTGGAGACAGTTCTGTGAGACTGGTAATAATTGCATCAGAAACAGAAATGTCTCCTATTGTAAATTCCCCTGGTCCAGAAGAATTTAAATCAACAGGAAATCCATTTTCCAGGAATCGAATGGTTACCGGCTTTGGGATTTGCAAAATTGAGTCGTAGGAGAATTCAACTGTTCTGGTATAAAAATCTCCATTACCTGAACCATATATTTGAGCAACTTCAGTTGCATTCAGTTCTACCCCATAAATTCTAAAGTCATCAATGTTCCCATCGGTGGAAGATGCTTGAAAACCGTCTTGAGGACCGAGTCGAAAAGCTTGTCCCAAGGGAAAGGCTTGGGCGTTGGCAAAACTAGTTTCGCCTTCAAACAATCCATTTAAATAAAACCGAACACGACGATTGTCTAAACTATAAGTGGACACTAAATGTGACCATTTATTTAAGGATAGATATCCATCAGCCCAAAACTCATCACCACTTGTCCCTGGTAATGATTGTTGATTCAAACCACCCATCAAGAATAACGGCCTCTGTTTCTGAAGAGAAATTGAAAATTCCGGATCAATTCCATCGAGACTAAAAATATGAAAATCAGGGCTTTTCGGATATATCCAAAAGGACATGGTAGACGCACTTAGATTACCGCTTAACCCACTACTTAATTTAATCGACCTATCATTCGTCTTGTCAAAAGCCAAATGTCCGGCACCAAACTTACCTGAATTTCCCCAGAGAACCCCAGAGGCATTTCCATCATTTAAACCTGATGGTGAGCTGTCACTGGCAACGACTCCACTACCTTCATTTAATTCCCACCAAAGTAATAGATCAGCCTCCCGCACTCGGTGCGGACGGAATTGTACTTCTTTAACTACTTCGGCATTTTTTAACCCAAATGAATCCGTTACTGAATTGGCTTTTAGCTTTATAGAAAAATTTGCATCTAATAAAGAAGTTGGTTGAAAAACTAGAGTCCACGAAGTGTTGGAATCACCATTACTAGTTGAAGTCACTAAATTCAACCCCGGGAATTCCAAATCGGTACTAGCATTAAAATCACTGATGGATGAATTGAATATTGCATTCGTACGAATGGAGGAACCGTAAGTCGGGCTTTCGACAACTAAATCAAAACGGGGACCAAGGTCGCCCATTCCATTACCCCATAATTTAACCACTTCATTCGCAGATAGAGCTCTTCCCCAAATTCGAATGTCATCAATTACCCCATCATAGTATCGACCATTTAACTCCCAACCAATTCGCAAAAGAGTTGTTGAGTCGTCAAAATCAAGTGAATTTATGGTCGCTGTCCCGCCATTTAAATAAAGAATGGATCTACCTTGTGCAGGGTCAAAAACAGAAACAATATGCGACCATTGATTAGGAAAAACCTGCAGGGGAGATTGAAAACGAGTTGCCCCGGTCCATGAACTCAAAGCTCCATACCGTATGGATGTTGACCAATCCCATCCATCATCATCAGTGGAAAAAAGAATGCTTTCATTATCAACTCCACCTGTAACTTGGTCCGGTTTTATCCATGCGGAATAGGAAACACCGGTGGAAGAACTACTCTGATTAATGCGAAAAGGTAACTCGAGGTATTCACCATTTAAATCCAGGGCCTGTCCAAACATACCTGAGGTTAATGTTGGATTCCCTGTAAACCCTATGGCAGTAGCATGATTCAATCGTCCTGATCTATCTAGCGTACGAGTGCCATTAAATTCATCTAGCGGATACCAAGCCAAAAGATCATTTTCTACTGTGGTGACAATCCTATGTTGAAACTCAAATGCAACAGCCTGACTTAAGTTTCCATCTTTAATTATGGCACCTTGCGGAATCGATACTCGGACCATGGATGGATTTGTGGTAGCATTCAAATCATAAGTGTAGGAATTTGATACATAGGAAAACAGGGAGATGCTAGCCCCAGTTGCATTAACCTCGCCGCTACTTAGATCGGAATTAGAAATGATCACGCTGGAATTACCATCCTGAAATGTAACCGTTTGAGAAACAGGTTGGGATGAAAAAGGAGAAGGGCCTTGTATTAAAGGACGCAATCCAACATCACCAGATCCATTTCCATACAAGGATAAAACTTCTGCGGGGGAGAGGGCCTTTCGATAAACCCGCACATCATCCACTTCAGCCTTTGCCTCCCAACCAACCAAACCATAACGCCCGAGATAAAGGTTGTGGTCTGATCCATCACCCCAGTTTAGGTAACCACTGACCAATAACTCATCCAGCAAGGTTCCATTAGTGTAAAGTTTTAATTCAACACCATCGTAGGTTAAAGCATAATGGGTCCATCTCCCAGGATAGGACCTGGCTTTCACCTCCTTCCATGAATTCCCTGTATAAACATGACCCCTGATTGTATTATCATCATGGTATTGCAAATTAAATTGACCACTTCGAATCAAAACACCCTGTGAGTCATCCAGCATTTTAGTCCACATTGACAGGGTAAAGGAATTACTCAAAGAAAGGGCTTCACCATTTGCGGTTACAAAATCAGTTGGCAATAAAGAAAGTGATTGGCCAAGCTTACCGGGCGAGCGCGTCCCCCCCGAAAGAACTCCATCTATTTTACTATCTGAAAAATCAATAATTGATGATCCATTACCTTCCTCGAAGGCATACCATAAAACTAGGCTATCCATTGCAGTCACATGAGAATGCTGACTAAAAGTTTTTGAAATCGCGGAACTATCAATTGATCCATATTTTGCGGATCCAACCTTTAAAGTAACAGTCATTCGAGAAGGTTGCATATCAGGTGATAACGAAAATAAATATCCATTGCCACTAGCATTGAAACTCGTAACCACACCACCAGTTACATCGATATCTGATTGATTAAAGTCACTAACTGAAACAATTTGACCGAATTGAAAAAAGTCAATTCTACCAGAAATGGATTGTCCAGAATGATTTGCATCAATTGAAATCATCGGAACCACTCCCAAATCACCGATCCCGTTTCCATAAAGGATACTCAAGTCATTAGGGTTTAATGCAGAATCGTAAATTCGCACATCGTCCAAAATTCCTGAAAAATCATAATTTGGACTATTATTCCAAGAACCTAGCCTTAATGTATTTCCTTCAATGTGACCATTTGCGTTTCCTGCGAAATCAGTCCTCACCACTTCAGTGCCATCTAAATAAACAGAATGCTGCTTTTGGTTTACGGTAACAGCCAAATGATGCCAAATCGCTTGAACAGCAAGAGAATCCGGTGCATTTATACGGTTTAAATTAATTCCGGTTGCCCCTAAATTAAAAGAAAAGGAACGATTCGCAGTACTCAATGAATTGACATCGTACCAAAGCAACATGGAATTTAAATCGTTTCCATTTGCTGCAAATATAGCTCCATCGTGTTGATCGCTATCTACTCCAATGTCAGTCAAGTAGACCCAGGCACAGAGGGTGAAATTTCCATCTTCAAATAAACCTCTAAAGTGTGGGATTTCAAAGTAATCGCCATTACCATCCAAAACAAGACCTCGCCCAAAAAGACCATTACCTAATGATGCGTCACCCTGAAGAAATCCATGATTTCTTGCTTTGGCGACATCCCAGGAAACTTTTTTACCATCTATTTCAAATTCTTCTTCAAATCTCCATCTGCTGAGCAATTCCTCCTCTTTATAAACACGCTCGTGGGAAAAATAGTTGAGTCGGAGGTTTTCAACGGAAAAATTAGAATCAGACCTAAAATTATCTCCCATGGTAATTTCGGGTTGACTCTTTTGTGAATGACTCAATGGCAAACTTCCATTCAAATCCCATTTGTGTGCGAGATAACCCTCAACTTTTTCAATATCCGAATCTGATAAAGCTGAGTTGTAAATAAGCAATTCAGCAAGCTTGCCCTTCCAGCTTCTTCCACCAATATTTCGATCATTACTAAAATTATCTGATTGGACATTACCCAGAGTTCGTAGGGAAATAATAGACAAATTATTTGGTTTAGATGTTTGCTTTCCATTAATAACCGAACCGTTCAAACGGGTGTATCCATCAAAAACTTTAGAATCCCCCCAGGTTGTACCCCAAATATTACCATCTCCATTATTATGCCAATCCGGTTCTACCGTTGAATCCCCTAATAAATACCTCAAATCTGAATTTGAAACAGTTACATCTTCTGCAATGACCCAGAAAACAGTCCTTATATCTTCAATCATATCGAAGGTATGACTTTCACCATTCGTTCCTGAATAACTCATGACAGGCATGCCATTTTGCTCATTATTAAGCAGGGTAGGGGAACCTACTTCAAAAGAATGATTTGAATTTGAGCTTTTATCCTTCCAAAAACCATCGCCTAAATTACTGACGACTGTTGTTTTAAAAGGGTGATCTCCCGGTAAGCTCGATGAAACCCCCCATTTATGAGCAAGATACCCCTCAATAGATTGCCGATAAGTGGTATTCGTCAGTGCAATAATCTCCATTATTTCCCCCGACCATGTTGAGACTCCTGTAGTACCATCGAATTTTAGACCAATCCGATCGATGTTGAAGTTTCCATTCACACTACTTTGGTTAAGGACTTGAGCACCGTTAACATGTAAAGTTGCATTACCTGGCTTTAAACTAAATTCAAGCAACTGGGTTGCAGTATGAGAATAGCCAACAACAGAAGTATTACTAAAAAATTCGTTGTTATTAACTCTCCACCATAAATTATACCCTGAACCACTATTGTAGAACAAGGTTCGTTCAGTACCATTATTGGAATATAAATAGCCATGTCCATGAACCACAAAGAAGACACTTAGTTTATTCTGACTAATATCACTAGTAAGTGTAAAGCCATCATCAACGCCATCAAATTGTATTGCATTATTAACGATGGTCGGTTTGCTTACCTCGGTTGACTGAACGGCGTGGTTATTATTTCCACTTTTATCACTCCATTGACTAACACTATTAGCGATGTGAGTGATTGTTCCACTATCATTTGCATCCAACCAAAGAGCAAATGGAGGCATATCCAAATTTGAGTCATTTGCATCTAACCAAAGGCTTAAGTTTTCAAGCTGAATAGGTGCCGAAGGTGCACTTATTGAAAAACGGGTAGAATTAGTCTCAGGTAAAAGAGAAACTATGTAGGATGATCCCTCGATGGTTGAATTGACCTCAATAACTTCTCCAACTGATAATCCAATATCATATTTATCGAGATTAGAAATAACGACAGGCTGGGAATCTTTACCAAAGGAAAGCTTTAGTTTCCTTGGATTTGAATCAACCGTTGAATTTTCCTCAATTCTAACTGAAGTAAATTGATCTCCAAATCCACCGCCATATATTTTTGAAACCTCATAGTCCTCCAAACTGACATTGTATATTCGAATGTCATCAAGGTATTCCGCAAACGCTTCTCCTGTACTCGCATTTCCAATGTAATAGACATCACTTTGATCTCGCCTGTCGGCTTCTCCGACAAATAACCCATCAACAAAAAATCTAGTTCTTGCTCCTTTACCGATTACAGCAAAATGGCGCCACTCCATTATACCAAGTGGGTTTAATTGATAACCCGTCGGGCGGTACCTATTAGGCCCCCATCCAACATCCCCATCAAACAGACAAACCATACGATCGCTCCCACGAACGCAGAAATACCGATCGTAATCATTATTGGAAAGTTTGTCCTGCCCGCGATACAAAGAAGACCTACCTCCAGCTGTTGGTGGAAATAAATTTCTGGCCCAAGCGGTCAAAGTCCATGCACTTCCCAAAGTAATGCCATTATTTCCCACACGCATACGGGCATCAACTTGATCCTTGCGAAAACGAACCCCACGACCAAATCTACCGAAGGAAGAAATGCTTGCGTAATAAAGATCGGCCACCTGCATTCCCGCAGTTTTACTTACCGCCTGATTACTGTTTATGGCATCAGTATCAAATGGCCACCAAGCAACTAGGTTTTCTCCACGAGTAACGGCACGGTACATTTTACGAGTTGCAATTGAATTTCCTCCGGGTTGACCAATTGGAGGCACATTGGTCTGATTGTATTCATCATATACGGAACCGTTGGTTATGGAAATTTGAGAAATAACATTTTCCTGATCAAGGAAGAATTCAAATGAGTAAGTACCGAGACTTTCTCTGGTAATTGAATTAGGCACAATCGTTCCCCCGGGAATCGCAAGATCTCCTTGGCTTGAATTAAAATCATTCACATCAACGAGTTCCCCACCACGAGTGAACATAATGCGCCCAACACTTGGGTTTCCTTCCACGACCAAATCCACATCAAAAGAAGAGCGGATTTCAAAATCTCCATATCCTCCACTATACAATTTCGAGACATCACTGGAACTGAGTGCCGCATTATAAAGCCTAAAATCATCGAGTAACCCTTTAAAGGTTCGATCATTACGAGTCTCATCGGTAAACCTGCCAAACTGAAGAGGAAAAACATTGCCGGTTGAAATATTACTTTTTGACCAGTTATTCCTTAGAGTACCGTTGACATAGGCCTTTACATGAGTGCCTGTGTACTGATGAGCAATATGCATCCATTTATTTTTAACTCCTTCGGAAATGTATATTTGTGGATCCCACCCCCAATGTTGCGAAAAGATTCTTCTGTAATTCGCAGTATCCCATAACCCACGCATTCCCCACATTCTATGCACCCCATTGGCATTGCTCCTTTGCCCCATTCCATAAATCCCTGTTTGATAATCACGATTCGATCCATTTGGACTTTCATGCGGTTCCGCAAACATCCAAAATGAAATGGTTCTAGGATTACCATACCCAACTCCCATGCTCGCGGGGTAGGCGTTGGTCGAGACCCATGCGTTCTTGGGAAACCTCAGTGCGTAACCAAATTTGGAATTAGAATTATCGAAAGTCACATTACCATCCATGCTGTTGATTAAATTGCCCACATATCCACTCATGTAATCCGTTACAGTGGTTCCATTTCCTTCGTCAAACTTCCACCAAGCGACCAAGTTTTCAAGTCTGGTTACGGGGCGACCAAATCCAATATTAAAGGACAGTGGTTGATTTTCAGTAAGGGAAGCATCCCTAGCTATGCCCTCAGGCAAAGAGACAGTCAATATGCCCGGATTAAGCGTAGAGTTCAATTCAAGCCGTATACTTGAACCAGTAGTTGCATTAATGTCATGGAGAATCGCATTGCTCAATCCTAGCATGGATTCATTAAAGTCAACCACCCATGGCATTCCATAACGGGTAAAATTCAAATCCACCAAAATTGGATTAGTGTGAGTTGCAGGGGAGTAAGTGGTTGATACGGCTAAATTTAAATCTCCTTTTCCATCGTTGTAAAAGGATTGATGCTCATTAAGTGAAGTAGCTTTATTGAAAATCCGAAAATCATCAATATTACCCATAAAACGACCATCTGAAAGTGAGTTCATTTGAGCCACTGCAAGCAGCCATTTCATTGTTCCACTCCTTAATAAGTCTTCCGCATAAACGCTGGTGGATCCAATCATTAATCCATCCAAATAAACCGACAATTCATCTCCGGATACAAGGCTAGCATCATACGAAACGGTTACATAATGCCAAGTTCCATCCTGAATGTCTGCACTCATAGTAGTTCGCTCTGTCTTACCAACCGAACTCATAAATAATTCAAAACTAGTCCCCTTAGTTCCAATCTGAAGAGAACAATTCTCTTCATTACCAAGACTAAACATAACATTGGACATTTGCTGAGCCGACCAACTGAATCCCTCCTCCACTCTCCGAAACCAAAAATTTAAACTAAATTGTCCATTATCCCACCCCGTTGCAGGAACTCCCAGTTCAGCATAATCTCCTACATTTTGAAAAGAAAGGGATGTTCCATAACTTGCAGCTAAAGACCAAGATGCCCCTCCCTTCAACGATCCGGCATTACCGCTAATACTGTCTGTAGCAATCGAACCCTTACCTTCATCCATCCACCACCAACTTACAAGATCTGACTTCCCGGGTACGGGAGGAACTAACTGGATAAAAATATGGGCGGGTAGCGTGGGTTCTCCTCCTAAGTCTGCTCCAGCGTTTCTTGCCAGAGAAACATTGATCTCAGTTGAATTGGGAAGGGGAATTAAATTGAAAGTAAAATTACCATCTCCACCATGGTTATTAAAATTAACAATGGTGGCCCCGGTTACATTCAAATCACCCTCGACTAAGTTGACTACTACTACGGGTTCCTCAAATTGCAAAAATCTTAGGTGGATAGAGATGTTTGAATCATCAGTTATACTAGGTGCTGTAAAATCAGCAACCAATCCCATGTCCCCTCCCTCATTGTTATAGATCTTGGTAATATCATCATCACTAAGAGCTACCGAATACACTCTGGCGTCGTCTACATAACCAGAAAATCGATCATTTAATGTTGGCATACCACCAATAAACCAGTCGCCAAGGGTAACTTCACCTTGCTTCCCCGCAACAAATGAATTCTCAGCAGCTAAGCTACCGTTGATGTACTGCCTTAAACGCCCTTTATCGCGATCCACAACCATCACGACATGATTCCATTCACCCAACTCCATTGGAGTAGCAGATAATGCAGTCAATGCATTTTCGTAAGTAGCATGCCATGAAATAGGGTATCCATCAGAACCTAAAGCAACCCCTTTATGAGCAAGCAAACCGGCTCGCATAAGTATTGGAGATTTCCGCCCAAGAAAACGCGTCCCCAATCGGTTTCTCTGCCCGTGCCCCCCTTTATTATCCACCACCATTTCACTGCCATTTAATCCTGTCTTTGAAAAATCCCCATCCTCATCCAGATCAATCCAGACAACACTTCCATCATCACTTCTTGTACCAAAAGTAATATCACCAGTACTTAAATATCCAGTATTTCCGATCCTTAACTTACCAAACCAAAGTCCGCCAATTTCATCCACCCCAGTTCCTGTAGCGGTACCTGTCTTACCAGTGCCGGTTGACTTAGACCTTGCATCCGTGCTTGCTCCATCAAAATCGATAGGAATTCCAAAATTTATGTCCTCGTAGACATAATCATGCTGAACTAAGAATCCGTTGCCGTAATGATAGAGCAGAGATGATCCAATTTCATAGGGCCAGGGAGTCGTGATGTCGGAACCGGCTACCGCATTCGAATGGATACCAAAACCACCATTATCAGTCCCCGTCCAATTCCCACCGCCAAGTCTTCCACCCGTGGTGTTAGACTCACCTAGCAAAGAACCATCTATCCATATACGAACTCTCCCTGGTAAAGCCCCACCATTCCCAATTCTCATCTCCCATCGTAATTCATGGAGCTTACCATCTGCATATCCACCTGCTTGAAGATCCGAAAATGGAATATCAAGAACAGCCATACCGTCACTGGAGCCACCTGAGACGGGAATGGTATCACCACCATTCCCTGCTCGAAGGCGTAAGAAACCTTCCTTGAAACCTAAAAATGATCCTAAGCTATCCCCTCCATGTTCCCAAAGAAGATAACTGTCAGTATGAGCAGAAGTGGGAAATGCGGTCAAAACAGAGAAATTCGCGTCTTCATCTCTAGTTATTATTCCATTGTTAGTCGGAATCTGTTGACCAAATAAAAAAGCTCTTCCGTCTATACCTGCATCATATTGGTTGGGACTACCTGCAGTATCATCGATTTGGTTATCATTGTAAGGACCATCGAACAACCTTTCGGTAACTCCTCCTGGCATGACTGATGACTGAAGAGCATCTCCAGGGTTCAGTAAATTAAGTGAATTATAATTAGTTGTAGCTCCCTGTCCCAACTTAGCCTGCATGTATTCCCCTCCTCCTCCTTCATACCATCCGATCGCAAAATTATATTCAGGAGTAGGTTTTAGAACGGTTGGCTTCACCCATACAGAGACCGAATAACTGCCTTCCCCCACATTCAAAGAAGAACCCTCGGCCTCCCGGTAAAGCATTTCAACTTCAAAGTCGGGTAAAGCGATTCCATAGACCCTGAAATCATCTAAATATTCAGCAAATCTTTGCCCACCGGAAGAATAATTACCAATGGATAAAATATTGTCTCCAGTCGGACGATCGGAATCGCCTTGGTAGACACCGTCCAAATAAAACTTACTAGTTACTCCGTCCGAAACCACTACAATTTGATGCCATAACCCATCGGGTTCCAAATCAAATTCACCTGAATCCCGCCACTCGCCGTTACCGTTAGCAAATACACCGACATTATTCGAATTATTCTGAATGATCAAATGATGGCCATTGGTTGCACCACGAGTTAATGTACGCCATGATCCGACTGGGTAGAGATTCCGAAACCAAGTGGAAATAGTAAATGTTGCAACTGTACTAGTTCCTCCTAAATCAAGGGCAGGGGAAAGTGTCACCCTAGCACCATTCTCACTTGAGGGTATGTGCAGAGCTGAATTACCAAAAGTCTTCTCAGTTGTAGAAAAAGCTGCACCCGCTGTAAGAGTTCCCGAATCTAAACCAGTTACTGCATTACGAGTTACCGTTCCACTACCTTCATCAAATTTCCACCAACCAATTAAATCATTTTGCCGGGTCGTCTTGGTCGGTTCTGTAATAGACCTAATCTCAGCCCAACTTGAGCTTCCGTCAAGAGCGAGGGACCCATTACCAAATTTCGATTCATTTAAATCGACATTAGCATTACCAAAAAGTCGAGCAAATGCATCCCCGCCAGACTGATCATTTACTAAAGTGCCATTTGCTTCCTCAAATGTCCACCAACCAACAAGATCAGAAGATCTCGTAATTTTATCGTTGTAAGAAATAACAACTGTCTTTTTTTGAGAATAATCTCCTAATGCATCAACGGCTGCACCAGCATTAAAAGTAAGAAAAATCCTTTGTGGGTCTCGGTCCGGGATTATATCAAAACCGTAAGTTGAATTACTGTCTCCAATCTTGGAAAAATTAATAATTGAACCTCCAGTAATGGTTATATCAGTAGATCCATTGGAATCACTCGCGTTAAAATCAGAAACACTTACCGGGTTGTTCAACAAATCACGGAATGTCAAAACTACGGGTATGGGAGAAGAATTACTTGCAGCATCTACTACAACATCAACAGATGGTCCAAAATCTCCATAACCATCGCCAAAAGCTATTTCCACATCCTTCGAAGAAAGTGAGGTTTTATACAATCGCACATCATCAATCCAACCCTTGAACAAATTACTCCCGTCTGGAGAACCTCCAATTCCCAAATTACCATTTTCAACATAAACGGGGTTAGATTCTAAAACAGATCCAGCCAAAACCCCGTCAAAGTATGTCTTATATCTTTCTCCATCGTATGTGGATGTCAAAAAATGCCACTGAAATGGATTAAACGATAAGGCTCCATTATCAATGTATGATGAGTAAAACCTAAACATCGACTTAATCTGAACTCCTCCCTGATCAACCTGTATGAAATAAGGCGAAAGAGTTCCATCACGCTTCGATAAAATTTGAGCATAATCTGCCGGTTGCCCGTTGCTCTTGAACCAAAGCATGAAAGAAAAACCAACGCGGGCTTGCAAATTTGGGTGACCGAGCACGCGTGCGTATCCTGTACCATTACTTATATCTAAACTTCCTTGCGATATTGCATTTTCACCTGTTCCCCAACTGGCACCGAAAAGAGTAGCACTACCAACTCCAGAACCAGTTGTTTCAGCTGAGTAAGATCCATTCCCTTCGTTAAAGGTCCAGCGAGCAAGTAATTCCTCTTTTTTTACGACCCCCGAAGATACAACAATGCCAAAGACAAAAACCAATGGCATCAAGCAAAATAAGAAACGGGCAATCATTAAGAATTCAATATAATGGAATAGGGAGTTTTATTCAATGTACATGCCCCTTTTTCTTCAAGGTAAAAATTCTTAAAATGTAAAACAATATTTAATAAAATTAGATAATTAAACCAACATATAAGTCAACAAAATTGATAAATAGCAACATTGATAATTTAAAATCAATCGTCGATTAATATTAGCATCAATTCGTTAAATCTTACAAATTTTATTAAAATCTAAAATCCAAGAACTTGTTTCATAAGTTAATAAAGAATCACTTTAAAAACTCAGTTAGTTATTTAAAGATGTGAGCAAGCAATGATCAAGTAAAAGATTTATTTTGTACGAACTCTTACCCTGAGGAATTGCTTACCGCCTACTGCAGGATCGCTTGCTACTTTAGTTGTTCTAAAGAGTACACGCTCCATTCCCCCTCCAATATCGACTCCATTGCCGTCAGTTGAAGGACCATTAAGATCTACCTGGGTAACGCCAGTTGTAGTCCAAGTACGTAAATCTGTACTTGTCTCTACAATATACTCAATTCCTTCCGAATTATAATCCGCACTGTATTTCTGAAAACTAATTCTTTGCTTGCCGTCTTTTTTGTTAATAGATCTAGGAAGGGTAGTTTTGGCATCACTCCCTAAGGAATCACCCCCAAAAGCACGCTCCATAAAGTTATTGACGCCATCACCATCTGAATCAACATCATCTGAATCAAAAAGGAGTTTCGCGTCTTCTATTGTAATACTTCCGGAACCATCCAAGTCGATCAGTCCTTTTAGGTTTTTCTTTGCGAAAAGTTTTCGGGCAAACTTATTACGCTCCATTTCATAACGAGGATCCATTCTTCTCTCGTCAAAGAAAGCACTTTTTCCTGGCTTCCTAATCTTGATATCACGAATTACATCAGCAGCTTCATTGTAACTACCATTTCCTGCCTGAGTCGCTGTTATTGAAACGGTCAATTCATCTGCACCACCGAAACCAGTGAAATCTTTAGAGAAAACAAGCAAGGCATTCGCCCCACTCCCAACGATTTCCATAGCATTATTCGGGTTGGCAGATAAGGTAAAACTCACACCCAAATTAGAGGTCGCATTAGCCATTCGTCCAATCACAACTGGTTTTCTGGAAAGTGGTAGATCGCGCAGACCACCTTTTTCACCCTGCTTGAAGAATATTGTCTGTCCCTGCTTATTTGTAACATTAAATGTTGTTGTAGCTGTAGTGGTGAAAAATGCTGCACCTGTTGCCACTGCTCGAACCTGTACTACACCAGTTGTATTACCACAGGTAATTTGTCCTCCACTCACTGTTGCAGGACCTGAAACGATGGCATAAGTGGGCGAAACCTGAACCGGTTGATTACTTATTCCGTCAAGCACAACCGCCTTCACCATAAACTGCTGTTGCTTCCCCATATCTCCAATAGAATCAAATATAAGCGTAAGCGGACGTTTTACCATGAATGTCCGATCCACAGCAACTGCGGCGGCGTAAGTGCCATTCCCAGCCTGACTTGCCCTTACCGTAACTGAACCAGTTCCAGTGAAGGTTAATTGATTATTGGAAAGGTTGGCAATACTGCCACCTGCCTCGATTGAAAAGCTGACGGTTAGCCCAGCCGATGAACTTCCGTTTAAGTCCATCACTTGGTCTATGCGAGTCTCGTTTACTGTAGTAAAGGTCAAAGTTTGCGGTCTCTTTCCAATAACCTTCATATCAAAGGTTTGATTGGAAGCAGCAGAGAAATGACTGTCTCCAGGCTGCTTGAGAGTCACCCTTACAACTCCAGTGCCAACCGGGTCAAGATACCCGGCAGAATTAACAGCGATTACAGAGGAGTTATTTGTTTCGTATACTATATCCAACCCAGATGTAGCATAAGCTCCCTCCAGAACAAATGGACTATCGAAAGTCGACATGAAGGGTTTATTACTATCCGCGGCATCAAGCGGTACATTCGTGGCAGCAACTGTAATAGATTGGGAGCCTCCAAATTGTGGACGACTTGAGCCAAATGGATGCCCATTAATCAGACGTGCATTAGAACCCCATTTGTATGCGAGATATCCCTCAAGCCTGCGAACTGCAAAATCATTCAAGTCACCCTCGAAAAGCATAACTTCATGAATCACTGCATTTGCAAGCTGATTAGCGATGGCACCACTTGAATTTCTACCGGCACCCAGCAACATATCCCTTCCTGTCGAGGGAATCGATGGTGTCGAAGTGCCCGAAATGGCAGTACCAATTTTATTGGAACCGTTGAACATGAATTCACTATCTGCATAGGTTGAACCTGCTTTCCTGCGGTATACACCAACTTGAACATTCCCTCCAAAGTTTACACCGCTGAAGGTTTGCTCGCCGCCACCATTGAAATAGTAGCCACCATTTTTGCCCATGCCAATCACTTGGCCAGCGACACCAGATGTGGCACCAAAGTGGAAAAACCTGTCGCCACTTGTACCACTGGTTTTAGCAGCAACTACCATGGTATAACCTGCATTGCCATTCAAACTTGTTGGCAAGTTACCTGCTAGATATCCACCCGAATTTCCAAGGGTTGAACCAAAAGCCAAGCCTGGCTTTTGGTTCTGGATAACTCGAACTGGTTGTAATGAAGTGGAGGATTGGCTAAAGGAAACTGAATTCCCGGATACATCTGCCCATCCATCAGGCTGCACTTTTCCACCAATGCTGGTAAAATCAGTGTTTGCATCTGGGGATCCATCACCATTGATATCATATCCGTTTAACCAGAACAGCATACCGGGCAATGAGTCACTGTATGGACTGTACTCGGTTACTGTAACCGTGAAGGATTTTGAGGAAGCGGCATTGTAACCTGCATCTCCTGCCTGAGATACAGTTATTGTGGAAGTACCTCCTCCGACAGGCTTGAGACGGGTTCCGGAATTGGTAATTAAGATTACATTGGTATTTGAACTCGCATAGCTAACTGCTAGACCCGTGCTGGTGGTAGTTCCAGTTTTAACTGACTTCGATCCCGGACTAAACTCAAAGTCTCCTGAGTCTTTGGTTAAATCGGGTAGGGTAGTGGCATTATTGGCGGCAACAATCGTTTGATTTGCTTTGCTCACCGTCATATTCTTATCCACGGTCGGAGCAGCTGAGTATTGACCATTTCCTCCCTGAGAGGCCGATACAGTTGCTGTACCTGCACCAACTATCTTGAGGAACGATCCGTTTACATCAACCACATTAGAATCAGAGCTAATATAGGTAATGGCAAGACCTGAACTGGCACTCGCTGTCATATTCGTATCCGCTGTTCCGTAAGTTAGACTGGAAAGGGATTGAGACCATGTGATCGTCTGTGCAGTCAAGGTATCGTCAATAATCGTCAAGTTTTGATTGACCGTGGGTGCGGCATCGTAAGTTGAATCACCACCCTGACTAGCGGTAATAGTAATAGTTCCACCGGCAACCAGTGTGACCACATTTCCTGATACACTTCCTAAGGATGCATTGCTCGTTGCAAAAGAAACACCTAAATTTGAACTTGCCGTGGCCACTAAGGTATAAGTTCCCGCACTTAAATTTTGGTTAGAAATCGACCCAAAGGTAATGGTTTGTGGCACCTTGGTTATAGTCAAAGTTTGATCTACTGTTGGGGCTGCGTTGTAACTACCATTTCCATCTTGCGATGCCCTAAAAGTTGCGACTCCCGTGCTCTTAATCGTGACCGTTCCGTTTCCGTCCACGGTTGCAATGTTAGGAGTCTGGCTGGTAAAGCTGACAGGCAGAGTTGAGCTTGCCGTTGCATTCAAATCGAAGTTCGCAGACAAAGCATTCTTATTGGGTATTGCCGCAAAGGTTATGTTTTGGTCCGAACGAGGAGTGGCTGTAACAATCCAATCCTGGTAAGCATTTGCTGACAGCCAGTTTGAATTCCCAGCCTGAGTGGCGGTAATTCGAACCTTTCCGACTGCCAGAGCAGTTGCCACATTCCCGGAGAACGAGACTACATTTGTATCGTTACTATCATAACTAAAGGCACTTAAACCAGAATCTGCAGTCACCGCAAGAGTCACAGTCTGTGCTACCTGACGGTCGGGCAGAGTTTGGAAGTTCAGGTTTTGAGTTCCACCAAAGGCAGGCTTCGCGACTTTATAAGTATGACTGGTCGGGAATGAGGTGTTTAATCCCCACTTATGTCCTAGGTACCCTTCAAGTTTTTCTCGAACTGAAGCATTCATGGCACTATTGTAAGCAACCACCTCTGCAATATCTCCTGCAAAGTTGTTACCAATCTTGGTAAATGCGGCAGGTGCATTCGGATCAGTACCAGTTACTCTCTGATCTCCATTTATATAAACCGCATAACTCCCTGAAGCCATTTGCCAAGTCACCACCGCAAAAGATTTCGAACTTAAACCCGAATCCATCATACTTGCTCCGGTTCTTTTTAATCCGAACTTTCCAGCTGAGGTCGTTCCCGAGATATTGCCTCCAAAAGGTTGAGTCTCCGCAGTTTGACTTGATGCTTGCTTGATCACCGCAAAGATCGTGCGAATGCTTGAGTCTCCAGTAATGTCGGAAGACTGGCCAGCAGTGTAGCTA
>JABGWU010000303.1 GCA_018645475.1 Opitutia bacterium
CGCTTCTAGCAGTCGTAGTATACATGCAGTTAGAGATTTTGAAATGAATCATTTTAAACCCTCTAACACATAAGCAGCGACTTTTTCATCTTTTCCCTTTACTTCGATTTCCTGCCTATCACCCACTAAAATATGATCTTTTACCAATTCGTAAGTGGATTCAGAAATCATGACTCCCTGTTTCGGAGCACTACTTTCGAGCCGTTGACCAATATTCACATTGTCCCCAATCATGGCATATTCAAGTCGATGTTTTTGGCATCCCAAATTACCTAAAATAACTTCACCACTATTAATTCCAATTCGACTCTGCACCTCCTCAAAAGAATCTAAATTAAAGCGTTCTAATTCACGGCACATACCCCAGGCACCCCGTACTGCATTGAGTGCATCGGTGGCAGGATCACCAGAATCAAATCGAGCAACAATCGCATCTCCGATAAACTTATCAATGATTGCATCGTTTTGGGATAAAACCTCAACCATAAGATCAAAGTAAGTATTAAGTAAGTTGATAATCTTACGGGCGGAAAATCTTTCACATTTTGACGAGAATGCACAAATATCAGAAAACAGTACGGTGATATGCTTAGATTCGCCTTTACCGGCATCCTGATGTTCATCCACCATACTACTCACCGCACTTAAAGTGTCGGCAGCTACGAATTTAGCGATTGTTTCCTGTTCTTTCTTATTTCGGGCAGTTGCAATTGCAACCTCCACTGCCGCTTTTAAGGTATCTTTTGCAAAAGGCTTGGCCAAATAAGCGGACACACCAAGGATTTCTCCTTTTTTTAAGTCCATTTCGGTTGCCCGTGTTGTGATCATGATTATCGGGATATCCTTATAATCCTCATGATCTCGAACTTCCGTGCAAAACTCCCATCCATTGAGCACAGGCATATCGTAATCAGAGGTTATAATATCAGGCCTAATCCTTTGAACTGCCTTATAACCTTCGAATCCATTTTCGGCAGTCTCAACTTGGTAGTCTAGTTCCTTAAACATGCTGGCAATTAAATCCCTTATTGTAGGACTATCATCTACCACCAATGCACGTAACCTTCTCCCCCTTGGGGGCAAAGGAAACTTATCTTGAATTCGCTTTATATTTTGGGCCGAGGCGAATGGAGACAATATTACATCATCTATACTCGATTTTAAAATTTCTTCGATATCGCCAGCTTCCCGTCCATTATAAGCCATCATTATGGGAACCCTTTTCAATCGATCACTTTCTTTTGCTTTTTCAATAAAATCGGTCCCGCTCATATCAGGCAATTTATAATCAACCACGATAAAGTCTGGCACTTGAGGAGAATCATCTTCCAATGCATCAATCCCCTTCCTGAGCTGTATAAAATCGTACCCCATACTAGATAGGGCTAAAGAAAACTCTTCATGCGAACAAGAACTGATGAACAAACATTGCTTGGGTAAAGAAAAGGCACGTTTAAAAAGACCCAATATTTTTGTATCTGTAAAAGGAGCAGTAAGAACCGCATTTGAACCGTTTGTTCGAGCTTGCTCTTCCTTATTCATTTCAGCTGGCGCATATACAACAACAAACAAATTACGCAGTTGCTTCTTGCCGCGTATTCGAGCGATGAGATCTCGATGCTCACCCTCAATAAAATTAAGTTCGACCATTAAAACTTCATGATTCCCATTGATCAATTGATGAACTAAACCCTTCCCCTGCTCGAAGTAGGTCACCTTGCCTCCATGTTTTTCACAAAGACCGCCAAGGCTTTTAGCGACGGCTCCAATGGTTGAGGCTACGAGCACTCTTTTACTCATATAAAGCAGAAATTACAAAAATTAATCGATTGGGCGAACCACATGGGCAGTCCAACCCAGTCCCTGATACTCTCTATATCCCTGTGTCTTTGATGAACCAATTATATATTTCTTTTCATTTGCAGTAAAGATTCCAGAAGCCGATTCTCCTGCGTCTAAGTTAAGGTTCTCGGACGGTAGTTTAACCACCTGTCCTATTTTGAAATTTTCTGAGTCGGTTGTTGCGATTACTTTATGCTCATCATTTACATAAAACGCGGCTCCCCCTTCTACCACCTCGCCTTTTATCCTAGGGAGGCATCCTTCAAGAATGGGAAAAACCAAGTTTTCCCAGTCAAAGAAAATACCAAGCACTCCAAGCACTTTTCCCTCTCTTTGCCCCTCTTCCAATACACCCCCACAATAAATAAGTGAGGTTTCTTCGTTCTCAAGTTC
>JABGWU010000304.1 GCA_018645475.1 Opitutia bacterium
CATTCTGCTGAGTTTGCAAAAAAGAAATTGCCGACTGAAGATGCTCCTCTAAATTCTCTTTAGTCTTTAAAGGAACCTGGTCATCTTTAATCGGTAATTTTTTTCTAGTTTTTTTGGAAATACGCAATCGCATAATGAAAATTAAAAGCTTTCTAAGTTGTGATACATAACCAGAAATGAATCAAGCGGAAACCTCATGATGCAAGCCTTGATCAGCTCGCCCCAAAGAACTTTGACAATAAGTGCCACCACCAATGAGCCTTTCTCCATCGTATAGTGCCAACACCTGCCCTGGGGTCAGTGCACGCTGAGGTTTTTCGAAAACAATCTCAGCTCTACCTGACTCTAATGGTCGATAGAGCAAAGAAACCGAAGGGTCTCGATAACGGGGCTTACCTAATATTTCAATCGGCTTATCCGGGAGAGATTTAGTTAAAAAAGAAAGGGATTCAATTTCATAACGAGTACCCCATAATGTTTTTTCATTTTTACTTTCAAAAGCTACGATCAATTGATTCACATTCTCGTCCTTCCCGGTAACCACATAATTTTCATTATCCTTATTGGAGGGAACTCCAATTCCACGCCTCTGTCCCAAAGTGTAACGATGCAAGCCCTTGTGCTCTCCAACAACTCGGCCTTCAGTAGTTAAAATTTCACCAGGATTGTCATCCAAGAAATTTGATAAGAAATCTCCAATTTTAACTTTCCCTAAAAAACAAATACCTTGACTATCCTTTTTTTCGGATACCGGAAGGCTTAATTCCCGGGCGATTTCCCGCACCTTTGGTTTATCAATCTCCCCTAAGGGGAAACGGGCTTTCTCCAGTTGTTTATTTGTAATTCGGGCTAAAAAATATGATTGATCCTTGTTCTTATCTTCCCCCTCCCAAAGTTCCGCAGGATTATCCAATGACTTCTTTCGCTTGCAGTAATGTCCCGTGGCCAAGGCTGAAAATCCATTTTCTTCAGCATAGTCCAATAAAGCACCAAATTTCATAGCACGATTGCAAAGTATATCGGGATTTGGCGTTATACCCTGTTCATATCCGGTCACCATTGGCATTACCACTTGATTTTGATAAAAATCTATAAAATTGACCACAGAGAAAGGAATACCGATTATTTCTGCAACCGCACGGGCATCTTTTAAATCTTTTGCCCCTGGGCATTCCCCGAGAAGATCATTTTCGTGCTCCCAAGTTCTGACATAAACACCTGATACATCGTACCCCTGATCCTTCAGAAGAGCGGCACTAACCGCACTATCAACTCCACCTGAAAGGGCGACTAAAATAGAACCATGACAACTATTATTCATTTTATATTTATTACTCCAAACTCACAGATTGGGCAAAATTTTTCGGTTGGCTAGGTCTAAAGAGTGGATATGAAAGTATGGTATGTATTCTAGAGGAGGATGTGTGCGTAAAAAAAATGAAACTCAAGGCTTAGTCTTCTTGGAAAAAGACTGGGAGTGTGACTGCTTACCCGAGGATTTAGTCGAGGAATCTGGCTTAATTGGAACATCTTTTTCAATGCTGAAACCTATCGAAAGAGCCAAAATAGGAGGATACGCAAAATTAGCGGACAGTGCTCAATTCATACTTGATATTAGTGATCCATCCTTAATTCCAAATAAGGGAAATTACATCTACCTCGCATCCGATATAAATGATTGGGATAATTGCGTTGGAAATGATAAATGGGCTTTAACACCACTTCCCGATAATCCAACAACTCACATATTGAATTTAAAATGGGATGAATTAGCATTACTGAATCCGTTCTCATTTAAATTTATTACAGCAAAAGGAGAGTGGATTGAACCTGATCCCTTGCTTTCACTTAGTGTAAAAAATGAATTAGGCACCAGAAATTTTTTATTTAATTCAAGCAGAACCGGAAAGGACATACTGAGTTTTGATTTAGTCCAGGGACCGGGTAAGGAAAATCTCAATGAATGGATCAATTTCGAACCCAAGGGTAAATTTGGATATTTAAAAACAGCAAAAGGGGCGAAATTCAGAGTCTTTGCACCTAGGGTTTACAAAATTGAATTACTAATAAAAGAATCCTTTGAGCAAAAAATTTATGAACGATACCCCATGGAAAGAACTGATGATGGAAGTTGGAGGGTAGAACTTCCGATAGATTGCGAGGGTATGTATTACAAATATTCCGTTCAAAATATAAAAAACAAGGGAATAACAAAAACTTTTGAAAAAGAAGTGGTAGATCCATATGCAAGAGCAATGGTCGGAAGATATGGACCAGGGCTAGCTCTTTCTGTTAAAGAATCTGATCCAATAACTCATTTTACTCCTCCAAATGTCCAAGATTTAGTTATCTTAGAGACACATGTGCGGGATTTGCTTGCAAATGCACCGATAAATCTAACTCAAAATGAGAGAATGGAATTTAGAGGATTAACCCGTTGGTTAAATTCCAAAGATTGCTACCTTAGCAAGCTTGGTGTAAACGCTATCGAACTTCAACCCATTCACGAATTCGATGCTCGTAGTAAAAACGAATATCATTGGGGTTACATGTCAGTTAGTTTTTTTGCACCCGCATCATCCTATGCAAGCAATCCGAAAAACGGATCCGTTATTTCCGAATTCAAAAGCTTGGTCAAAGCACTTCATGATGCCCGCCTAACTGTTATCATTGATGTTGTGTACAATCATGTAGGCGTACCGGCACATCTTTCTTTTCTAGATCGTGAACTATATTTCTCAACCAATGAAAATGGAGATTTAACCAACCATAGCGGTTGTGGAAATGATATAAATTCTGAATCTAAACCGACACGCAAATTAATAATCGATAGCCTTCTTTCATTAGTGAATGATTTTCAGGTGGACGGATTTCGCTTCGACCTAGGGGAACTATTAGGCTTAAGCCTACTCTCTGAAATTGAATCTGCACTCTTAGAGGTAAATCCGAAACTAATATTGATAGCAGAACCATGGAGTTTCCGGGGCAGATTACCGATCGACATAAACCAAAAGAAATACAGTTTATGGAGTGACAATTGCCGGGAAAAACTACTCAAATATGTGCAGGGCCAAGAACATTCAATTGAAATGATAAAATTGCTGAAGGGTAGACTAGACGATGAAAACGTACATCCTTGGCAATCCATTAATTATCTCGAATCTCACGACGACTTCACTTTCATTGATCGCCTTTGCTCATACGAGGAATGGATTAATGGTTCGCCTCCTGAAAAGGTTGTCAAACAAGCGATGATTGCGATGGCACTTCTCTTACTTTCTCCTGGAGTCCCAATGCTTAGTTCAGGGCAGGACTATCTGCGTAGTAAAAAGGGTGTTCAAAATACCTACCAAAGAGACGATTTGAATGCATTGAATTATGATCAATTTACTGAGACAGAAGACTTTCATGAATGGACAAGAAAATTGATTTCTTTTCGTTCTTCAAAGCATGGTACCCTAATTCGCTTACCTGACTTTTTACCCCATGAACAATATACAAGTCTTGACGGTCCTGAAAACTCATTCGGCCTTCTTATTTTTTCAAAACCTGCAAACGATGTAGAAAATAAAATACTCCTTATTTTAGTTAACCCAAGCGATCAGGAGGTAGAAATTTCAATACCCGATTTTATTGGTAATCAAAAAAAACTCATAGCACTTGGACAGGATGCATCCAATATTGGCACAGTGCTTCCAATATCTATTCAAGTTTGGGTGGTTGGATAGATTATTCATATTATGGATTTTCCCTGCTGTATTCTTACGAGGAATAAGAATTAGTTAGGGGGGAGAAAATCAGTCAGTATTTCATCAGCTAATCCATAACGAAGGTTGTGCAATGAGTGGGTCAGGTTTGCTAAGTTCAAAAATTTCATGAGCTCGAGTATTACAATAAGTGCGGCAGGGAAAACATCTGCACGATCTCTGGGCAATTCATTAAATTGTGAAATCCTCTCATGTAGATTCACAGAAATAATTTGGTATGTAAGTTTCTCAATATCAGAAAAACTTAGATTGAAATGCTCCAAAAACTCAACCTTCTTAGATGAACAAATTAATTGGCGTAAGAAAACAATAGCTCCACCTGTTCCAACTAAATGGACATGTTTTTGTGCGATGGGGAAGGCATTATCCTCCAAAACCCCACTGATATAATTTTGCAAAGCTAGAATATTCCCAGGAGCAGGTTTAAGGCTTAGGTCTCCCAAAAATTTTTCGGCCAAAACCACCGATCCCAGTGGCAGGCTATTAATATATATTGGTGTTCCATCAACTACTCTCATCATCTCCAAGCTACCACCGCCAAGATCAATAGCATAAAATTCATTCAAGGACGATACGGAAGGGTCTGTCATTAACCCCCTAGCAATAAATGATGCTTCCTCTGAACCACTTATAATCTCAGCCGAAAACCCAAATTCTTTTTTAACCCGTTCAATTAAAACATCAGCATTTTTTAATCGCCGCAATGCTTCAGTTGCCACAATTTTAATCAAATCCGGAGAAAAGCCTTTAGAAAAATCAATCAACTCATCAATCACCTTAACGGTAAACTCAATAGCCGTATTGGAAAGAATATATTCACCTTTGCCTAATCCCTTTGCCAGGCGACAGGGCAAACTTTTCTGAGCAACTGGGCAAAGGAGTCCAAGTTCGTTTTTTTGAGCAACTAAAACCTTAGTCGTGTTCGACCCAATATCTACTATGGCAACCTTCATAAAAATACACGAACTTCACAAAGAATATCCCTCAGGGGCCACAATTAGTGTAAATTCCCCCTTTGAACTGCTCATCTTCATCTTCTCTATTACATCAGAAATGGTTCCGATGTGAAAGGTTTCATGTAACTTGGTGAGCTCCCTAGACAAACAAACAAAGCGTTCTCGCCCTATAACCTCCAAAATACAAAAAAGGGTTTTCTCAATTCTATGCTTTGACTCATATAATATGAGAGACCCTTCAAACTCTTTCCATTGCTCAAAGACTTTCTTAGCTGCTGCAGACTTTTTGGGAAGAAACCCAAGATAAATGAACTGATGTGTTGGTAATCCCGATGCAGCCAAGGCAGTGATTGCGGCATTCGCTCCTGGAATAGGGCACACATCAACCCCCTTTCGCCTGCACTCCCGAACTAAACGAAACCCAGGGTCACTTATCCCTGGATATCCAGCATCCGAAACTAAGGCGATCGATTGCCCAGAAATTATTAAATCGACGAGTTCAACTGATTTTGTTTTTTCATTTTCCTCACGATATGAAACGAGAGGTTTGGAGATAGATAAAAAATCTAACAACTTCGCAGTGACTCGTGTGTCTTCACATGCAATGAGGTCGGCACCCGAGAGCACGGCAGCCCCACGTGAAGAAAAATCCTTAAGATTCCCAATGGGGGTGGCAACTAACCACAACACCCCTTGAGGTTGCAATGTTGTCACTGAAATGGTGAAAGAAAATTACCTTTATCGATTAAAACCACCTCGATCGAACCCACCCGGCAAACTATACTCCCAATTTGCAGGTCTCCCCTGAGGTATTTTCGATGATTCAGGTGATGCCGTAAAGCAACCTGTTAAAAAAAACGTACTGCCAATCAATAAAATTATAGATGTAATAGTTTTCATAAGAAGGATATTATAATGTTTTCTTTTTCTCCGGAACAATCTGAATCATATCTCCCGGTCTGAGTCGGTTTGGCTCTCCAAATCGAGGGAGAATATAAGCTAGAGCAAAACCTTTATCTGCACTCTGAACTTTTATTCTCGCTGCTTCTTTCTGCCCCTTCCAGAGTGTGAAAATTTCACCAGCAGTCAAACCGCGGTCTGACCCAATGGGAAGCATCAGCATTCCAGAACGGCTATCAATCCGTGCAATAGTGGAAGTAACTCCAAACTCATTAATTTGAGAAATTTGTGTAATTTCTTCAATCGCTCCGTTTGGCACCATCGGAGGTCCAGTTGGTTCGGTTGCAAATGGGTTTATGGCTAACTCGGCATTGGAGTCAACACTATCTCCACCTGTCGTCTTGGCCACCATTTCATCAATTCCACGTTTATATCCTGCCGCATCTGCTAAAGTAATTTCTTTTCCGAGTGCTTTGATTTTTTCTCCATGCTCTGCTTTCATCGCATCAATCTCAACAATGTGTTTTTTCTCATTATCCAACTTTTGCTGCTCAAGTCCTGCAATATTGTTGTTCAAAACTACAATCTGTTGATCGGAAGCTTCTTTCTCGGATTTTCTTTCAGCTTTTTCAGCTGTTAAGTCTGCTTCAGTTTGTCCAAGTTTTACTTCAAATTCGCCTGATTTTCTTTCCCATTCTTCTTTCTGTTCCTTCATTTTATCAAAAAGATTTTGGGATTCTCTCAAAGCTTCATCTCTTTCCACAATCATTGCTCTCATTTTACCGATTTCAGAAAATTTCTCATGACGGTCTTTGTAGAACATTCCCATAAGTGTTCGTAGACGATTCTCGCGAGAGACTCCTGGTATAATAGAACCATCTTCTTTTTTAACATCTTCCTTGGGAAACAACTTTTCATCTGCAAAAGGGTCTATGAGACTAGCAATAGACTCGGCTTTTACTGCAGGGTTAGTTTTCCAAATTTTAGATTCAGAATCCCAAATAAAAGTATTGGCACCAAACTCCATTGAGTATGCATCTAAAGCATCACGATAAGCAGGATTTCTAAGGATTGCGTCTTCTGATGCCCTTAAGTTTGACAATGCTTCCGCAAGTGGGTTTTCATCATT
This sequence comes from Opitutia bacterium, assembly GCA_018645475.1. Lineage (GTDB taxonomy): Bacteria > Verrucomicrobiota > Verrucomicrobiia > Opitutales > Seribacteraceae > Seribacter. The sequence continues at coordinate 6,753 of JABGWU010000304.1, forward strand.
TAAACCGACTGGTTGGTTGTCGTCAAAAACCTCACCGAATTTACTCCGCTTGGTTGAAATATCCTTCCACTGTGCTTCTTTAGAGGATTGAAGTATCAGATATCCGTTTTTAACCTGCTCGTCCAAGAAAACATTTTTTTGCAACTTCTTCGTCTCAGAAGTAAACCACAAAAAAACCGCAAGTCCAATTACTGAAAACAAACTTAATAAACGAAATAATACAGCTAGAGCATTCATGGGCAAATAATTAGATTTTGTTTAATTAACATGAGAGGCAAAGCGGTTGAATGCAAACTGATTTATTAATTAATATATTTATGAATAAGCACGGACTTGGTAAACTTGTGCACGATTTAAACCATGGGTACCTGAAATTTCAATTTCAATCGCTCGGGTTTTCACGTGATCGAAATCATGGGAAGAAAATCCATTTTCATTGTCATTTACCTCCAATAATTCTTCCCAATGTCCGACATCATTCATAGAATAAATTTTATAATCTTTAACAATCGATGGCAAAATTGAATCAACAAATGGTTGAGGACGAATTGGATATAAATACTCTAATGTCGTATCCCAAACAATTTCAATGGTTGAAATATCAACCGGATTGTCCCAGTGAAATTCTATATATTCGGGGTATTGAAAATTAGTTTCTTCAGATACCCATAGATTAGGCAAGGAATTAGGGCGACTACCTTCGTTCTTAAGATTCCTAGAATCATAAACGGTTTGCGCTGGAGAAATATTAATTACTGGAACCGTTGCTAATGAAGGAGTGCTAGGTAATTTTGGAAAATACTCTGAGTATGGGTTTAATAATCCACTATTGGAACTTTTAATCGGTTGGTGCCAAAGTAAGCCAACCGGAGCATTTAATTGCTCATATAAAATGATTTTTTGATCAAATTTATATTCGATAAAATGCCAACCACTCTTATTGACTGATGCATTAATCCGAATTTTTTCCCACCTTGGACCACCTTCATTAATGGTTTGATTTATGGAAGCAAGGCAAGCACCAGGAATTGTGCAAACTCCTGAGGCATTTTCAAAAAGACGTATTTGTAAATTACAATTTTCCTGCGATTCCAAATACAGAAATACTTCATCTATTTTATTTGTGGAGACAGGAAACTGAATTAAACCCTGCTGAAGAGATGAAGAAGGACGCATTAAAGAACTTTTCGCAGAAAAAGTTTCGAGCGTGGTTGAGGCAATCACTTTTGATTCTATGATCAGGTTATCTGAATCTTCCACTCCCAACAAACTGCAGGTATGGTTAAGTCTATTTAATTGCGTTCTTAATACATCCACATTACCTAATTTTGCCATTGTTCTGGGAAGCCTTCTCTTAAGCTTACACAAAGCGGCACAAACCCCTACCGCTTCACCCATTTGAGCCGATGTTGGAGGGTGAGAAAAACTAGCAGATGCTCTACTGGTAGCGGATACATGCTCGCCGGCAAAAAAAAGATTTTTTATTTTATCTGAAAACAATGAACGGAGTGGAATTTCGAAAGGTTGGGGGAGTGCAACTTTACCTCTTGGTGAAGATAATAGAGAATCAGCAACATCTAGGGGTGAACGTCCAAGTGCGACTGAATCGTAAAAACTATTAGCACTTTCCATATCTTCGGGAGTTAGAATATATTCTCCCTTGGCGCGAAAGCCCTTGGTATTTAGTGCAACTGGAGAAAAACCCTCAATGACCCAGTTTTCAGCTCGATTAACCAAGGGAGATCGATTTTTAAGGTAGTCCCAAGAAGCCCAAACTAAATCAGCAGATTTAACCCTGGATTCATTTTTGGACTTCCCGAGCCATTCAACATTATGAACTCCCTCTATTCCCCGGCTAAGAGACTCCATTAAATCAATTTGAGCTGCCTGGTGATTGTCCTCCCATCGTAAAGAGACCCATGAAGGACACTTAAAAGGGACTGCAATATCCGAAATACCAATTTGCATACTTGATGCAGCTCTAGCCCCAGTGATCGCACCCGAAGATGATAATTGTTGATATTCACTCTGATCCAATCCAATCTCACCTGGAACTTCGGATAATTGACATAAAACTCCCGTTTCCGAACAATCTATGAAATAGGAAGCCCTAAATATCACACGCCCTTCCAATTCATTAGAAATTGCGACAATAGATTCAATCTTATCTCCTGCTACACTTTTCTTAACCTCAAAAAGGTGAGTCTCTAAGAATATCTCTAATCTCTCTTCTTTACTGATCCAATTAATTAAAGCCCTTTCCTGACCACAATAATTACCTTCATGATTTTCCTTAAAAACTGAACTCATGATCTCCTCAAGAACTCCTGTTTCTCGTTGATAAGCATAGTTACTGGTCCACTCAAAATCATATGGAAATTGAACCTCTTTACTAATTCGTCCTCCGAGGCAGGGACGCGATTCAATGAGCCGAACTATCGCACCTTTTCTAGCAGCACTGACGGCAGCACAAATTCCCGCTAAGCCGGAACCCACAACCACTACATCACTTCTTTGAGATATTGTTTTCAAATATAAAGTAAGCATTTCGTTGATTGGCAAAAATATTGCAAGATTCGATTTCATTAAGTTCTCCTAATGACGCAAATTAAGCTTCATTAATAGTTGGCATTCAAAATGTTTGCTATTGAAAGAAACAATACGAATTCGTAGTTTCGTTCTAGTGATTAAGCCCACTACATTAAATCCACTTTGCCCAAACAAAAAAAAACTTAGTTTTGTTCATTTTGTTTTGTGTATGCTTCTGTCATTTGGTTACAATAGCCTATTAAATAACCCATACACCTGCGGATGAGAAATTTATTTCCAAGATGGGTCAACACTGTGCCAGTTAAAGTTATTTTTGCCATGGGCATTGTAGGCGGTGCTGTCACAGCTGGCATCAATTATTACGCTACCCCCAAGTACACTCGGGTTGGATATCAACCTACACAACCAGTTTCTTATGATCATAAGTTTCATGCAGGTGGACTCGGGGTAGATTGTCGATATTGCCATCATGGCGTTGACAAATCATCTCACGCAAACATTCCTTCCGCAAATGTTTGTATGTCCTGCCACAAAAATGTTAAGCCTGACTCTCCCTTGCTTGCTCCCATCAGAGATTCTTATTTTGGGGAGGATGTAAACAAAGATGGAAAACTTTCCGAGGAAGAAGACACAAATGGTGACGGATTACTTACATCCGGTCCATCAGTGCCTTGGGTCCGAATACATAAACTCCCCGATTATGTTTATTTCAATCACGCCATTCATGTAAATCGCGGAGTAAGTTGCGTAGAGTGTCACGGCAGGATTGATCAAATGAAAGTGGTACATCACAACAAACCTTTGAGTATGGCATTTTGCTTAGATTGCCACCGTAAACCTGAAAATGCTCTTCGTCCTATGAATGAAGTTACCAATCTTGCATGGACAAGCGAAATTACCGAAGACTCTAGCTCAAATATTGACAAAATTCACTCCGGATTAGACATAAAGCACAACTGGGGAGTAAATCCACCATTGAGCTGCACTGGTTGCCACCGATGATAAAAGAAATTCCTGAAAAAAATTTAGATAACGGAAAACGTTATTGGAAAAGCCTTGATGACTTGGCTGAGACTCCAGGCTTTAGATCTTGGGTTGAAAGAGAATTCCCTGAAGGTGCGAGCATGCTAGAAGGTGTTCAGCGCAGAGGTTTTGTGAAATTAATGGCAGCTTCTTTTGGCCTTGCGGGTCTGGGAATGACGGGGTGCAGGCGTCCCGAGCACACCATTTTACCATATGGTAAAAGTCCTGAGGAACTTATCCCAGGCGTACCCAATTTTTACGCAACCTCAATGCCAACAGCTCAAGGTAACATACCCTTGATCGTTGAAAGCCACAACGGCCGGCCGACTAAAATCGAAGGCAACCCGAGTTACATTCCTTTTGGTGGCAGTACTAATATCTACGCACAAGCAAGTGTACTTGATATTTATGATCCGGATCGCACGAGGAATCCCGTAGTAATCGATTCAAAAGACAACTCAGATTCGAAGCCTCTCACCTCTTTAGATATACTCGATTATACATCTGAATGGATGCAGAATGGTAAAGTTGCTATTTTAGCTGACAAATCATTTTCGTCCGCACGAGAGCAACTCAAGCAGCAACTCATATCCAAAGGCGTTTTGTGGTGCGAGCATGAAGCGATAGATTTAACAAAACCTGAAATTAATTTAGGTAAAGCATTCGGCCTAAATAATGGGCTACGAATGATACCCAATCTCAGGAAAGCTTCGCGAGTCTTATCACTTGACTCTGACTTCCTTGGTAATCGTGAGCCTAACTCATTGGCCAATACCCGTGCCTTAATGAAGGGTCGAAAAGTACTTAGTGCAAACGACGCCAAAAAGATGAACCGACTTTATTCTGTTGAGTCTGACTTAACCATCACTGGTGGTGTTGCAGATCATAGATTACGTTTAGATTCATCTCAGTTTATAGCCTTTTCCAACTTACTCACTGCCGAGGTTTTAACTTTACTCAGTAAAGGTGATGATAAACTCATAGAACATTTAAATCAACGTGGGGCTTCCTTAAAACGCCACAAAAAATGGATTATTGAATGTGCAAAGGATCTTTGTAAAAAACCTCAAGAATCTGTAATTTTGCCAGGTAGTCACTTACCAACTGAAGTTCATGCGTTGTCGTTCATGTTAAATCAAGAACTTGGAGCCATCGGAAATACAGTTGATTATCATCACACCAACAGCTCAGAGTCCACTATTTCTGATCTTTTTAATTCTGTAAATAATCGTACTGTAGACACAGTCATCTTTCTTGGCGGAAATCCCGTACTCACAGCAAGTGATTATGAATGGGAAGATTTTTCGACGAAGATCAAAAATAAGTTACATCTTGGACATTCATTTAATGAGACTAGTTCCATTTGTAATTTTCATTTGGGACAGTCTCACTTTCTTGAATCATGGGATGAAGGACAAACCTGGGATGGAACCGCAATCGTCCCAGTCCAACCATTGGTCGCACCTCTTTTTGACACAATATCAGATATTGAATTGTTGTTATCTCTAATCGGTTCCGATGTATCTTCACATGATTTTGTACTGTCCCTCCAAGAAAAGCGTTCCGCTAAAAAGTCATTTAAGGATTTTCTTCGCTTGGGAGTTGAGAAACTTAAACCAACAATCCAAAGCTCTAAATTTGAACTAAGCAAATTAAATCAATTTAAGGACGAAACTACAAAACAACCGTCTTCAGAAAATTTAGAAGTCTTACTTGTACCTGACTTCCATGCTTGGGATGGTCGTTTTGCTAACAATGGTTGGATGCAGGAATGTCCGGATCCAATATCAAAATTAACATGGGACAACGCATTACTTATTAGTCCTGTTCTAGCTAAGGAACTTGAAGAAAAATATCCTAGTTTAGGATTATTGCCAAAACCAACAATGCTTAATAATAATGGTCAAATAGCACCAGATAATGCTGTTTTTGACCATGGCAAGCAAAAAGCACCGATCGTCAAACTTGCTTTGAGCGAAAATAAGTTTATCGAAGGTCCATTGTATGTTCAGCCAGGATTGGCAGATTTTACTATCATCGCTTCCCTTGGTTTAGGTAGAAGCAATATCGGAAATGTGGGCAAAGGTACAGGCTATAACTCTTACCCTTTACTAAATAAGGAATCGAATCGTATAATTTCTAAAGTTTCGCTCGAACCAACAGGCGAGTTTAAAATACTTGCAAATGTTCAGGAACACTGGTCCATGGAGGGAAGGGCGATAGTCAGAGAAGGAAATGCAGAGGAATATATTACTGATGAAGCATTTGCATCTCACATGGGTGCAGAATCTCACTCTCCAAAAATTTGGGGTAAAGATCAAGAAGCAGATCTTGCATTTAAAGCAAAAACTACTCCACGAGGAAACTCCTCCTATGAACACCCTGATCACAACTATGAAAAATCAGAGAGTCCAGGTTTACATCAGTGGGGAATGGCAATTGATTTGAATCAGTGCACTGGTTGTAGTGCATGTGTCGTAGCCTGTCAGAGTGAAAATAATATTCCTATTGTAGGAAAGGACCAAGTTCTTAGAGGAAGAGAAATGCATTGGATTCGTCTAGACAGGTATTTTAGTTCGACTGAGAGAGACGGTGCAGAATTGCCTTCTGATGTACAAGTATCCTTTCAAGGTGTTGCCTGTATGCATTGTGAAACAGCACCTTGCGAAACAGTCTGTCCTGTTAATGCTACAGTACATGATGAAGAAGGATTAAATGCAATGGCTTACAATCGTTGTGTCGGGACTCGATATTGTGCAAATAATTGCCCTTATAAAGTGAGAAGATTTAACTTTTTTGACTGGAATAAACGTAAAACTGATGAAGTTTATAAAGGTCCGCTGGGAGAAGAAAATGACTCATTGCCTGCAATGGGTAAAAATCCTGATGTAACTGTTCGTATGCGCGGTGTTATGGAGAAATGTACATATTGTGTGCAAAGAATTCAAGAATCCAAAATACAAGTAAAGGTCAAAGCACAAAGAAACGCTTTGCTCCAGTCTGGCAAAGATGGTGCGGATATCGAACTAAAGGAATCAGATATTAAGGTTCCTGACGGATCTATCAAAACTGCATGTCAGCAAGTATGTCCTTCTGATAGTATTTCTTTTGGTGACATTTCAGATCCGGAAAGTGAAGTTAGTAAGTTGAAGAACAATCCTCGTGATTATTCTGTTCTTGGATACCTCAACACTCGTCCACGGACTACCTTTTTAGCAAAAGTACGAAACCCGAACCCACAGATGCCACATTCCGTATCTTCACCTCACTCATCTAGGGAATATCACGACAAAGCACATCCGGTGCATCACGACGACGGTGATCACAATACCCCCCAAGAGAAAACTCACTAAATGTCCGTTAATGCAACAGATCATGGAGATTCCATTTCTCCAGAATTAATGAAAAAAGTTAAGCCTGCAAAGTGGGATGAAGAACCACTTGTTCTTAACAAGAGAAATTTTCATTGGGTTACTGAAAAAATTTGTGGAATTGTTGAGCAAAAAACCCCGACATGGTGGTGGTGGTGTTTTATCACGGCAATGGGAATAGCAAGCTTTACAGGATTAGGACTTGTTTATCTTGTATCAACAGG